>JASJEI010000029.1 GCA_030064795.1 Pleurocapsa sp. MO_226.B13 | reverse complement strand
TCCGATTTCGGTTTCCCTTATACTGAGCTGTTACAGTTGCCATCTGTATCGTTTGAGGTCTCCCGACCTAGGGTCGTAAGACTTTCATAGCGTGCCACCCCCAATACCCCGATGCTTGAAAACGGTTCTTCTGTCTGTTAATCCCCATTTTCTGACAGCCTTCCCGCGCAGACGATACGGTCGGCTCACATAACTACGTATTACGAGGCTGATTTGGGTTCACTGTTGTTGCAGCCCGCTATGACCGCATCTATCGTTCAAGGACACTTGAGCCAACAAATCACTCTGTTAACTTGTCCTCCTGCTAGACCCCCGAACAGACAATTGGGGTCAGGGGACTTTCACCCCATTAGTCTTACGCCTGTATCGGCGTGCCATCCGCGTATCTGACAAAACCGAGCTTCAATCTGTTTCCCCATTTATCTTTGGGTAGTTTGATTGATTCAATCACTTCTTCAAGACCATGCAGTCCTATGTTTGCTAAAAGTGGGCTTATCGCCCCGCCTTGAGGTGTACCTTTATCTGTAGGAGTTTTGATTCCTTGATAGACGTATCCAGCTTTTAACCATCCTTTAATTAGTTCTCGTGATGGATGAGTACCAATCATGTTCAGGATGGATTCATGTGCAATATTATCGAAAAATCCTGATATGTCAGCGTCTAGAACCCAAGTGTGTCTTGCTCCGCGTGGATTGTTTACTAACTTATTGAAACATTGCGCTATAGCATCTTGACAGCTTCTACCAATCCTAAAGCCGTAAGAATTTGGCTCGAATTGCGATTCCCATTCAGGTTCTAAGGTGTTTTTAACTATTACTTGCGTGACTCTATCCCTGATGGTGGGAATACCGAGGGGACGCTTCTTGCCATTGGATTTAGGAATATACACTCTTCTTGTAGGAGAGGCTGTTATTTCTTTCCAACTGTTGACAAGTTTTACTCTGTCTTCAGGAGTGTTAATTACCTCCTCATCAACTCCTGCTGTTTTCTTTCCTTGGTTTATTTGAGTAATTTGTCGTACTGCAAGTAATAGATTTGCGTAGGATTTTAATAGCAATTTCTGCAGTCTTCTTAACTGCTTCCATTGCCCAAGTTTTCTGGCACGAAATATCCGTTTTCTTAGGTTATTAACAATCTTTCTTACTTTCTGACAATTAACTTGATTCCAGTCTAAAAGTTGTTCCCTATGTCCATTTACATCAATTTGATGTATCCAACTTGTCATGAGGGTTCATTCCTTTGATAAACTTTCCTTTCCGTATATGACCCAAGTGACTTCTGCTTTCCTTTCGGTCAGAGGCAAATCTTGAACCTCTATCCCCTTCATTACGAAAGGGGCATTCGCTTTTTCACTCATCCTTTTTCCTCCAGAGAATTCGGCTTTGATTACTCGCTTGCTTACTAAAAGATTCGACTTTCTTCTAGACTCTGTAGGATTTGTCCTGTTGTATCAACTAAAGTTTCTAATGTAGCTAGGGCGGATATCTATTTCACGATAGGAATTGTGTTTCTACGTTGTTACGAAAGGAAAGCGTGACAACCACCTATTTACCATTTTGGTTTCGAGCCTTAAACAGGAGTCATTTGGCTCGTTGACAAGTGACGTGATTTAGTCAATATCTTAGTCTTTGTTCACCCTTCTACATTCTTCCCCCTTGCTCCTCACTGCCTGACCCTGGCAGCTCTGGCTACTTTTAGCGTCTGCACTCCGACTGTTTCGTTACCTACTAAGCCGTGACGTACCGTATTTTCTACGGAATCCTCTATGGAGGTCTGGAGTAGAAATTCCAGAGAGACTGCGGAGTCTCAATTTAGTTGACCTTTCAGGTCGCACTTCCTCTATTGTCTTGAGTTACCCTTCGTACCGCTAATACCTTGTTTGACCAAGAATTCATCAGTGTTTTCTGAAGTTGGCGCACTCGACGTTTATCACCTTGACGTGAAACAGCATAGATGCGCTTTTGTTGCTTAAAGACATATCGTTCGACTTTACGCCAGTTGATAGTCTCCCATCCCACAGTCGCCAAGTTATTTGACTCTGTATTAGGCTTATTCACTTCTACTTGTACCTCTTTTGCTTTAACACATTGCGGTTTACGTCAGTGTATCCAGGCGATTAAGCCATCCCTGCTTGCTCCGTCCACATGCTGGGGAAACCCCAGGGTGGGCGGTGCGCTTTTCAGGCATTACCCGTCAATTCGGGTTTGGCATTAACTTCTTAAACCATCTTTCTCCGTTTTTGCCTGGATTGCTCCAGATGTTTCGTCTTGACTGACTACCTGATGATTCGACCTTTACATCAGGAGCGCAAACAGAGTTCCTTCCTTCCAAACATCCATTGTTTGAATCCTTTAGGGCGTGCTTATCCACCAGGGGTTTAAGAGATGCGCTAACTCGATGTCCAAACACTGTTAGCCTTTACCCGTGTCAGATATTTCTGACCCATAAGGTACTAATTGCTTAGTACTAGCTTATATCCCATGCTCTCGCCTGTTGGTGGTTCATCAGCACTTGGTTTGTTCTACCCCACGATTTTCTCTTCCTTGATATAATCTCAGTCCAGGTCGATTATCGGATTCCTGCTCACAGCCGACGATAATAGCTATTATCGTCTATGGCTGTGTTACCACAGGTTTCTGCTTCCAGTCCCGCTTTTACTACTGGGTTGTCAATCCACTAGCAAGGGAAACTTCACTCCTTCGTTACCGAAAGGGACGCTCTGTGCTTTCAACCCCGCATCAGGGTGGTAGGACTAGTATTTCTAGGTTATTTTCCATCACCTACATGGATATTCAGTTGTCTACTTCTAAAGGATTAAAAAGTGCGAACTCTACCCAGTTTGGGTTACTTTAGAAGTGCCTCCATCCCCCTAATTATCTAGGTTTCGGATGAACGAATCGCACTGGACATGGCGAGGAAACCTCGCCGTCCCTCACGCTCAAAACGGAGTAGGTGTTCGATGTCATATCGTTGTCGATAAGCCTGATCGCCTTCAGTGATTGTCAATTCCGCCCGACGTTGACCAATCATAATCAACCACATCGGTTTCCAGATGCTAATTCCTTCGGCAGTGGTAACTTGTATCTGCATTAAAGTAAAGGGTAGCGAGTGCATCGGACAATCATGAGAACCTCGCATCAACATATCTGATCAGCTCTGAATCCTTACATTCAGTAATCGACCTTTCTTAGTGATGAAGTTGGTTTGAACCACTTCCTTTGGTTCATGCCAAGTAGCCTCATCTTTCAGGTCACGACGAGCGCGTTCCCTTGCGTCTTTCGCCGACGCGGGGTCGCTCGTCAAATTTGGCTCCGTACCACTGCGGATGACCTTTAGAAGGGTTTGATCTGGGTTCAGGAGACTGATAGAAAACGCGATCGCTTCTCACTCTGGTTACTACCACCAGATTGGGATGTTGTGACTGCTCCCTCAGAAAAGTTTTGGCGGAGTAATCGCTATCGACCACCAATACTGACCAATGATTCGACCAAGGCAAATTTTCATTGGAGCCATCAAGAGCCCCTCGAAACTGCTTGAAATCTTGTCGCTCTTGATTATAGTTGTTTTGGGGCATTGTTTATGAGTCAATTGAAATCAGTTTGTCGAAACTGCGATCGATCTTCTCATTTCTCTTGCCCCTTCTTCTTGGACTCTGTTCGCGAATGAATTTCGCGAATTCTTTGGGGTTTTGTCCAAAGTCCAATACCATATAGGTTACTTAACAGAAGCCATACATCCCTCCTACTAAGAGGATTTCGTATGAACGAATCGCACCCGCCGTCCTAGAAGGACGGGGATTCCTGGTTCAGTGACTTAATTCTCTTAAAAGTTTAAAAAGCAACTGGTTCTGGAGTCAAACCAGCTTCTACTCCATTTTGCTCTGACACTTCTATTTCTACTTGTGGATCGGGATGTTCGTCTTCAGGTTGCATTGATTCTGTCTTTAACCAAGGTTTTGTGGTTTCGATTAATTCTTTAATCTTATTACTGACTTCCGAACCATTTTTGATAATTAGAGAAGCAAAGTTAGATGGGTTGGGTTCTAAAAAGCGATCGGTCATCACCGCGAAGCTAGACTGACCATTAATACTTGAGGTAGCTTTTTGTCTGGTTAAAACTGGTTGATAAACCGCATGAGCATAAAAGACATCGTTTTTATCAATTGCCCGATCGCCAGTTAAAGTTTTGTATACCTGAAGAAACTTTTTAGTAAAGCTATGGGGATTGTTGTAGTAACTATAATTTTTTATCGTGGTCAATCCTGCATATCCACTACATTTGAGGCGAAAAGGTAGTTGGGATAATGGCTGATTGCGATCGTCTAAAAACCAAACTACAAGATAAGAGAAAGCTTTGAAGCCTCCCTCGGCAAACTGAGCTTTGTTGTAGGGAATGGTCTGGGTATCGTTACTCATCAGAGGCTGAGAACGGTTTAAGATTAGCAATCTCGGTTGTTGCGTTACCCACAGCGTTTCGTTAGTTCCGTCGGCAAACTCGTGTTCTATCTGTTGCCAGCGATCGCTCGGTTCAAATTTGGCTAGTTCGGCATTTGCCCAAGTAATTGCTAAGCCATAATTTTTGCTGCTGGCGTTGAGAAACTGACAGTAGGGAACGGTGGTTAATTCACCCAAAAACTCATTACTGTTAAAGCCAAAATCTTGATAGTTATTCATAGTTGTTAATTAGGTTATTCATGATTATTAGTTAGTACTATTGTATCAATAAAAAGAAAATCGGTTTCAATCTAGGTCTTAACTTACTAACTCTGTTGCTAAGCCAGTCGCCAGCGTAAGTACTCCGAACTACGAATTCCGAACTCCGAACTAAATACTGAGTACAATTTTTTCTTTATAGTTGAGAATTTTTGAGGCTACTGCGATCGCGATCTGGCTGTGGAAAATTAATTGCCAAGATTGGACTTTAAACTGTTAATTGATTACTTTTGTAATTCGATAAGCAGCGTTATTTTGGAGTGGCGATCGGGAATGATAAATCTATATTCCTATGGCAAATTGTTAAGATAGCAATCTAAATTAATGAATGGAGAAGAGTTATTATCGCTCTATCAACAGGGTAATAGAGACTTTAGCCGAGCCGATCTCAGTCAGATCCAAATTATCCAGGCTCAACTAGAGCAGATTGACTTGAGTAGAACTGAACTAGACTGGGCAAATCTTAGTGGTACAAATTTGACTGGAGCTAATTTTAATCGAGCTAATTTAGCCAATGCTCGTTTAATTAAAACTAACCTAGCGGGAGCAAATCTTAAATGTGCCGATCTTGCCGATGCCGATCTTAGCTGGGCTAATTTAGAAAAGGCTTGTTTGGTTAGAGTCGATCTGAGTAATGCCAATCTCAGTCAATCTTTTTTTCGCGATGCCAATCTTGCCGATGCCGATCTTAGCAATGCCAATCTTACCAGGGCTAATCTCTCTGGAGCGAACCTAAGCCGAGCTAATCTTTCAGGAGCGGATCTTACAGGAGTAGATTTAAGCGGTGCAGATTTTAGTCGGGCAGATTTTAGTCAAGCTAATTTGACTGGTGCGGACTTGAGCCATGCTAACTTTAATCGAGCCGATTTGAGCGGTAGTAGTTTACGACAATCCAATCTACAACAAACAATATTACAGGGAGCTAATTTGCGTTCGGCTAATTTACGCAGTGCTGTCTTAGCAGGAGCAGTTTTAACAGATACCAACAGAGGAAATACGAGTTTGGCTACCATATCGCAACTGAGTCTGAGTAATCTTAAAGCAGACAATAGAATTGATTTTGGTTCTGCTAATCTTACCTCGGCTAATTTGCAGGGAGTTAATCTGCAAAATGCTAATTTTCGATTTGCCTTGCTGTTTAAAACTAATTTAGAAAAAGCGAATCTAGAAAACGCTAGCCTCATTGATATTTATTTGCGAGGAGCTAATCTGAGGGGAGCTAACTTAAAAAATAGTGTTTTAAGTGGGGCAAGTTGGAAGGGGACGGTAATGCCAGATGGTACTATTCACCCTTGATCTTCGATCTCGATTAGCTCTTGAAACATCAATCTCTACAAACCCAAAATGACTCTAGCGATCTGGAAATAGATCAAGACTCCTAAAACATCAACGGCGGTAGTAATAAAGGGGGCAGACATCAAAGCAGGATCTAAGCTGAGGGAACGAAACAAAAAGGGTAGAGCCGAGCCAGCAACAGAAGCTAAAAGAGCGATCGCAATTAAGCTAATTCCTACAGAAGTGGCTACAGCTAAATTTCCTTGCAGAAAATAAGCCCAAACTGTTGCCATCGAGCCTAAAATTAAGCCTAGTAGAATTCCCGCAGCAGCTTCGCGAAAAATCACTTTTCCTGCTCCCATGTTTTGAATTTCTTCAGTGTTTAAACCCCGAATCACTACTGTAGAAGACTGCGCGCCTACATTTCCCCCCGTACCAGTCAATAAGGGAATAAAAGCAGCTAAGATCACTACTTGTTGTAAGAGTGATTCTTGAGAACGAATGATCGCGCCAGTAACGGTATTAGTAAGTAATAAAACAAACAACCAAACTACTCTACGGCGAGCTACCGTTAACAAGTTAGTTTGAAAATAATTATCGCGATCCGATTGTACCCCACCCAAAGCATAAATATCTTCGGTAGCTTCCCGTTCGATAATATCGATAACATCATCAACAGTAACCACCCCGACTAATCTTTCTTCACGATCGACTACGGGTACGGCTACAATATCGTAACGTTGAATAGTCCGAGCCACTTCTTCTTGATCGGTATCGGTATGAACAAACACCACATCACGAGTCATAATTTCTGCCAGGGTGGTATCGGGTGCAGCCAGGACTAGATCCCGCAAGGAGACAATTCCTGTAAGTTGTCGAGATGTATCGGTAACATAAAGATAATAAACAACTTCCGAAGCATTGGCTAAACTTCTAATTCTTTCTAGAGCTTGGCTGACAGTTAAATTCTCTTTTAAAGAGATATACTCAGGGGTCATAATTCGCCCTGCCGTATCCTCTTCGTAACCGAGTAAAATAGCTGTGGCTTGGCGTTCTCCTGGACTTAACTGTGACAGTAGACGACGTACTACTTTAGCAGGAAGCTCGTCGAACATTTTAGCGCGATCGTCAGGAGACATTTTATCAACAATATCTAATACTTCTTGGCGTTTAAACTCTTGAATTAGTGCCTGTTGGACATCACTATTGAGATACTCGTATACTTCGATCGCTTCTGCCTTAGACAGCAAACGAAAAGCAATTAACTGGTTCGATTCTGGTAAACCCTCAATGGCTTCTGCTATATCTACTGGCTGTACGGGAATTAATAGTGACTTTGCTCCTTCTAAATTGCCACTCTCTAGTAATAGTTCTAATTGCGATCTAACTAACTGTCTTAGCTCGTTATGTTTAACTCCATTTTGTATCATACATCACGTCCAATAAGATAAAGTTATTATTATTTGCCTCGGTTTTTCAAGACATAGCAAATTTAGTTATTCAAGCCAAAAAGTATTAACTTCTATACATTTTTGTATTTTTTAACATTGTTTTCAATCTTGAAATGAACCCTTTCAATCTAGCTGTGTTAACCTACTAAAAAATAGAGATTTCAATTCGGCGAGCGTGTTTGTTTCAATTTGTCATAACCTCTAGGCTACATAATAGATTGGCAAGCTTTCTTCCGAAATATTTATCTCAACATAATATTTGTTAATTAGGAGACAAACTAATGTCAATCTATGTCGGTAATCTATCTTATGAGGTTACTAAAGAAGATCTTACGACTGTTTTTGAAGAATACGGAACAGTATCGAGAGTTTCTCTACCTTCAGACCGTGAAACTGGTCGTCCCAGAGGTTTCGGTTTTGTCGAAATGGAGAACGAAGCTGAAGAATCTAAAGCAATTGAAAGCTTAGATGGTGCAGAGTGGATGGGCAGAGAACTGAGAGTCAATAAAGCCAGACCAAGGGAAAATAACCGTAGCGGTGGTCGTCGTCGCATTGAAAGTTCTTCTCGCAACTATTAGTATACCAGCGATCGCCTATTGCTCACCTGGATTTTTAAGATTTCTGGCTAGTATTTAGCAATAATTTGGCTTCTTGTACCCAAATTTTGACTAGCTCTACAGAAGGAGACAAATCTTTTCTCTGTAGGTTTGCTACCTGCAAACGAACTATCTGTCGCTGTAAGCGATCGAAAGAAGTTTGAGCAAGTTGAGCAACAGAGATAATACCAGCGTGTAGTAATAGCCCACAATATTGAGTACCGACACTGGGTAGACGAGCTAAATCTGCTAATGCTACCCACTTATTAATGTATTTTAAATGTAACTGTAGTTTGCTAGCTAAAGAGATTTTCGACTCTGGGCTACTAGTAAGTTCTAGTAGTTTTTTAGTATTGGTAATCTGATTTTTCTCCAGTAATTTAACTTGCGATCGCATTATTCCTGGGAGGCGATCTATCGACCAATATTTGGGTTGCATGGTTTTAAAATTGACAACGAACAAGGGACAATTATCTATACTAATCTTATCGACTAGCAAAAATATCATTGATGGTGTTGCTTCCCGTTCAAAACGATCTATCTCTGGCTACTGGTTTAAAGCAAAGAAGAGACAAACTGGCACAGTTAATTAAGCATCCAGTTATTTTATGGTCTAGCAGTCCTCTGGGACGTAATTTCTCGGCAAATCAATATCCTTTTCGCGCTAGCAGTCATTTTTTATATTTTGCAGGAATACCTCTAGCTAATGCTGCAATTCGTTTAGAAGGTGGTAGATTAGAATTATATATGGATAATCCCCCTCCTGCTGCTACTCTCTGGCACGGTGAAACGCCACAAAGCTCAGAAATTGGCGCGATAATTGGGGCAGATGCCGTTTATCCTCTGGCGGAATTATCTCAGAAAACCGAGGGGGCTGCAACTATAGCCGTGCAGGATAGTATTACTTATCAACAGCAATGCCAACTATTAAATCGTCCCGTCTCCTTATCTGAGCGGGCATCAGGGATCGATCTAGAATTGGCTAGAGCATTGGTAAAATTGCGATCGCACCATGATAGTCTGGCATTAAAGGAATTAAGAGCCTCTGCTGCTGTATCGATCGAAGCTCATTTAGCAGGGATGCAAGCCACTCAGACAGCTAAAAATGAGGCAGAGATACGAGGGGCGATGGAAGGGGTAATCATCGCTCACAATATGAGTTGCGCCTACAACAGCATTGTAACGGTACACGGGGAAGTTTTACATAACGAAACCTACCATAATCAACTACAACCTGGAGATTTATTACTGGCAGATGTGGGGGCAGAAACCCCTAACGGTTGGGCAGCAGATATTACTCGTACTTGGGCAGTTTCGGGTAAATTTTCTAGCACTCAAAAAGATATCTATGAGATAGTTCTACAAGCCCATGATGACTGTATTGCCAAAGTACAGCCTGGAGTCGAGTATCGGGATATTCATTTGTTGGCAGCAAGGATAATTGCCGAAGGTTTGGTAGATTTAGGCATTTTAAAGGGTAATGCTGAAGATTTAGTAGAGATGGATGCCCATGCCCTATTTTTTCCTCACGGTGTCGGACATTTATTAGGTTTGGATGTTCACGACATGGAAGATTTAGGTGACGTGGCAGGCTATGAACCAGGAAGATCTAGGAGCGATCGCTTTGGTTTGAGTTATCTTAGATTAGATCGCCCGCTTCAGTCTGGAATGCTCGTTACCATTGAGCCTGGTTTCTATCAAGTTCCTGCTATTTTGAATCATCCCGATTTTCGCCTCAAATATCAAGATGTAGTTAACTGGGAGCGTCTGGCACAGTTTAAAGATGTGAGAGGGATCAGAATTGAAGATGATGTTTTAGTCACTAATTCTGGGAGAGAAGTTTTAACGGCAGAGTTACCTACTAAAGTTGAAGAAATAGAAGATTTAGTACAGTAAATATCCGATCCCCGTGACAGGGTATTGGTGACTACTTCTTAACCATTTCTTGTTTAACTTTTGTCAGTCAACCAGGTCTACAATCTGAAGAAAATTGCTAATTTTATTTTCCAATTCTTCCCATTCTGTTTCTGGTTGAGAACCTGCAACAATACCTGCCCCAGCAAATAAAGTGATTTTATTTTTATGGATTAAACCTGAACGAATTGCTACTGCAAATTCAGCACTATCAAAGCCTACCCATCCTACAGGAGATCCATACCAACCCCGATCAAAAGTTTCTAGTTTAGCGATTAATTCTAATGCTTGTTGTCGAGGATAACCGCCTACTGCTGGGGTAGGATGGAGTTGATTAATAATTTCCACATCGTCTATTCCTGGATGTAGAATTCCAGAACAATTAGTGTGTAAATGTTGTAATTTATTGAGGCGTAACAAACCTGGTTTGTTCCCAATATCAATCCGATTACATAAATTGGCAAGAGATTCCTGGAGACTTTTAACTACTACTTGATGTTCTCTTATTTCTTTGGGAGAAGATAACAGTTCTTGGGCTAATTTTTCATCTTCTTGGAAAGAATTACCCCTGGGGCTAGTTCCAGCAATTGCTTCAGTTTGAATCTGATTGCATTGACGCCAATAGAGGCGTTCTGGTGTACAACCAACAAAACCTTTGTCTCTATTAGGTTGAAAGCAAAAATCAAAAGAACAGTGTTGCTCTTTTTGAATTAAACTTAATAAATGTTCTGGTTTACAAGGATTTACGATTGTAAATTCAGATTTTCTAGCTAAAACAATTTTTTCTAAGTTTTCTTGATTAATATAAGTCAACCCCTTGTTAACATTACGATACCACTCTAACTGATTAGGAGAATTTACCCGCCTAGATACTTGAGGCGTATTTAGTTGTTGGTGAGATAAGCTAAAATTAATTGATGCTAGTTCCTGTAGAGTTTGTTGTAGTTGTTCGTTAGAATTATTGTCACAATTTACCAGGAAATTACAGGCGAAATAAGTACCAGATTCATCTCGATAAATTTCAAACTTAGGGACAAGAAAAAGATGGTTACCAAAATCTTGCCAGGGAGAATTAATCTCCTTAGTTTGCTGAAAACTAATTCCTCCATAATAACGAACTTGGGAATATTGACAAGATAGATGTTGTCTCAAACGTTCAAAGAGAAATTTGGTGTTAACTCTTTCCTGGCTAAATACTAAATCTGCTGCTCCAATTCCAGCCATTGTAAACCTATTGTGTCGGTCTGACCAATAAGTTTTAAACAATGATTTTTGTTGACTTAACCATTGCAATGGTTCTAGCTCATGATCGATAGATACTTCTAAACGAATAATTTTGTTCTGTTGAAACTCTATTAATCTCTTAAGTTCATCTAAAAAAAAATCTTCTATCTTTCTATGTAAACACATAATTTGACTTTCAAAGTACGTCTTTTTATTAAGCATCAAAAAACTTTTACGAGTAAATAAAGTAATCTTTCCAATATCTTGAGTTTAACGAACAGCAATTAATCTTCCCGCAGCACCTCCACCATAGGTATTGGTTTTCGTTACTGTTGCTCCAAAACTATGAATTAAGTCGACAAATTCTGGCATTTTCAATTGATTAATAATACTTTGGGCTAAGTAGCGGTAAGGAGTGCTATCTTCAATAAAAGGACGCACAATTTGGGGTACGATTTGACTCATCCAGAAAGTGTAAGTCTGCTTCCACAAAACAGGATTTTGCGGTTGGAAATGGTCAAGAATTAATAAACGTCCTCCTGGGCGTAATACCCGCAACATTTCTTGTAACGATGTCTGTTTATCGGGAAAATTACGAAAAGTGAAAGCCGTAATTACTAAGTCATAGGTGGCATCAGGACGCTCAATATGACAAACATTACCCTCAAAGTAATTGCTGACAGAATCTAACTTCCGCGCTCTACTAAAAATTCTTGTTTTTTAAGGTGATTTTCCATCACATCTAAAGCTGCATAACCCTCTTGTTTTTTGGTTGCTAATGTAGGTTGAAATCCTGGAGGAGAACCGAGGAAATGGATAATATATCTTGACTTAGCAATATTGGGGAAATGACTGCATTGTTCAAAAAATAACCACTGTAAAACTTGAGCATGTTCCCAGGGATCTATAGGTAAGAAATTAGTATTTTTACTCAGATAGCACAAAATAGCATTAGACTCCCTTAAAAAATGACCTGTTGCGGTTGCTAATACAGGCACTTTCCCCTGGGGGTTTTTGTCTAGGAATTCAGTACTGCGTTGCTGTTGTTGTTGTAAATCTACATTTATCCTGTTATAGGGTATTTGCAATTGATTGAGCAGCAGTCTGACTTTATAACAGTTACCAGATAATGGGAAATCGTAAAGGGTTAATTCTTCCATTAAGTTATATTGTGTTAAAGCGAAGGAAGGCGCACTGTTGTTGATTGTTGATGGAATTTTACCTAACTGATTCGAGAAACGTGCTAAAGAGTCATTTTATTCATTACCTACTGCTAATAAAGCTTGTTTTTGTTCGCGAGATCTTTCTCCTGTTACTATCATTTTGACCCCATTAGCAGGAGCCATAGTTACACCGCGACGTGAGGGTTTTTCTGGTTTTTGATTGGCTAAAGTTAGTTCGTATTTGGACATAATAGTTGCCAAAACTAGCTTCATCTTTAACATTGCCAAAGCATATCCCAGACATCGACGATTACCACCCCCAAAAGGAATAAATTCAGCTGGGGAGAATTGTCGCTCTAAAAATCGTTCAGGTTTAAACTGTTTTGCTTCTGGGTAAAAATCTTCTCGACGATGAACCAGATAAATACAGGGAACTAGACATGTTCCTGGCGGAAATTGCTGTCCTGCGATCTCTACTGAAATCCGAGAGCTGCGGATAAATGTCATCGGCAAAACTGGATAAATGCGGAGGGTTTCATTGCAAACTGCGGTTAAATAGGGCAATCTGGCGATCGCTAAAGGCTCGGTATCATTTCCCTGGCTGTCTAATTCTTGTAGCAGTTTGTCTTTAACTACGGGTAATTTGTGTATCCAGTACAAAGCCCAAGTCAAAGCAGTAGCAGTAGTTTCGTGACCAAGCAATAACATTGTCATCAACTCGTCTTGCAACTCTATATCGGTCATCGGCTGTCCGTTTTCATCTCTAGCCAAAAGCATTAAACTAAGAACATCATTACCCTTTATTTCTGGTTGGCTACGTCGCTGGTCAATTTCTGCTTGTAATAGGTCATAAATTTGCTGTCGTTGGCGAACTAATCTGCCCCAAGGACTCCAAGCACCCCAATCTTGCTGTAAAATAGGAAAAAAGATTAGGCTAGCACTGAGAGGAGAACCAATCATATCTAATAGATTTGCCAACAAGGTTCTAATTTGTTGATAGCGATCTCCTTCACTTATTCCAAAAACAGCATGGAGAATTACTTCTAGGGTAATGTCCCGCATTGCTTTACTGGCTAAAAAAGGCTGTTGAGGCTGCCAGGTACTCACTACTTGTTCGGTAAGTTGACAAATAATCTCGCCATAGAATTCTACCTTTTCTCCATGAAAGGGTGGCATGAGCATTTTACGTTCCCGCTTGTGGCGATTACCATCCATTAGTAGCAAAGAATTATTGCCTAAAAAGGGTTTGCCAATTTCATTGTTTTTTCCTACATCGAACTGTTTAGCATCTGTGGCAAAAATCTCCCCGATCGCTTGAGGATCGCTTAACATTACCAGAGGTGGGAACCCCATGAGTCTCATAGTAAAGGTATCTCCATAGCTTTTAGCACAGTCATCCAAGAAATCATAGGGACGAGCGATCCAGTTGATTAATTGTCTTAAAGGAGACATGGAGATAGTGTTCGGTAGTTTCATGATTAAGAAAATTGTTGACTATGTTGACGAGGACAGACTGAGCATTTGATATATCTGTCCTAGCCCAAACTCATCTCTATATAATAGAGTTGTTGTTGTCATGATTTTTTTATTTTTGGTGTTTAGTGCGTCAGATCCGCCTTCTTAGAATTTCGATTGTGGATCGTTGTTGGTGTACCATTCAACGGTTAAATTTAACAATGATACATTGTTATAGAGGATTGGTATGAGATAGTTAATAAATCTTAGATCACCAACTCATTTAAGAACAATTCCGAACTCCTGTACAGACAAGCGGTGCGCGGGGATGGGGGACTTTTAACTAAGAACAGTTAACTATTGAATAGATTAAGACAACTAAAATAAGTCCCCCTATCCACCCCTGCGGATTTTCACGAGCGTGATTGCACTTGCCGACGCAGGTTCGGCGTGCCTCACGCTCAATCCGCCAAACAAAGGGCTTGCACCCATTCGGGCATAAACCCGCATGTACGCGTGATGCGAAGCGAATCCTTGAGGACACGCCTGACAGGCATGGCTTGTCTCTCCGAATTTCGAACTTCTAATTAGGTTCTTTTCCTGACTTAATTTCCGCAATTCTTTCTTGGGTTAGACGATTTTCTCTTTCTAATGTTGCTAAAACAAACTCAGGTAATTGTGCTGATTTTTCTAAAGCTAAAGCGAAGTTTTCTTGAGCTTGTTCTAAAGTTTTAATATCGTTTTTCTTTTTACCAATTTGTCTTAAGATTTGCCCTTTTAAATAATAGTGTTCGGGATTTTCAGGGGCAGTTTTTAATGCCTTATCGGCATATTTTAAAGCTTGATTATATTGTTTTAAATCCCGATAGGCTACGGCCAAACCGCGCTCGACTAAATAATTAGGAGCAGCATAGGTTTCAAAACGAGCGATCGCTTGTTCGGGTTTGGAAAAGGGTAAATTTACTGCTAGTAATAAATCCATATACCCTTTAATCAAGTTTAATTCAGGATCGCTAGGGTCGCTATCTTCGGCACGGTCTAAAAATTTAAAGACTAATTGTAACTTGTCGATCGCATCTAACGCACCCTGTTTTTCATAGATATAAGCACCATCTAAAAAATGACCCACTGCTAAATAAAGATTTCCCCGCACTGGATCGGTTTCACTCAATATTTGCGCCGACTCCAGGGTCTTTAAGGCATATTTTTTGATACTGTCCCAATCGTTTTCTGTATATGCTAAAGAAGCAAGCATCGCATGAGCCAAAGGATCGTCTGCTTCTTCAGACTCTGCCAACTCTAAGTCCTCGGCAACTGCTTTATAATCACCTTCTAAAAAGATGGTTTTAAATGCTTTTTCGGTATGTTTGCCGATATCTCTAGGGTTTTCTTCGCGAAACGGATCTTTTGCCAGAGCGGAATTATTGCTCAAACTAATAATCATCGCGATACTCAATGGTATAGTCCAAACTATTTGTTTAAACTGGGTTCTAAACCTATTTAATTGAGTTTTTTTAGTCATATTGCCTATTCGCATGATTATTAGTAAATTCCATAAACATCGACGTAATCTCCAGAAATCTAGTTCCTGAAAGCTTGGGCGAAGCTATTATCAATTATGGCAAATACTAGAGTCAATTAAGTAGACATTAAGCTGTCAAGTTGAGTCAATCAAGCTGTTCTCATCGCTTATTTGCTGTTTTTCCACAGGCTACTGGAATGTCACACCTTAAATAGTTCAATAGATTCAACTGAACAACTATCTTTGCGCCGTTTCCCCTTCGCGCCTTCGCGTCTTGGCGAGAGACAAATCTAATGCCTCAAATTAGCTGTGCCAGTCTACTACAACCAAGCAAAAAAAGGAGCCGATATTTCCATACATAACGGTTTAATTGTCACTCTGATAATTAATTCCGTCTATGACCGACTCTTTTTGTGGTTATACAGTTGCTCTATCCTTTTCAGAAAGTATTTGTTCGGCAGTAGGTAGCTCCAAACAATATCCCGCACCATAAACAGTTTTAATGTAGCTGGGATGACGGGGATCGGGTTCTAGTTTTGTCCGTAGGTGACGAATATGCACCCTAATGGTTTCAATATCATCATCGGGATCGTAACCCCAAACTTCTTTGAGAATTTCTGGAGGGGCAACAGTCTGTCCGTGACGCTGTAGCAAACAATGAAGTAATTCAAACTCTAAATGAGTTAATTTTACGGTTTTTTCAAACCAAATTGCTTCAAACCGTTCGGGAATCAAGGTTAAAGGGCCAAAATTGAGAATTTCTGAGTGTTTAGCTGCTTGAGGAATGCGGTCTGTACGACGTAGCAAAGCTCTGACTCTAGCCAACATTTCTTCGACTTCAAAAGGCTTGGTTAAATAGTCATCTGCACCAGCATTAAAGCCTTCTACTTTATCTTGGGTTTGCCCCAAAGCAGTTAACATCAAAACTGGAATATCAGAAGTGCGTTCGTCTCGGCGCAATCTCTGGCATACGGTAAAGCCATCAACCTTGGGCAACATCAGATCGAGCATGATTAGGTCTGGTTGCAGTTGAACCGCTAGAGCCTGACCCTTGACCCCATCTTCTGCCTGATTAACGTCATAGCCAGCCATCTCTAAATTTATAGATACTAGTTCAGAAATTGCGGGATCGTCATCAATTACAAGTATTCTGGGCATATTAAATATACGGTTGATATTATGATTAGTAAAATCCGCGCTCGTGTAACTTTTTGATTAGTTACAAAGAATTGAGGATATGTAATAATTCCTGTCCTGATTATAAGCAAAAATGCCCATTATGTTTAAGTTAGTTAACTTGTATTGGACATTTTTAAAGTTTGATTAAACATAGTATATATATTGTGCCAAAAAATTCAACTTATGTTTACTCGAACAAAGAGACGTAAAATTTGTTACCAAAAAACAGATTGCCCATAACTTTGTAGATCGATCGCACTCTGGCAAAATGTTTCTTTGAGTTACTACCTCTTCTAGTCAACCTCAACCAGAACTCAGTATTTTTTGCTCAACTTCTCAATTAAAAACTACTAGATTCAAAGATTTGATTGGCGACCGCTGCTTGGAAACACCAAAAAATATTATTGATTATGAGCTTAAAAAAAATTAATGCTCTTGAGACTGTAAAATACAGAGGATCTAAATTAGTCGGTTTAAGATTAGAGGTTTTTAGACGCTACCTTGATAATACTAACAAGTAGTATGCGTAGTCGATCGAAAATCCGATCTTTTACAATTGACTAGAGATAACAATCGAAGCAGAAAATTATTCCGATGAAGAGACTTATTTTATTGACCACCTTAATAATTTCGGCTTGTCAAGCTAAAACTATTAACTCTCCATCCCCAAGCAATGAAATTACTACTTCCGAAACAACAGAAACAATTGCTACAAAACCCGTAGCTGAGAAATTTCTAATTTCAACTAATGGTATTGGCAAAGCCAAGTTAGGCATGACCATTGGGAAGTTAAAGCAGATATCGGATCGCAATACTAATTTTGAAGTCATATCGCCTTTTATGGTTGATACTAGTGCGATCGCTGTTACCGATCGAGGTATAGTTCAATACTACATAGTCTACGGTGCGGGTAGCACTTCTCATCCAGATCGAGTTACTCCCACAGATGATGATGTAATCACTGTTTTAATGACTGACAACCAGAACTATCAAACAAAAGAAGGTGTCAAGGTTGGTACGCCAATTAAAGAAGCAGAAAAAGTATATGGTAATGCGGTTCTAGCATACAATACCGAGGGAGAATCGAGAGAATATATTACTTTTGGTCGCAAAAACCCAGAGAATATTCGATTTAGAGCCTCGTACTTCAAACTGATTTCAGATGGTCTGGGATTTTCTGGTATTTATCCCGAATATCCAGGGGTATCTTATACAACTGACAAATATCGTGAAGATGCTGCAATTGCTGCGATCGAGGTAGCTTGTACTGCGGATGACTGCACGAATTAAGATTATACGCTAGGGCGAATTTAATTTTTAGCTAGAGGCTGCAAGCTACAAGACTTGACTCTCTACAATTTAGTCTTTACAGCTAGCCTATAGTCCAGTACCTCGATTTTCCCCTACATTTTCGCTCCTGGATAATGCTAAAAAGGATTGCCAAAAAAAGACTATGAGCTAAGATTGCAGATATATTTAGTTTAGATTATTTTTTTAAGTGTCGGCTGGTGGTGTCAACTAAATTAATTTTATATTTTTAACTCCTCTTGAGATTCAACTTTAAGGCTCGCTCTGGATGCAGCCAAATATTAAGAATTGGCAAGATAAATGCGGGTTTTAAGATAACCAATATATTTACTATTTAACAACTAAACAAAAATTGAATCAATATAGGCGAAATTATCTTTCAAGGAAAATGCAGTATGCTTACCTGTCCTAAATGTGAATTTGAAAACCCAAAAGGTCATAAATATTGCCAGAGTTGTGGAATCTCCTTGACGCGCAAACTATGTTATCAATGTCAGGCTAGTATTCCTATGGAAGCAGAAATCTGTAGCTTTTGTGGTGGAGCTAATTATACTCTACTGTGGGCAATAATTTCTCAAAAAAAAGCAGTTAAAAAGCACGAGACTGGAAAAGTAGGTCAAGCGTTGAGTAGGGTTAATAACGACCAAAAACAATTAGAAATTGAGAATTTATCAGCTTTATTTACTCAAGAAAAAGAGCAGCTCGTATCCACTTTGCCAGTCCAGTCCGTCAACCAAAATAATTCCAATCGTTATGTAATTAAAGAAATATTAACTCCCCAGTCCGATCCACAGGTAAATTTTTCCAGTGTAGATAGTGACTTTGTACGGGCAAAAGTGGTCGATCGCCATCCTTGGCAAAAATCTTATCTGGTCAGGCTGCAACAACAGCAGCAAGATATATTTACAGAATTAGGTCAAGATTTGAGCAATAATTTATATCTTAGGGTAACTCAATACTGGAATTTGATTGGATTGCCGACCCATGCTTTGCCTTATCTAATTTTAGAAAGATATACTCCTGCGATTCCGAAGATTTATGATGCCTGGCAACGACAAGAACGGGGAATTGTCCTGCTTCAAGACCGTACTGGCTGCCAACTACTGACTGAGTTGTGGTCGCAACAACAATTGCAGTTGCTACAGATTATCTGGTTTTTAGACGAAATGGCAAAACTTTGGTCGCCTTTATCTCAAATTGGCTGCGCTCGCAGTTTGCTAGTTAACAACAACTTGCGTGTAGATGAAGACCAGGCTTTTTGTCTTCAGCAGCTATACATGGACAGACTAGATACTCCGCCAACTTTAAAAGATTTAGCCAAAACTTGGCAGCTTTGTTTGGCACAATCAAATCTAGAACAACTAAACAATTTAAATCAACTGCTCGATCGCGTCATCTCAGGAGAGATTATAGAAATAGAACAGTTACGACTAGAACTTCATAATCTTGGTCTTGCTGAAGACGAAATTGAATCCTTTGACATTCATTTAAACTATTCTGACGTGAACATTCCTCAATCCCAACCCGACGAAAACTTCCAACCTAACTACGACTCAGAGACTACTGAGCAAGCGAATTTCTTCGACCAAAGCGAAGAAGAGATGATGTACAGTAGCGAATTTGAAGAACAGGCAACAGCGATCGTGCCAATGCAGTTACGAAGTGTGACAAGTGCTAGCTGTACGGATATTGGCTCGCAAAGAGATCATAACGAAGATTTTTTTGGAGTCAAAACTTTAATCGAACAAACAGAAAACAATAGCGAAAACCACATCAGTGTCCGTGGTTTATATTTAGTTTGTGATGGTATGGGAGGACACGCAGCAGGAGAGGTTGCCAGTGCGATGGCAGTAGAAAGTCTCCAGAAATATTTTCAGACTCAATGGCAGGAAGAGCTACCAGACCACAAGACGATCGAAAAAGCAATTCTACTGGCAAATAAAGCTTTATATCAGACCAACATAGACAATTCTCGTTCTGGTAGCGGTAGGATGGGAACGACTTTGGTGATGGCATTGCTACAAAATACCAAACTGGCGATCGCTCATGTCGGAGATAGTCGTATCTACCGCATCACTCGCAAACAAGGATTAGAACAGTTGACCTTAGATCACGAAGTCGGTCAAAGAGAAATCAATCGCGGTGTCGAGCCAGATATTGCCTATGGCAGACCCGATGCCTATCAACTAACTCAGGCATTGGGACCGCGAGAAAATAACTACGTCCGTCCCGAAATTCAATTTATGGAAGTGACCGAAGATTGCTTATTATTACTTTGTTCGGATGGTCTTTGCGATAACGACTTCTTAGAAGAAAATTGGCAACAAGATCTCGAACCTTTAATTAGTTCTAGCAGCGACCTCCAAGAAGGTATATTTAAACTAGTAAATTTTGCTAATCAACACAATGGTCACGATAATATTACTGCCATTCTAGTTAGAATCAAGTTAAAGCCTGATTTCTAAAGACCATAGTCCTCTTGCCTATTTAACGATAAATTGTCCAATATGGTCATTTTTACGCTTTTAGAACCGCAGACAAATCAACCCCTGCAACAGTGGGAATTTTCTGAGAAATCAGTAATTCGTATCGGTCGCGCTCAAAACAACGATATCGTTCTCCACGGTTATTTTCAAGTTTCTCGACAACATCTAGAGATAACCTTAAGCGATCCGCAACAAGAAAAATGGCAGTTAATTAGTCGGGGTACTAACGGAACCTTGCTCAATAATATTTTCGTTAGCGAAGCCATCTTAAAACACGACGATCTGATTCGGTTGGCAGAAAATGGCCCCGTATTTAAGTTTGAACTAGAATCTCATTTAGCCAAAAATAAAGTCGAGCTAGAGCAAACAAATATTTTAGAAACTTCTGAATGCGACCATGCAGACAACCCAGAAGGCAGTATTTTTTGCCGACACTGCGGAAAACCAATCGTTAAAGAAGAACATTTTATCGGCTCTTATCAAATTTTGCGGACTCTCGGTAGAGGGGGGATGGGAACTACCTATCTGGCTTGGGATCGCAACCGCACCGTCAAAAATGCACCCATGCTCTTGGTTCTCAAAGAGATGAATGCAGACATGGCTCGGATCGCCAAAGCCAGAGAGTTATTTGAACGAGAAGCCAGAATTTTGAAGTCCCTAGAACATCCAGGTATTCCTAAATATTATGATTTTTTTGTGGCAAATAAGCACAAATATATTGTCATGGAGTTAATTCACGGTCATAATCTGGAACAATTTGTCAATCAACGGGGTGCAACCGATCCAGAAAGAACCATCCGCTGGATGATTCAGGTTTGCGATATTGTAGACTACTTACATAGTTTAGAACCGCCTTTGGTACATCGGGACATTAAACCAGCCAATCTGATGTTGCGGAACTTGGATAGTCGTCTGATGCTACTCGACTTTGGTGCAGTTAAAGAACTGGGTACTGCTTTAGAAACTCGGATTGGGGTAGAAGGTTACAGTGCGCCAGAACAATATCGTGGCAAGCCATGTCCTCAATCAGATATTTATGGCATTGGTACGACAATTATTTTTTTGCTGACTGCTGAAGCACCAATGCAATATTATCGCTATCAAAGCAACAAGTTTGAATTTGATATTGAGAGTATCCCCAATATTCCGACGAATTTGGCTAAAGTTTTAAAAATTGCTTGTCAACCAGAACCAAGAGATCGTTATCAGACGGCAAAAGAATTATCTGAGGCTTTATCTAACTGTCTTTGATTGGTTGCGCGATCGCGCTCAAAACAGGTTAAACTTAATATTCAATTAATATTTAATATTTTAATCGAGTCAAGCTTCTTAAAATTAGAGTTTGCTAGATAAAACTAAATTATATGTCCGCAACCGATTTAGATATCGATATCGCCACCTATATCGATCATACTTTACTCAAACCCAGTGCTATCCCCGAAGAAGTCAAGCAGTTGTGTCAAGAAGCCTGGCAATATAATTTTCCCGCAGTGTGCGTCTATCCTACTGCTGTCAGACAAGCAAGAGAATTGTTACACGATAAAAATCCCAATATCTGTACGGTAATTGGCTTTCCTACTGGTGCTGTTACTTCTGCCGTCAAACTCTATGAAGCTCAAGAAGCAGTAGAAAATGGAGCTACAGAGCTAGATGTCGTAATTAATTTAGGTTGGCTAAAATCAGGAGAATCCGACCAAATATATCAGGAAATAGCGCGAATCTGTTCCGAAACTGGTCAGACAGTTAAAGCAATTTTGGAAACTACTGTTTTGACTGACCGAGAAAAAAGACTGGCAGCAGAAATATGCCTCGATGCAGGAGTCGCATATCTCAAAACCAGTACGGGATGGTTTGGTGGCGCAACGGTAGAAGATGTCAAAATACTCAAAGAAATCACTAAAGGACAAATTGGGATCAAAGCCTCGGGGGGAATTCGTACTTATCAACAGGCGATCGCCTTAATCCAAGCGGGAGCAAATCGCCTGGGAACTTCTCGCGGTCTAGATCTGGTACGTCAACAAAATGAATCGGTAAAATAAATAAGGAACGAGGAACGAGGAATTAGATTAAGCTTCGATGCTTACTATAAATTAAGAAGCTAATAGCTAATAGCTAATAGCTAAAAACCGATTAATCTGAACGAAGCAAACTAACTCCCTGTAAAAAATGGGTCAAAAATATAAAGCTACAGGAATTATTTTAAAAGGCTCTTCGATTAAGGAGAATGACCGCTTGGTGGCGGTGTTAACTCCAGAATATGGCTTAATTAGAGCGGTTGCACCAGGGGCAAAAAAGCACAAATCGAGTTTGCGGGGAAGGACACAATTATTTGTCATTAATGAGCTATTAATTGTTAGAGGAAAATCTCTGGATAAGATTATTCAAGCGGATACTCTGTATACCTATCCTGGTTTGAGTCGGGATCTGGGGAAGTTGGCTGCTGCTCAATATTTAGCGGAGTTGTCTTTATTTTTAGCGGTAGACGAACAACCCCAACCAGAATTGTATCAATTACTCAACGAACATTTACGACGTTTAGAAGCCTGCGATCGAGAGGAGTCGATCTATCCCTATTTAGCTCAAGCGGTATTTCATTTAACAGCGATCGCGGGGATAACTCCCCAGGTATTTAACTGTTGTCTGACTCAAAAGGTTGTTGCACCCAACTCAAGCGTTGCTCAGTGGCGGGTGGGATTTAGTTTTGAGGGGGGGGGAATTATCGATCTAGAAGCATCTCAAGCAGCACAACAAGGCGATCGCGACGACCGCTCTGAGGATTTAGAGGCTCGGTATCATAATCGCGTTCCTCAGATTAATTACCGCATTAACGCTCTAGAATTAGCTCTTTTACGACAGTTAAATCATCATTCTTTACCAGCCTTAAAATTATTCAGCGATCGCGAAGCATCTGACTCGAATTCAGAAATTGCTTGGATGAGAATAGAAAGAATTTTGCGAGAATATATCCAATATCATATAGGTAAGACGATTCGTTCGGCTAATCTAGTAGATAACCTATACGTTGAGTTTTAGGATCGAAGTAATCCTAATGTAAAACCCAGCAAATTAGTCTATCCAGGGACGAATCGCAATTCGTCCTGGAAAATATTAGGTATAGAAAATAAGATTGAATTTAGTATTAAAATATAATGCGACTGTCGGAAACAGAAACATCAGAAAATTTTGTAAAACGAGACACGAGATTCACTCGTCCCAATTCTCAAGGATTCGCCCCTGTCTTAAACAATAACCGCTTTTTAATTTTATGGAGTGGACAAATATTTTCCCAGTTGGCAGATAAAGTCTATTTGGTATTAATGATCGCCATAATTGCCAATCGATTCCAATTACCAGACCAGCCAATTAGTCAATGGGTATCTCCAATTATGATCGCTTTTACCATTCCTGCGGTGCTGTTTGGTTCTTTGGCGGGAGTATATGTAGACCGCTGGCAAAAAAAGTCAATCTTAGTAGTTTCCAATCTATTAAGGGGGATCTTGGTGATAATTTTGCCTCCAATACTGTTATTTGCCCAAGGAAAGACCTTTTTGCAGGCTATTCCTCTGGGATTTGGCTTGATGTTGGCAATTACTTTTGCAGTATCGACCTTTACCCAGTTTTTTGCTCCCGCAGAACAAGCGGTAATTCCTCTAATTGTCAAAGATAAAGACTTACTGGCCGCCAACTCCCTCTATACCACTACCATGATGGCATTGCTGATCGTTGGTTTTGCGATCGGCGAGCCATTATTAGCCATAGCTGATAATTTAGGCGTACAAGTAGGTTTACCTGACGATCTTGGTAAAGAAATATTGGTTGGTGGTGCTTATGCGATCGCTGGAATTATTCTTCTGGCACTAAAAACAGGAGAAAAGTTAACTAATTCCGAAAAAGAACAACCTCATCCTTGGCAGGATATTCAAGATGGAATTAAATATTTAGGGGAAAATCATCGGGTACGCAATGCCTTAATTCAGTTAGTCATTTTATTTTCTATTTTTGCTGCCTTAGCAGTATTAGCCGTTAGTCTGGCAGATCGAATTCCTCAAATCGAAGCGGAACAGTTTGGTATTTTGCTGGCAGCAGCAGGCATTGGGATGGGGGCAAGTGCAGCTATTTTGGGTAGTAAAGGACAATACATTAGTCGTGCGCGCTTGAGTTTAATTGGTTCAATTGGCGTTTCAGCCTCTTTAGTAGGATTATCTTTTGCTACTCAAAACCTGTGGTTGGCATTAGTCATGACAGCATTTTTGGGAGCATTTGCTGCCTTAGTCGGCGTGCCAATGCAAACGACGATCCAGTCTCAAACACCTACTGAAAAAAGAGGAAAAGTATTTGGTTTGCAAAACAACGCGGTGAATATTGCCCTTTCTCTACCGTTGGCACTAGCAGCATCCGCTGAAACTCGCTTTGGGTTACCCTTGGTACTACTCGGTTTAGCTGCGATCGCCCTTTGTGGAGGCGTTTTAACTTGGTATATGATGCGCAAAATAAGTAGCAACTAAAAACTAACTCCGTAGCGTTTGCATTCGCGCTCGCTTGTCGTTAGACTCAGCTTCTCGAAGAGCGAGTACTCCGAATTCCGAACTCCAAATCATCAACTTTTCACGAGTCATTGATAATTGATAACTGAATATCCCCCAATCTGGTAAATTAACTAAAGCTGATAAATAGTAATCATCAATTGATCTTACTAGCTATATCTTGCGTTATCTGCTGTAGTTGCCTAGAGGAAATAGCATTTGAATGCATATCGCTTGGTTGGGAAAAAAATCACCTTTTTGTGGCAATGTCACCTATGGTCGAGAAATTACTAACGCGCTGTTAGACAGAGACTATCGGGTTAGTTTTTTGCATTTCTCTCAATCACAGGAAAGTTACGCCAATCATGCTCAGTACGCCAAAAATCACCATAGCTGGTCGAATTGCAGAGAAATTCCCCTGCCTTTTATTTACAAATCTCAGGTATATACCATACCGACCTTAAAATCAAGTAAGGTTTTATTGCGATCGCTACGGAAGCTCAAGCCAGATTTAGTTCATGCTTCTTTGACATTATCTCCTCTAGACTTTTTGTTACCAGACATTTGTGAAGAGTTAAATATTCCCCTGGTAGCCACTTTTCATCCCCCTTTTGACAGCAAAATCCGCAATCTTAAGTCTAGTACCCAATACTTGACCTATCAGCTATACGCGCCCTTTTTAGCCCGCTACGATCGGGTAATAGTCTTTAGCGAGATCCAGCGAGATCTCTTAATCAAACTAGGAGTACCAGGCGATCGCGTGATAGTTATACCCAATGGTGTGGACGAGCAAAAGTATTCTCCTGGTTATTCTAGTCTCAAATATCAGCTAAGGACTAAAAGACTATTTGTTTATCAGGGACGTATTGCTACCGAAAAAAATATTGAAGCTCTCCTCAAAGCCTGGAAGCTAGCCAATTTAGGAGGTGATTGTCAATTATTAATGGTGGGAGATGGCCCTAATAGAAGTTCGCTTCAACCTCATTATGGCAAAGAACATAACATTATCTGGCTGGGTTTTGTTGCCGACGAACAACAACGAATTGATATCCTCAGAGCAGCAGATGTCTTTATTTTGCCTTCTTTGGTAGAAGGTTTATCTATATCGCTACTGGAAGCTATGTCTTGTGGAGTAGCTTGCTTAGCCACCGATGCAGGTGCAGACGGCGAGGTTTTAGAAGATGGTGCGGGGGTAGTCCTAGACACCCAAGATGTTACCGCACAACTCAAAATTCTGTTACCTTTGTTTCGCGACCATCCTGAAATGACTATCCTACTGGGTAACAAAGCTCGACAAAGAGTATTGGAACGTTATACTTTACGTCAGAACATAACTAAGCTAGAACATCTTTATTTGGAAATAGCCAGAAATAAACAGTTAATTAGGCGTTTGTAATTTGGCGTAGGGGCGAACGCCCTAAAGGATTAGCTTCGCGTCGCCGTTCGCCCTTACAATAGTTACGTCCGTACGGTAGTTAGTTCTTAGTTTTTAGTTTTTAGTCGTTACTTCTTCCCGATCTCCCGATCTTCCCGATCTCCCGATCTTCCCGATCTCCCGATCTTCCTCTGCACCTCCACTCCTCCTGCCTTGTTCTTTGTTCCTCGTTCCTTAAACATGGTTAAAGTTAGTGTTATTATTCCTGCTTACAATGGCGATCGCTACATTGGAGAAGCGATCGAGAGTGTATTAGCCCAAACCTATAGTGATTATGAAATTATTGTGGTTGACGATGGCTCGACCGATAATACTGATCGAGTAATTCAACAATACGCAGAACGGGTTAGATATTTTAGTCAGACAAATCAAGGAGTAGCAGCCAGCCGTAATTTCGGACTCAGCCAAGCTCAAGGAGAATATATCGCTTTTTTGGATCAGGATGATGTTTTTTTGCCCCACAAGTTAGCTTCTCAAGTAGCGTTACTGGAGCAAAATCCCTCTTTGGGAATAGTCAATAGTGGTTGGCAAATTGTCGATCGCCATGGCAATCTCAAAGCAGCAGTAGAGCCTTGGAAGCAGATCCCTCAACTCAATTTAGCCGATCTGATTGTCTGGAAACCTGTTTTTTTAGGAGCAATGCTCTTTAGGCGATCGTGGCTAGAGCGTACCGAAGGATTCGATACGAGCCTCGAACAAACACCAGATGTAGATTTAACCCTCCGTTTAGCAGCGATGGGTTGTAATGCTGCATGGGTAAAACAGACAACAGTAAAATATCGTCAACACGAAGCTAACGCTTCCAAAAACACTCTCTTGCAAGCTCACGAATTAGATCGGATTTTAGAACAATTTTTTGCTCAATCCAATTTACCGACAGAAGTCAAAAACCTAGAAGCTGATTCTCGTTATCAAAGCCTGATTTGGAGTGCCTGGCGACTACAGCAAACAGGACACCTCACCGAAATGAGCCAATATCTTAGTAAATCCTGTGGTTATAGTCGAAAATACCCGACAGAGACTATTCTAGATTGGATTGCATCTTTTAAAAACTACTCAGCAGAATATGGCACAGAATTAGAGATCGCCAGCTTGGTTTCCTCTCCAGAGTGGCAAAAGCTAGTCAAACAATGTCTCGCCTGATTAAGCTAAACCAGGTTGTTGAAACTCGTAGTTTTAAAATAATGGTTCAAGAAGTAGCCAGTAGCAGAAAATTCGATATCGTCGCTAAATACAATACTTTCGGCTGTAGAAGCCAAAAACGAGCTACCAAGATTTAAAGATGCACCTTCACCAAAAATAAATTTAGACCATTAAGAATTAATGACCAATAACTGTAGGGGCGGTTCGCGAACCGCCCCTACTAACTAATAATAAATAATCTAGATTACTTTTAGATATACCTGAATTAATACCTGAATTTTTCCTCTTTAAATTCCTATTATTGGCTTACACAATACTGATAAATAAACTTTTTTTCACAGTAATGCTACAAAATAGGAGAATCAAAAATGCAACTACGTTTTTTAGGTAAAGCTTATACTACTCATAATGTTCGAGTGGAAACCGTGCCATCAGATCTTACTGCTCGTTTTCGCGGACAAACTTATCATCTTCGTCGTCCGATTCAAACTTATCGTTCTCCATTAGATGTCAGGATCTATCGCGGTATAGCTTACTGCAAAAATTCTTAGTTTTTAGCTTGATTTTGTCTTGTATTTAATAGCGATCGCCTTTTATTAAACAGATTTAATCTAGAAACAATTATCAAATAGAATTAAACACAAACCTAAAAGCAATACTGAGGATGGAGCTAGTATCATTCAGTGGTCTAAGACTGGTAGCGATAACCAAAAGTGGAAATTGGACAATGTGTAGACTCACAAATCAGAAAACAAATAGTCTAACTGAGCTGGCACGAATCGCTCTCAAAGTACATGGGTTGAGTATTACTGACTGACATTTAAGCAGTTTGCCTCTTCAGCAGACATTTTTGAAATGTGTCACCAGAAGAGGCGATCGCCCATTGTTCGCTCTAGGTTATGGAAAGCGATCGCCAGTTGCTAACTGTATCGGTAGTATTTTGGTGACTAAAAAGAATCAATATTAATAATCTAAAAGATCTTAAGATTTAGCAGCTCTACCTGAAAATACCTGAATTTTTCTTCTGTTACCGATTTGCACAAACAAACACAATAAAAACATAATAAGTAGATATCTTAAATCCTGTTATTAAAGATTGAAGATGAAGTACTGAACTTGCTCCTAGATTATGAAGCTGCCGAGCGTAAACACGAGCTACTACTATCTCAACTGGAGACTTTAGAACAGCAACGGGAAGTAATGCGGATTGCCTATCGGATGGGTAGGGGTAGTACGAGTCAGATATTGGGTATGGAGAATCGGCGCGATCGCATGACCGAACAGATTGTTGAGGTTGAGATTGAGAAAGATGAGTCTCTACGAGAGTTATTGCAGTTGGTTGAATAGTAACAGGATTGAAGATGCTCGGACAAAACGAGTAATTGATTACTGTTGAGGTGACATTAGATATTGGAGATGGTCGCATTTGCGCGAAGTAGCTCTACGTAGTTTCGCGCTTGTTCACTCTTTACTTGGGCTAAAATACGAGCCTTTATTCGTAAAGTTATTCACAATAAATAAAGTTATCAACGTTTTAAATTTCTACTTTCGTTATGGCTCGAAAAAAACCAGACTTCGACGCGACTAAAACCGAACACTACCGTTCATATACAGTTAGAGAACATGAAAGAAAAATGTATGAGAGAGTATATAAATTCGTCTGCATTGGATGCGATCGCGTAGTAGAAAGAAAAAGCTATGCCGTGTGCTGTCCGAGCTATGGCAATGAATGTAACGGAAAAACTTCTGTATGTCGTCGGGGTAAATAGCAATGGAACGGATTGAAACAGGAGCAATGATTGACTCTTTGACTCACCTAGAGAGCTACTATCAATCGAAATACGAATATTATCTAGCGATGGCAACCGAGGCTAAAGAAAACAAGGAGCGTGTTGGACTATTATTGCTCGATCTAGGTAGAGATGTTTCTTACCCAGATAACTTGGTTGAATCCAATTCAATCGACAGACAACAGAAGTTAAGAGCTGCTTCACACCGAAGCTTAGATTCAGAAAGAGTAATTCAAGAATTACCCCAAGCCGAGCCATTCTCACCCGATTCCTCTGTAATAGATGAAGACAGGAAAGCCCCTGCTTCGTTAGAACAGATGAAAAGATGGACGCTAGATTTGGCAAAAGCAATGTCAGTAATCGAATCGGTGTCCAATTTAGATTCGGGCAAGACACTACATCAAAATTACTTACACCATCTACTCGATCGCGAGTTAGAACAAAAACTCTCGGTAGAGCTTGTCGAGCTATATCTAGAAGAGGCAACAAGACGGGGTTATCTAGAACCAGATGAGTTTAACAACAACTGCTATATAGCTAAACCGAATGCGGTGTCCCCATTCGAGGATAAACGACCCCCTGTCAGGTTGGACGAACAAAACGAAAATATAGCTAAAGCAAGCACCCAGCGACTCTCTGGGAGAAAAAGTAAGGGCGCGTGGTCGGAGGTTTCCTCCGACCCTTGTGTCGCCCGTAACAAGCCTTATGGCTTACCGCCCTCGGATAAATTAAAGCCCACGCTCTATGAAACAGTCGAGGGATACATTAGGAAGAATCGTCCCAAACGCTTTTCCATTGACGATGTAGTCAATTATCTCTATCCTCAACCAGTTCAATCGGACTGGAATCAAGTCCAGAGGAATAAAGTTCGTACCTCTATTTCTAATGTTTTAGGTCGCAAAGGCTATTTGGGTAAATATTGGTCACGAATTAAACCTGGAGTTTATCGACCTAGAGTATAAAAGCCCTAAAGGATAAACGATCGCCTCCCTTATTACTCATTTCTCATAAAATAATTGATTTCTTTGACTAATATTATTACTATCTTTGGAGTTAAAAAGCCGAGAAAAACGTTTTAAGAAAGGAAATGAGTAAGTTGCAACGACACGGACATCTCACGGGTCGTAGCGAAGCTACGACCCCGTGTCCTCAAGAAGATGAGATGTATGTAGTAGCATACACGATCGAAATTCCACGCCTTTGTCGAATCTGTAAACCCACATCCATTAGCCCCACAGATGAAATACATCGGAAATCGTTATTAAAAAGAGATGGAATAAAGAAAAAGAACGAGTATCAACTCGATAGAGGGAGAATGAGGGCAAATTTAGCCCAGGGCGATCGTTTCAGTCCCCTCATTCTCATGAAGGGGTGCTTCATGAGAATAGATAGGCACAGAAAATTCAGCCCAGGGCTGGTGAGCCAGGGATTAATTTATTCAGAATTGAAGCTAATTGAAACTCGAATACTTTGGGGAATAACTACCCAGATAAAATATAATATTTTTGGCAAGATCAGGGGAAAAATTTGAGAGTCCGCCAACTGAGGTATCTGCTCTTGCTGCTATTTCATCCGTTGTGACTGATTCATAGCCAATCTCAGCAAACAAATCAGCCGCTGCGTCCTCGTTAAATTTTCTGATTTTGCTAAAATCTAACAATCCCTGTCATCTATTCCGCTTAAGGAGTTCTTGTAATTCAAGACAATTTACAAAGGTTCTATTTTACTTTCATTCAATTAGCGATCTTGCAAAGCTAGATACTACGCGATCGCAATATACCAAAACTTCTAAAACTCCGAATCGAGTTAAGAAGAATCCGAGGGAAAAGCAGCGATCGTCATTGGCTGTTCTCGGGTACTTGACACCTATTAAAAAATTGCTATATTAAGGTTATATTGAAGCTAAGTTTTTTCACAATGAAAACCGCACTCGTCCTTACTACCACCATTACAACTACCCAAACGGGAGGGTTATAAGGCACTGCGCTGAAATTAGTCTTATTACTTTGGTTGCCCTCCAGATAAACCCTGGGGGGCAATGTTTTTTCATTATCTATATCTAAAAAGTCACCAAGAATGTCCATGTTGCTAACAATACCTTTGACAATCAACACCACTACCACCAACATAACCATCACGCCTGGAGAGACGTGACGCTCGATCGCGCTCGGTAATTTTTCCGTCCCTCCAAACTTGGCTTGGAGGGTTTTTTATTGCTTTATTACTTATACATTAGGAGAAACTAAAATGTTAGATCATCGCGAACTTGCAAGAGATATGGACTTATTTCACTTTGAGGAGCATAGTCCAGGAATGGTTTTTTGGCACCCACAGGGGCTACGGCTTTTTCGCAGCATTGAAGACTATATGCGACAAGTTTATCAAGCTCGTGAATTTGAAGAAGTGCGATCGCCTGTTGTCCTCAATCGCTCGTTATGGGAACGTTCGAGACACTGGGAAAAATTTCGCCAGGGAATGTTTGTTGTCGGTAGCATCAAGGCAGATGCAGATATAGATGAATCAGCCTTATCTATCATCGAACCAGACTATGCCTTGAAGCCGATGTCATGCCCCGCCCATATTGCCATTTATCAGTCCCACAAACGCAGCTATCGAGAAATTCCGATGCGGTTGATGGAGTTTGGTATCTGTCATCGCAACGAACTGTCTGGCACTTTATCGGGATGTATGCGACTGCGACAATTTGTACAGGATGATGCCCATATTTTTTGCCGAGAATCTGACGTACATAGTGAAATTAGCAATTTCCTCAACATGGTACAGCAGGTTTATGCTGCTTTTGGTTACGAGGGATTTTCGCTGCAAATTTCTCTGAGACCCTCGCAGCGACTGGGTGAAGATCGCCTCTGGGATCGGGCTGAATCCCTGTTAATCGAGGTGGTTGAGTCTCTGGGACAAAGCTATAAATTAGCTCCGAATGAAGGGGCATTTTATGGGCCAAAGCTCGAAATTAGTTTGCAAGATCGGTTGGGACGCTCGTGGCAGTGTGGCACAATTCAAGTCGATTTTAATCTCCCTCAAGTGTTTGAGCTAGTTTTTGTGAATGAATTGGGAGAATTGGAGCGTCCTGTTATGCTGCACCAGGCAATTTTGGGTTCGTTCGAGCGTTGGATTGGTATTTTGTTAGAGCATCATGGTGGTTCTCTTCCTATTTGGTCTGCCCCTACACAAGTCGCAGTCGCCACTATTTCTGATAAAGCATCTGCCTGGGCAGAAACAATTTTCTGGCGACTCAGGGAACTGGGGGGTAGAGTAGAGCTTCACAACCAAGACCAGACAATTAGCAAGAAAATTCGCCAACTCTCTAAACGCAAAATTCCCTTGATTGCCATTGTAGGTGAGCGGGAAGCCATGAGTCAAAAGCTAAATCTTCGCTGTTTAGGTGCTTCAAAACAACAAGAAATGAGTCTAACTGAACTCGAACATAAGTTAGCAGATTTATCCATGTCGTAGCAAGTTTCTTTTCTGATACCCATAAGTTGAAGATGTGCGATCGCACTTAAGAAAATTAGGAAAATTACGGCTTTGTTATTTAAACTAAAGCTGTATGGTTGGTAATTGTATTTTTTGGGAGCAAGTCTTGATGAGCGATCGCCTTGGTACTATGTTTGGTTTTTTGGGAGGAACGATCGTCGCTGTTGAGTCTGGCTATAAAGTTTTTCCTCATCCAAAGTCAGAGAAGATTTATCACCGATTAAGCGATGCCAAATGGTTTTTGGCATTGAGATGGTGCGATAATCTCTCGACTCCCGCAGGTATTATCAACAACACTGGAGAACTCTCTTTTTTTAATCAAATTGTGCTGGAGATGGGGGAAGAAAAATTTATTCCCCAACAATATCGACAAGAAATATTTGCTCGATGTTTGCCTTTGCAACCTAATCAAACAGTTACTTATGAGCTTTCCCCTAACCGTATCTTGTCAATACAAGCTTTAGAAATAGATCCCCGCTATGGCAAAGTAGCTTTAGTCAGGGAAAATTAATCGCGATCGCCTCATCCAGCAGTTTAGGCTTTAATCTTAAGTTCAGCTAGAACGGTTTGGACTAGTTTTTTTCGTCAAAATGAATTGAAAATTAGAATCGGATAAGCCCTCATTTGAATCGTGCTGAATAAGAACTTACCGAATACAAATCCAAACAATGACAGCCAGAATCTAAAATTATTCGGGCTACCCGCCGAACAAGGTCGATGGTTGTTAATTTTACTGGGAACGCTAGTCTTACTTTGTTTGGGAACAGTTTACTCTTGGAGTATTTTTAGAACACCAATCGAAACCTTACTCGATGTTGGGGCAACAGAAAGTATATTACCTTACACTTTTGTACTGCTGTTTTACTCGGCTCTAATGCCCATTACGGGGTTATACCTCGATCGCCTGGGAACTCGTCGAGCTACTGTGCTTGGGGGGACGATAGTGGGTATTGGTTATATACTCTCTAGCTTTGCCACTAACATCACCACCCTAATTTTTACCTATGGCGTACTGGTGGGAATGGGGGTGGGGATAACCTATGGTATCCCCATGGCGATCGCTGCTCGCTGGTTTCCCGATAAGCAAGGATTGGCCGTAGGTTTAACTATCATTGGTTTTGGGCTATCTCCAGTAATAACCGCCCCCCTAGCCAAAAGAGCGATCGATACCTACGGAGTGCAGCAAACTCTCTTAATTTTGGGAATTACTTTTACGGTAATTATTCTCTCGATTTCTACCACGCTCAAGCCCCCTCCGAAGGACTGGAAACCCACGGGCTGGAAAGTTGCTACCAGCAATACGCAAAACTCTAAACCTATTCGCTCAAATCTCCTGCAAAGACAATCTTTTTATGGGTTATGGGTTTGCTATACCATCGGTACACTAGTTGGCTTGAGTGCGATTGGGATTTCTAGCCCAGTAGCCGAGGAAATTATTAAGTTAGATTCAACCCTGGCTGCTGTTAGTGTTTCACTCTTTGCCTTGTTTAATGGCTTAAGTCGCCCTATATTTGGCTGGTTGACCGATCGCTTCCAACCCCGATATGTTGCGGTCTTTTCCTACGTTATGATTCTAATTGCCACAATTTTAATGATGAACGCCCAATCGGGACAGATAATAACCTATTTGATTGCATTCTGTATCTTCTGGTTCTGTTTGGGGGGATGGCTAGCACTCGCGCCCACAGCTACATTGAAATTGTTTGACGCTGAGAATTATGCTCGCAACTATGGCATCGTATTTACTGCCTATGGAATCGGCGCATTGCTCGGAACTTTAACTGCGGGACGTATTCGCGATCTTTTTGGCTCTTACACCTACGCTTTTTATCCGATGGCGTTACTGGCAACGATTGGTATTGTGGTGGCAATTACTACCTTAAAAGGCGATTAGGCTCACGCCTAGCAGACCGATCGGATCGCTGGCAATAATTATTACTCACTAAAAATAACCCGAACTGACACTTGTCTCCCAGTTTATAGCGTTGCTCGTATTAATGAGATACACCCTGGTTGGGACAAGTTCGGAATTCGGAATTTGGAGTTCGGAAATGTATCTCACTAATGTGAGAAGGGCTATATTTATGGGTGGGATCGGCTTAATAGTTACTATCGAATCAACAATGTTGTATTTTCATTACATTTAGCTGTCCGATCTAGATTTCATAGGATGATTTACTTAATCGGTATTTAAATAATTTGTCCTTTATGAGTAATGCAAAATCCCCGAATCAAAGTAAGTACAACTGTTGCTTTTGTCGCCATTTTTCTCTGGAAGGACATCGTTGGGGCTATTGTGAATTGCTCAATGTCTATGTCAAGGGAAATGTAGAAGCTTGTCAAATGTCTGTCCTCCCATTTTCCTCCGCTCGCACCCAAGACTGTGATAGTTCGCAAAATATAGCCTAGCGATCGCGCCTGGGAATTTTTTGATCTTATCGATAACCTGAGTACCTGAAAGCTAATCTCCTTACCTAAAAATACTCGTAGCTTACTCAAAAATACTAGTTTCCCTAGCCCAGTAAAAAAGACAAAACTCCTCTGCACTATGAGTTTTAAACACTTGAGTATAGATTCAATAAATCTAAATCAATCTAGATTCAATTGGGCAAAAAAAATCTCAAAAAGGCTTCTGGTATAAACAGAATAACATCGAAGTTGTTTCAAATCAGAGCCATGCAACAGCCTTTCGACCAAAAATTTTCCTTACAGCGATTGGGGAAATCGACTTTTCTTGCACCTCAGCAGAAAAACCCAAAATTTAATCCAATTGCCCATCAATGGCAAACATCACTCACTAAGTTATATCAAAAATGCGATCGCGGAAGAGCCAAGCGTAATTGGCTAGAAGGATTAACAAAAGAACCAGGCTATTGTGGATTGCTTTTTTCTCACTTTGTTTATTGGTTAGAACAAAGAAAAATTCCTCTATTACCCCGCTTACTAGCTTTCTGTTGGTGGTTATTTACTAATCTGGAGATCTATCCCGAACGTACCATTGGCAAAAGAGATAACGAATGTAGCTCTACATTCAACAACTTTATCGTCGTACCAATTGTCGATGTCCCCCGTCATGCTAAACCAGCAATTTATCAACGTCTGCAAGAATTAGCCATACCCTGTTGGCGGACTCGTGATGGTAATATCTGGGTTGAAATTAGCAACGTCAATATTGCCGTACTTGTCCATAGAACCATCAAACAATCTGTAGCTCAACCCCAAGAATTAGTCGAATTACTACAAAACTGTTGGGATAAAGATGTTATATAGTCGGACAAAGTTAGATTAGGACATCTATAGCTATCGGATTGTAAGTAGCCCTAAAGGACTCGCGCTCGTCTAACGACTTGCTTGCGCAACCGCATCGCAGTAGCAAGTTTTAAAAATTGACCTAACGTTTAGACGTAGTGCCACATCAGGTACGGATAATTACTTTAAATAAAGTTAAAAATTATTCCCCAAATCCCTAAACTTTAATATTCGATTCTAAATCCGCATTGAAAAAGTATCTTTTAAACTTAGTAGTAAAGCGGTTAAATTACTTCTGGGGACTGCCTCATCTAACTTTTAAGTAGCCTCTATGAACAGGATTTAGACTAACTGTTCAACCGAACCTAATATTAGTGGCTAGTTGAATCAGTCTAACAATAATGCTATTGGCAGCAAAACCTATGAGACAGAACTATTAGAGTTAGAGCTACCTTTAAAACGATGCCTTAAGCTCTGCGATCGCAGCACTGGATAAAACTTTAAAGGACAAAACTTCCGCCTTCAGTTAGCCTCAAAAGATTTTACTGGCTGTTTAGTCTGGATTGATGTTTGCCCTGTTAAGAACAAAAAGAAAAATATTGAAAATATTATATCTTTTCTCCTCAACCACACACACAAATGTTTCGTTCTATAGCTGAAACCTTTCATGACTCTCTGAGCATAGGTTTCAGCTTTTTCTTGGTTTTAGATCGTTTTACTTTTTTTAACTATGTTAACGTTTAGTTACAGCAGTTTTCGCGATCGAGCGACCAAATCTTGTTACTAGAGGTAGGGAGATGGGGGAGATGATCTGCTACCAACCTACTCAAAATACCCGACCTTCTGGGTAAAAATACTCGTCGCCTACCCCAAGAAAAATTTATTCATCCTATTGTAGATAGGTTTTGTCCCTGCAAGTACAACCTTAACCAATCTAATCTGAGTTCAAAATTATTCCCTACAAATAATTGACTGGTATAAGTTCTTATAAGTCTTTAGTCCTTTGTCTTTCGTCATTTGTTCTTCGTTACCAGGCAAAAAAACAATGACTAATGACTATGACTAACAAGTATTTAGGAGAATTATATGAAAATAGCCGTTGCTAAAGAAAACGAGCTAGGGGAGTTTCGGGTAGCTCAAGTTCCTGATACTGCATCCCGTCTCGTCAAACAAGGTTTTGAAGTCTGGGTAGAAGCTGGTGCTGGTTTGGGTGCTGGTTATCAAGACTCTGACTACGAAGCAGCAGGAGCAAAGGTAATTGCCGATCCCGCTTTACTTTGGGGAGAAGCAGATATTCTGCTCAAAGTTAATCCTCCAGGATCGCGAGATAATTGGTCAGAAATTGATTGGCTCAAACCAGGTGCAACCCTAATTAGTTTCCTCAATCCTTTGGGCGATCCCACAGTCACTCAACAGCTCGCTCAGAAGCGGGTTACAGCCTTTAGTATGGAGCTAATTCCCCGCACTACTCGCGCTCAAAGCATGGATGCGTTATCTTCCCAAGCCAATATTGCGGGTTATAAATCGGTATTGCTAGCAGCAGCTAGTTTACCGCGCATTTTCCCGATGATGACTACCGCAGCAGGAACGATCCCTCCCGCTAAAGTATTAGTTTTAGGTGCGGGGGTAGCAGGATTACAGGCGATCGCCACAGCCCGTAGATTGGGTGCAGTAGTAGATGCCTTTGATATTCGTTCTACCGTAAAAGAACAGGTGCAAAGTGTCGGCGGTAATTTTATTGAAATCAACCTCGAAGAAGCCACCGAAGCCGAAGGAGGTTACGCCAAACAAGTCGGCAACGATACCCAAGAACTTATTCGTCAGGGTTTGAGTTCCTATGTGGCAAAGGCAGATGTAGTGATCACTACCGCCCAAGTACCAGGCAAGCCAGCACCACTATTGATTGGGGAAGAGACAGTAGCCCAAATGAAACCAGGATCGGTAATTGTCGATCTCGCAGCCGAAAGTGGCGGAAACTGTGCCTCGTCAGAAGCAGGAAAAACTATTAGCGATCGAGGGGTAACTATTATCAGTCCGATAAATCTTCCTGGCACTGTACCCATTAATACCAGTCAAATGTATGCCAAAAATCTCTTGAACTTGGTGAAACATTTAGCTAAAGATGGAGAACTACAGCTTAATTTTGACGATGATATTACCAGTGGTGCTTGTGTTGCTCATGCTGGAGAAATTCGCAATCAACGGGTAAAAGAGGCGTTGTTAGTGGTTAGTCAGTAGAGACGCGAAATTTCGCGTCTCTACAAGAATTATCAATTTGCAAATTTAATCAATTTAAAAAAAATGGAAGCAGGATTACTTACAGGTTTAGTTGTTTTCGTGCTGGCATCATTTGTAGGGTTTGAGGTAATCAATAAAGTTCCTCCAACCTTACACACTCCCTTGATGTCTGGTGCTAATGCAATCTCTGGCATCGCCGTAGTAGGTGCATTACTGATCGCTGGAGTACGGGAATGGAACGTTACTACTATCTTGGGCTTAATTGCCGTCATCTTAGCCACCGTTAACGTTGTGGGTGGTTTTTTGGTCACAGACAGAATGCTGCAAATGTTTAAGAAGAAGGAGACAGCATCATGAGTACATATTTAAATACGGGAATCGAACTTGCTTATTTAACTGCTGCTGCACTATTTATTTTGGGCTTAAAAAAATTAGGTTCGCCAGCTACCGCCCGTAAGGGTAACTTCCTCGCAGCAGTGGGAATGTTAATTGCTATTGTCGCCACATTATTAAATCAATCTGTTCTTAATTATGAGTGGATTTTAGTTGGTATTATTGCTGGTTCTCTAATAGGCGCGATCGCAGCCAAGAAAGTCGCCATGACGGATATGCCTCAAATGGTAGGTATCTTTAATGGTGTTGGTGGTGCTGCTTCGGCTTTGGTTGCCGTCGGGGAATTCTGGCGAGTACTTAACACTACTGGTACTGTGCCTGTTGATGCTACGTTTATTGCTATTTTAGGGGTATTAATTGGTGGTGTAACTCTCACAGGTAGTTTACTCGCTTTTGCTAAACTACAAGGCTTGGTTACAGGTTCTCCCGTAACTTTTCCTTTTCAACAACCCTTTAATTTTTTATTACTCGCTAGCTTTTTAACTGGTAGCGTTTATCTGTTAATCAAACCAGAAAATCCCGCAATTTTTCTCACTATAACCGCAATATCTTTACTTTTTGGGGCTTTATTCGTATTGCCTATCGGTGGTGGCGATATGCCTGTAGTTGTTTCCCTGTTAAACTCTTTTTCGGGTTTAGCTGCTGGTGCTGTCGGCTTTATTTTAGGCAACAGTATGCTAATCGTGGCTGGAGCATTAGTCGGCGCATCGGGGTTAATTTTGACCCAAATCATGTGTAAGGCTATGAATCGACCCCTTACCAACGTGCTATTTGGTGCTTTTGGTGGTGATAGCGTTGCCGTCGGTGGCGCAGGTGGCTCAGAAATCGATAAAACCTACCGTTCCATTGACAGTGAAGAAGGAGCAATGATGCTCGGTTACGCTCGTTCTGTGGTAATCGTTCCTGGTTACGGTATGGCGGTAGCTCAAGCGCAACACGGTGTTAGAGAATTAGCCTCCCAACTAGAAAAAATGGGAGTTGATGTTAAATATGCCATTCACCCCGTTGCAGGAAGAATGCCTGGACATATGAACGTACTACTAGCAGAAGCCAACGTTCCCTACGATCGCCTGTACGATATGGATGATATCAATACTGAATTCGATCGCGTTGACGTAGCTTTAGTAATCGGTGCTAACGATGTAGTCAATCCCGCAGCCCGTAACGACAATCACAGCCCTATCTATGGAATGCCCATTCTAGATGTAGATAAAGCAAACCACGCCATTGTGATTAAGCGCAGTATGCGGACTGGTTTTGCAGGAGTGGATAACGAACTATTCTACAAAGACAAAACTACTATGCTCTTTGGTAGCGCACAGGATGTCGTGTCGCAGTTGGTATCAGAAGTAAAACAATTGTAAATATTGTAGGGGCGAATCGCGATTCGCCCTTTATTGATTTTTGGGGTAGGGCGATCGCTGTGTGCTTGAAAGGAAAATAAGAAATAAATTTCGGGACTATTTTGGAAATGAGTTGCATGAAGAAGACTTCAAACATGCCTCATAACAAGCGCATGCAGTCGGATCAAAATGTTCGCTGCGCTAACAGAAGACAATACACGAAAATGTACTACGTCTCCACAGCATTCTAGGTATAGTTAGGCGCGGGCTAATAAATAGTTACGCCGCAAAATTCTGGTGAAGACATTAGACTAATTTTGTTGGTAAACTAGTCGGGATTGTAAGCAAAAATCGACAACGCTAGACATGGTGAAAGTACAAATCATCATTTTTGATGGGTTTGACGAGCTTGATGCAATCGCTCCGTTTGAAGTGTTGCGGAGTGCGACGGAAATTGGTGCTGACGTACAAGCAGAATTCGTCACTCTAGATAGCTCTATGGAGGTTGTTGCAGCTCACGGATTGCGAGTTCAATCTGATGCCAAACTTGAAATCGATCGGAAATTAGATATTTTGATTGTGCCAGGTGGAGGTTGGGGAAATCGAGCTACACAAGGAGCATGGGCTGAAGCGCAACGAGGTGAGATACCAGCAGCAATTTTTCGGTTGCATCAAAGCGGCACAACAATAGCATCAGTTTGTACAGGTGCCATGTTAGTTGCAAAAGCAGGTCTTCTAAAAGGTCGTCCAGCAATTACACATCATGTTGCTATAGAAGAGTTGAGAGCTGTTGGTGCAGAAATTATCAACGCTCGTGTTGTAGACGATGGCGATATTGTTACAGCAGGAGGTGTAACTTCTGGTTTAGATTTAACGCTGTGGTTAATAGAACGTTATTTGAGTCCTCAAATTGCCCATGAGGTAGAGAAAGAAATGGAGTACGAACGTCGCGGTACAGTATGGCGACGGTTAGGGACATAACAACCCGGCTGGAGCGGGCTGAAGGGGGATCTCGGTGGAGATGCAAAGGTTACTGGCAGCCGCTTAGCCGGAACGTTACTTTTTTTAAATAAGATGCAATGCGATCGCTATTAATACCATTTCTCGAAACTAGCTAGAAAGATAGCAAATTATTTTTTATTAATTAAAATTCTTAAAACCTTTACTATGTTTAGTTTTTGAATTTTGAATTTTGAATTTTGAATTAAAACTAAGTCTCCAATGACTTTTGAGAACTGGTATAACCTATTCATATTTGAGATGCGATCGCTCTTAGGTTCAACCCCTCGGTTAAATATATTAGTACTAACTTGAATAAATATTCTTATAATGAAAAGGCAATTATTGAGAAGAGGTCTAGCCTATGACAATAAGACAACCCCGATATAGCAAAGAAGAATTTGCTCGGCGTGGTAATGAAATTTATGAATCTCAGGTGCGTCAACAAGTAGAAGAAGGTAATCATGGTAAGTTAGTAGCGATCGATATTGAAACAGGGGCTTTTGAAGTAGCTAATACACCGATGGAAGCAGTCGATCGTCTTTACGAACGCGAACCCGATGCTCAACCTTGGGTGATTCGGATTGGACATCGAGCAGTCTTCCGTTTTGGCAGCCGTAGTCTCAGAAAGACCATATGATGTTCGGTGTGGTCAATAGTAACTGTGAAGCAATCATCAAAGTTGCGGTAGGTCGTATCGGTTCATCCAAAATAACTGTTGATGCGGTCATTGATACAGGATTCACCAGCTTTTTGTCTTTGCCACTTTCTGTCATCACAAATCTTGGCTTGCCTTGGCACTATCGTGACGTTGGAACACTAGGCGACGGAAGCGAAGTCGTTTTTGAAATATACAAGGCTTCTGTAATTTGGGACGGTCAAAACCAAATTATTGATGTGGCGGCTTCTGATGCAGAGCCGTTAGTAGGAATGGGTTTGCTGTATGGATTTAAGCTTCAAATTGAGGCAGTTGAAGATGGGATGGTTAGGATCGAAGCCTTAAAGTAGAGCGAGAGGTTAAAGAGTAATATTCCTGTTTCAAAAACTTAATTAAACCACCTTGAGTACAGTAACGATCGATCAAAAATTATCAACTCAGATTAGCGATCGCTCCTGCAAAAGCTGATGTTGACGCTATTCATATCGCAGCAGCAACGGTTCATGGTATGGATTACCTGCTCACATGGAACTGAAAGCACATTGCTAATGCTCAAATTCAAAAAAAATTAGCAGCAATTAGTAGTCTGTCAATTTTTAATTGATGGGTTGGGGGTAAAACTCAAACGACTTTCCCCTCATTAATTAATTGACAGAACATTAGTCTCGATCTGGGATACGAGTTGCCAATTCTTTGTACACCCTATGAACTTTTAGGAGTCAGCAACGCCAGATATTTTATTTCTCTTTGTGAAGCACGATCGCGCTTCACTCCGAAATTAATACAGTAATAATCAATCAAAAATCATCAACTCAGATTGGCGATCGCTGTTTACCTATCTATATTGGAGTAATTGAAGTAAAGATAAAAAAGAACGTAGGGTGGGCATTGTTATGTGTGCCACCGAAAGCAAACAATAATTTTGATGATGCCCACCGCGATCCGTATTTAATGTATCGAGTTCCTCCCTCTCAGAGAAAGATGCGATCGCGCTTGAGGTTAACTAACTACCTAAATATATCAGTACTAACTCAAAAAAAACTCATACCTCGATTCAAACCCGGTCGCTCACGATCTCCAAATGGTCTGATACACGAACAGCCAATTTCGTTTTTGCTCGCAGTACATAATCAATGGTGGCATAATAAATAGTTATGCAGCATAGTTCAGGGAACTATGAGGTGAGCTAATGCTAACTAATGAACAAATCGAACAATTTATCACCAAAGGATACGTTTCGATCGAGCAGGCTTTTCCTCGCCAGCTTGCAGACAAATGTCGTGAGATTCTCTGGGCGGATACTGACTGTGATCCCGCCGATCGAACGACCTGGAAAAAGCCTGTGGTCTGGCTTTGGGGTTACGATCTAGAACCGTTTGTGCAATCCGCCAACACGCCGAAATTGCATACCGCTTTCGACCAGCTTGTCGGCAAGGGGTGCTGGAAACCAAGATCTAGCTTAGGTCAATTCCCGGTGCGCTTTCCATCCGACGAAGACACGGGGGACACGGGTTGGCATATTGATGCTAGCTTTCCAGGTAAAGATTCAGACCCCAACAACTTTTTGTCGTGGCATATCAATATCTATTCTCGCGATCGAGCATTGTTGATGTTGTTCCTGTTTTCGGATGTAGGTGAGCAGGATGCACCGACCCGTATTCGATCTGGTTCGCATCTGGAAGTCGCACGAATTCTCGCACCCTTTGGGGAAGAAGGTTTAGCGTCTTCTGATTTGAGTGCCAGTTTAAGTGCTACGGCACAATGTACCGAAGTGACTGCAACTGGAGCAGCAGGGACAGTTTATCTTTGCCACCCATTTCTGGTTCATGCAGCCCAGATAAATTGTGGTTCTCAACCTCGATTCATGGCGCAGCCACCGCTTCATCCTATTAAACCTTTTAAGTTTGCAGGCAAGGAAATATCTTCTTATGTACCAATTGAACGTGCTATTCGCAGAGCTTTGAGAAAGTCAGATTTAGGTACTGCATAAAAACCCCAATGCACTGATACAAAATTAAGCGATCTTTTAAGTTTCAGATGCGATCGCTAAAATAAGCGAGCGCCATAGATTTATTTGATTTAGATTTCGTTATGATGAAACCCCACTACATTAATTAGCCAATTAACCAAGAATCTTGAGATTGAATGGAGCGAAAATCAATAGAACTCTTGCAAAAGTTTTTTATGGTATATTAAAGAGTTATTATTATCTCAATTTTCTGTAATTAAAATAGTAATAATTGATCGATTTTTTATCTTAAGTATTAGACGGCGATCGCCAAACAAGAAATTGACAGCAAAAATTGTTTCAGCTATTAATTAATTACTGAAGTTATTTGATTTATTTTATTTTTTAATTCAATTTATCAAGCTAATTCGTAATTATAGATTCCCGCAATTAAATTCGACCTTAAACCAAACCGTTTGTGACGATTGCGATATCGATAAGATAAAATTTTAAAGATTTTTAGTCGACGATTAACATGTTCAACAACAATCCTTAATCGGTTCAATTGACGATTATATTTCTTCTGCTCTTTGGTTAATTTCTCTCCCTTGGGTTTCTTGATTGGGGTTTCACGCTTTTCCATGAATTTTAGCGATTCCTTGATATCCTTTATCGGCTATAACTTTAACTAATTCGCCAAATTTGACCCCACTAGTTTTAAATAGTCGAAAATCATGAATTCTTCCTTGGCCATGTCCTAAGCATATTATTTTCTCACTTTTTTGCTCAAGCACTACTTGTGTCTTTAATGTATGTTCTCCTTGTTTTCCACTATAAAATTCTTTTTGATGTTTTTTAGGTTTTTCAATTGGACTCTCCATCATATGCGAAGCGGTATCCTTTAGGACGTCCATCACAATCAAATTATCTTCAAGAGAAGAATCTAATAATTTTTTCTTACCTGGTAGACTAAACTTTCGGGATTTAATTAAAATATTTTCCACTTTTTTAACTAGACGACATACAGTAGATTCAGCTAGTTTCCAATCCTTTGATATATGATAATAAGTTCGATATATGCGGAGCGGTATCCTTTAGGATTCCCGCCAGTATTGTAGAGTGACTAATATTTGATCTTCAACAATTAAATTGCTCGGACGACCAGGTTTTTTCTTTAGTTTTTGTTGCGCTTTTACTAACCGCACCATCAACCGAAAAGTTGGACGTTTAACTCCAGTAAGTCGCTTAAATTCTCTTGAAGAAAGTTTACGAGCTTGCCAATATTTCATGCTTGGTTAATCAAAAAATAAACCTCTCATCGTATGATAAAAAACTTTTGCAAGAGTTCTTGTGAAAAATAATGTCATTACCGAACGACGACGAGGAGGTAAGGTCAAGTATCTGAGTAAGACGGTAGAGGGGAAGAAACACGACAAGAAACTAGCTGATGAAGAGGGCTATCAATTTCCCCCAGGAAGTAAGTTGTGGAAGGATACGGGTTTTCTTTTGTTATGAGCCCAAGAATGTTACTACCTTTCAACCCAAGAACAAACCCCGAGGTGGAGAGTTAACGGCAGCAGAAAAAGAACGCAATCGAGAGATTTCTAGTCAAAGAATTCTGGTCGAACACCATATTGGGAGCGTGAAACGCTCAAATATTGTCCATCAGACTTTTAGAAATCGAAAAGATGATTATGTAGACTTGGTGATGGAAACCGCTTCTGGGTTGCATAATTTCCGAGTAAGTCAACGTTTGGTGGCAGTTGCCTAACTAGCGATCGCGAAGGAGAAACAGGAAAACCATGCTGGTAATTCATTACTCTTATTACCGATAAAGTCTATTGATTTGCATCAAAAAGAAAGTATCTTGGTTCTTTAGCTTGACTTCAACTTTGATAGACTGCTTTTGGATTAATCCTTTTTGGAGTAGCTCACAAAGTTGGGGACAGTCTACTTTGGGCGTCAAATCGGTTAGAGGACGATCTATATCTGTTTGGCGCAAAGATAC
>JASJEI010000166.1 GCA_030064795.1 Pleurocapsa sp. MO_226.B13 | reverse complement strand
ATTGGATAGCTGTCCTCAAGGCAATGTTCTAAATTCCATACTAAAATTGCTTCCTCAATTAAAGAAGCTCCTAAAGTAATTCCATCCGAGATTGGTACTCCAATCTTTTTTTCTACAGTTGCATCTAAAGTTGATGAACCAAAATCTAAAATCAGAGGATATTTGTTATATTCTTTGATAGGAATTTGGTATTCTGGTTTTTCTTTCAAATCTTCAAAATAGTAAGCATAAGCAGCCTCTGATTCAGCAATAATAGTCACATTAGGCAACCCTGATTGAGTAAAAAGTTGTTGGTATTTCTCTTTTATATCCTCATCCCAACCTGATGGACATCCTATAAAAAATTCAATATTCTCGTTATCGTTAAGATTACATTCCTCAATTCCTTTTTTGTACGTAACTAAGGCAAAATCTGAAATTTTTTGATCAAAATCAGCATTTAATCCTGGTTTTGATTTAAAGCATACATCAAAATCTACGGCTTCATTAACCTGTCCAGAACTTAGTGCAGCTTGTCCTCGAAATACATCTCCATTAGTTTGATATGCAATAGCTGTAATGTCAGTTGGAGGATTAAATACTGTTTTTGGCTTAATTGATTTGTTATTGCATCCTGAAATGTGAGCTAATGCAGTTTCACCATGACCGAAATCGAATCCAAAAACATTTATTTGGGCTAATTCATTATTGGAAGTCATAATCTAATCTCCTTGTGTAACTTACGAACTTTTTCCAGTAGGAAAATAATTTATTTATCCTCTGAATCAGGAAAATATATTCTTCCTCTTAAAAAGACCTTACTTTCTCTAAGAATTGCAGGAGCTTCAACAAATGGTTCAGTAAATTTATTGCTTCTGTCGATATCGTACATCTGATAAATTTCTTCACTTAAATTTTCCACATTACTGATATCTTCAGCAGATAATTCGTGGACTTGTAAACCGTACATTCGCAATAAAGGAGGTAATTCTTCATGTAAAGCAAAATCTAGAAAGTTATTTAATCCCAAATATCTTTGTCCAGTCAATTTTTGAATGAACTCAATAATTTCGGGAAAATCGGATAACTGTGGTTTATGTTCTTCAATTAAAGACTGAGGATTAGGATTTTTTTCCAATACTAATTTGTCAACTTTACTCAACAAGTTCATAAGTGCTGATATCAACTTTCCAACATTAAGCTCTAATTTAATTTCATTTTGATGCTTTTTGGCATTAACTAAAGCTGATTCTTGTTTTTGCTTATCAGAAATAGATTTCGCAAAATTACTTCCAAATATCGCTCCAAGAATTCCGCCTATAGGTCCTCCAAATGAACCTAAACCAGCACCCAAACCAGCACCAATCGTAACAATTATGGTGTCTTCAGCTACTAACTGTGGGGACGAATATTTAGGATAAATTTCTTTATTTGGTTGCTCTTGTCGATAAACTACAGAATCACCAAATGCATCGTTAGATTCCCTTAACATAGCCAAGAGTGCAAGTGCTGTTTTGGCTTCCGAAGGAGTTAAACTTTGGATATAATCTCCCTCAATATCGGCATATGATGCTAGTTCATTATCAATAATATCGGCTATTTCTTGTAAACTTTTTGCTCTTCGCAATTCTTGTTTAAAAGTATCTTTTCTACTGTTATTGAAATATTCAACTAATTGATTAGACATTTTATTCTCCTTGTTAGTGAGGTGAAGATAAATTTAATTTGTCTTATCGGCTACTAGAACTTATTTCTGATTTAAGTTCACTTATGCAACTATCTAGAAACTGCAAAACCTAACTACCCACATTCAATCTTTTCAATTTCGTGACTGGGATTAGAATCGCCATAAATAACACTGAGAATGCCAGGCAAATACTTATCCACCGTCATGACATTGGCATAGACTATTTGCTTCACCATTTGAGTTGTTAGTTCGCCATCTTGCACATCGATGCTGGTTTTATAGCGAATTTCCCCATCACCAAAATCCAGTTCAAAGTTACCAAGTCTCAAGCCATAATTAGCGCGAGTCAAATATTCGGCAACAGCATTTCTTTTATCCACAGGTACAGAAATACCTAAACGAGAAAAGAAGCTAAACAGAGTCTCATTTTCTAAGACATTAGCCAAACATTGCCAACTGCCATTTTTACCATTGAATAACATATAAATAGCCGAGCGGTCTTCGAGATTAAAACATTTCCAGCCATCTTGATGGCAAAATTCTGTTACTGTATCGAAAATACTTTTTGGCTCAAACATGACCTCCTCCCAATCGAGAGCTTTAATAACCTGCTCTACCTTCAATATAGGATTGGTCTTTGTTTTTATTTAAGGAAGATAATCTGATTTTATTCTTGATTCGCTCTTTGTGAGGCGAATCTTAAAAATAAACTTCAGCAATTTTACTGCTATTAACTATCAAAAGAATAATTGATGCCTCCTTTCCTCAGAAATCGCCACTGATACTCCTCGATCTGAGTTGATTTATATTAGCAATCATCTTTTATACTCACTGTAATACTTTTTAGCTATGTAACTATTTGTTTTTACAAAAAATAATTGTTTTTCAAACTATTTGACAATTATTGATTTTGCAAAAAATAGTAAAACAACATAAAAATTGTTTTACTATTCTAGAGTACAAGAATAGGCGTTGTTCAAAGTAGGGTTACACTTTTTTGGGAAAAAATCAACCCAAGGGACTTAAACAAAAATTGAGCCTCGGATCAAGCCTAAACTCGCTTTACGGTATTTAAACAATTTAACAAGTAAAAATAAGGTATGGTTGTTATTGTATAAGCTTTTTACATTACTAATAAAAGCGCTCGCTCTATACAAAAACCAGTCTCACTATAAAACTGGCATTTACTGAATATGAGAACGGTGGGAATCGAACCCATATGCGGAGCGAGAAAGGGGTACTAGATGCGGACAAGTCCTTTCTCGCATCTTCCTTTAGGACAAGCAACTTTCCGAGAAATTTCCCTCTATCTCCGAAGCGGTAGAATCGGCGATGAAATCAACCCAAGAGAGCTAGTTCTTGGGTTGATTTCCTTGGGGCTTCAAAAAGCCAATTTGGCCAAAGTGTTATATAACAAGGTGTTTTCCACAATCAAATTTAAACTTGAGTTGACGAACCATTGTCTGTCACCACGAAAATCAACCAGCTCGGTTTTGGCGATTTTGAGTTGAGCCAGAACTTCAAAAGGCAAAAGAGCGCAAAGGCAACTCCAGTCTCTATTTCTTTCCAGTTCAAGAATTAAAGCGATCTCCTCTTCAGCACCTTCAACATCTTCCACAACCAAAGACTCGCAGTAAGAATAAACGATCTTAGTTTGGATTAGTTTCAACCAATTCGAGCGCAATTGGGTCATCGTGCAATCGGCAAACTCTTCAAACAATACATCGGTACAACTTGAGTTGAAACAACATCAGAATTATAGAAACCCAGATTGGCAAAATCTTCTGTAGATACACACCAATAATCCTTGAATCTTTGGTGACTGTTGAGATTTGTTGCCAAATTATTGCCAACCTTTACTCGATATTCAAATAACTACATCAACCCTGGTTATGAATTAACCAGGGTTGAGATTTATTTGCCAGTCGCGATCGCCATAAGTATACAAGCAGATTGTCGAGGGAGCGATCTTGTTGGCTGCATCGGTCAACCGCAGTATACAGAGATCGATGATCCCTATGAAGCAATCCCAGTTAGGCGATCGCAGTTAGGCAGATAGGCTACTAGGTCTTTCCGTAAACTTTACACCTTTGGCTTTCGCCTCAATCCTTCCCTCGTTGGTTCGCTCCATAATTCGTGAGCGTTCAGCTTCAGCAACCGCAGGCAGTACAATGATAACCATCTTGCCCATTGTCCCTTCAGTGCTGATGCCATCATCGAGGAATCTGACAGCAACTCCCATCTGACTAAACTCTTTAATCAGATTGATCATATCTGCGGTATCTCTGCCCAAACGATCTAGTTTAGCGACAAGAATGACATCACCTTCCTCAACTTTTACCTTGAGCATCAAGTGACTGTTGACTGGTTGAGACTCTGGCGTATCCAAAGAGGCGCATCAATACTGTCCTATAAATCGATTTCGAGACACTACTGTCTCATAATAGCCAAAAAACGATTTTTCGGACACTAATGTCAATACTTCTCGTTTAAACCATTAACCAGATTTTGAAGCACAGTTGCCATTGAATCTGATGACCATAAGCTCATGGCAATTACTAGGCAGACTACTAAACTGGCGGGTAATTTCCGTTTTCGCTTTTCAAAGCTCTTGCTTTTCTCTAATGCTTGAGCGATCGCTTCTGGAGTGATGACGGTTTGAATCGCTTGGAAGATTTCTTTGGCTTCGATGGAAGGACTAATTAAGGAGAATTCTTTAAGTTGCAATTTTTGCTCTATTTTCTCAAAATCATTCTTACTTTACTTCATTGTGGGCTTAAACGAGAAGTATTGACTTTGATGGCTGATTACAATTTGTCTAAGGCTAGTGTTTATCGATATCTGAATCAGTAACACACATTGGACTTTGGACAAAAAAACGAGAAGTTCGCGAGTGCATATCGCGAACTAAATCCCCAAGGAAGGAGCGACAGATAATGAGAAGATTGAGCCTGTGTTTGGACAAACCGATTTCAATCGAGTTCATATTACCGATGCCCCAAAACAACTATAGTCAATGTCGACAAGAGTTCGAGCAATTTCGAGCCAAGTTGTATCAAAGCTTTAACTACAGACGAGATACAGTAATGAATTTGGTAGATGCCATAGCTGCCAATACCACAGCCCGTTCACCAGTAGAATTAAGTTTGAGTCCTCTATTTCCGAGAGAATATAGTGCCTTGTACAAAGGGATTCAAGGCGATCGCTCTAGGTCTCAAACCAACTCCATTGAAGCAGAAAAGAAAGAAAAAGCTCAGTGCGCAGCGCGACTCGAAGCAATTGCCGAACTGATTCCGACACCGAAACCCGAAAAATTTTACTTGTTTGCTGCGGATGTCACACCTCTACCACGTCCTTACGCTTCAACTTTAGAAGATAAAACCATCATCTATCAACCCAATACAATCAAAGGTAACAAACCAATCAACATCGGACATTCCTATTCAGTCTTGACAGCTCTACCTCCAAGAGAATCAACAGGTCAGCTCCCTTGGGCAATTCCCGATCTGGGTCAACCGGGTTAACAGTTCAGAAACTGGGAAACAAGTCGGTTCACAACAACTCCTTCAGATTCTGACACAGAAAAACTTGCCTTGGTCGAATCATCGTTCAGTAGTAGTAGTGGATAGTGATTACTCTGCCAAAACTTTTTTGTCTGAGCAGTCACAACATCCCAATTTGGTGGTCGTAACCAGAGTGAGAAGTAATCGTGTTTTCTATCAATCTCCTGAAATCAGCTCACAACCTTCTAAGGGTCATCCTAAGTGGTACGGAGAAAAATTTGACCTCAAAGATGAAACCACTTGGCATAAACCCCATGAAGTAGCTCAAACTAACTTCACTACCAAGAGAGGTCGATTACTCAAGGTCACGATTTCTTGCTGGTCTAATATGTTGATGCGAGGTTCTCATGGCTGTCCAATGCACTCGTTACCCTTTACCTTGATGCAGATACAAGTTATCAGTCCCGAAGGCCTTAGAATCTGGAAACCGATGTGGTTGATTATGATTGGTCAACGTCGAAATGAATTGACAATCACCGAGGCCTATCAGTCTTATCGGCAACGATATGACGTCGAACACCTTCTTCGTTTTGAGCGTGAGGGACGGCGAGGTTTCCTCGCCATGTCCAATCACGCTGTTGGCAAACAAAGATTATTGCTCAATGCGAGCGCTACTCCCAAAGTCGAACATGAGGAAAATTGGGTGGAGCTGAGCTGTTTAGCCTATGTTCAATTATGGGCAGCACGGAAATTAGCTCTTAGCTTACCTCGGAGCTGGGAATTGATCTACCGCCAAAAACCGAGGGTTTTCTTTCTCCCAGTATGGTTCGCTCGAGATATGAATCGAATAATTACCGAGATTGGTACACCAGCTAATCTTCCCAAACCTCGAGGTTATTCTGGGGGACGAACTACAGGTATGATTCAAACAAAAAGAACTCGTCATCAGGTCATTAAAAAAGGTAAAAAAGAGAAAAAGCCAGAACCATCACCACCGATTGCGGTCTAATCGGTTCCAAATTGTCAGCTGATTCTTGAGTCAAAATTCGCGATTAGTATTCGCGAATCATTTTGCTGTTTGTCCAAAGTCCAAAACATAAAAGTTTATACTTTTTTATCGATCGACTTTTTAATTGTTCTTAGAAAGCAAACATACTTAGAAAAAAACATTAAAAATGAGATTAAAGTCAAGAAAAATCAATGATTTGCGGTCGAAATTGTTGAAGTTAGATATTATATAAGTACAAACTAACTGATCGACAAATCTAAGGCTATTAGCCTGTCTCAAGCACTCTGTGGCTTCAAGTAAACAGGAATTCCTCAGTAACGAATTTCTTCAGCACGATCGCCAATTCAAACTGAGGAAATCTAGAAGAGGATTCTTGCTTACTGCTAGGTCGAGATCCACCAGTATTCTTCACAACTAAGGTGAATCATGGTATCTACTCGTTCCTCTCGCGACTCTAGTAATAGGATAAGGGTGATTCATGCCTTTGCCCAACTTTTCCGACCAATACTAGGTATTCTTGCTGCCCTGGCAGGCTGTGCCACGATTTATGCTCTCAATCCAGCAACTCAACCCCAACAGTATCTACTGACAGCAACTGTCTTAATCTGTATGACCTCTGCATCCTTTGCAATCGACGACTATTGGGATGTGGAGCAAGATCGAATTAATCATGCCGAAAGACCACTTCCCTCTGGTTGCCTCTCACCTCGGCAAGCTTGGTGGGCTGCTGTTTTGCTGTTTACTTGTGCTGCGATCGCGGCAATTCCTCTAGGACTCTACCCCTTCATTCTGGTAGCTGTCAGTACCGTTTTGCTTTGGAATTACTCTCATCTATTAACCTATAGCGGTATTTTCGGAAATGCGATCGTGGCAGCGATTGTTGCCGCGCTAATTTTCCTGGGAAGTTTAGTTGCTGCTCGACCTTGGGGAATGCTTTACCCAATTTGCTTTTTATTTTGCTATATCTTAGCAAAGGAAATTATTTGGGACGTGCACGATACAGAAGGCGATCGCGCTCAAGACATTGTAACTGTTGCTAATCGGTGGGGAACCCGAACCGCTTTCTCAATCGCTTGGGGATTACTCGGTATATTGATGGTTTCTATCCCGATCGCACTGTGGTTGTTACCAATGGCTCACCCCTTATTATTTATTATCTTCTCGCCCATAGTGCCACTAAGTCTGGCGATCGCCTTGATACGTTATCAGCAACAACGCAGTCTGCAAGCATATCGAGGATTGAGCCTCTGGGGACGATTGGGGATGCTGTTGGGAGTAATCGGGTTGTTAGGAACTGCTGCACCACTATAAATTCTCATAAAGAACGAAAATGAGTTTCAACAGATGTTAGTGACGATGAGTTCATGCTCGATGAGAACACTTAATACAAGAAGTTGGCAGCATTCTACCTCGATTTTTTGGGCTGATTTTTAATCTTCCTTAAATGTTAATAAGTGTGTGCGTTTTCCCTGAATTGTTCGACTTTATCTTTGACAAAAACGAATAAATATGTATCGATATATAATTTTATTATAGAGCGGTTTTCTATACACTTGCTATCAAAATGCCAATTTATCTAGCTTTGACTTGACTTTTAGTCTCTACTGGCAAAAGTAAGACTTGAGAAAGTTCGCAACTTATCAGAGGTCAATTTCCGCTCTCTCTAAAATATGCGTTCAACGCCATAATTAATATAGAGGCGATCTTAATGTTCTCATCCTTAAAAGTACTTCTATCATCAATTGTGGATTACGCTGGGCTTTTTCCTCCAGCAAAGCTTAATCTGAAAGAAGCGATCGCAAATTACGTTCAATATCATCAAACTCACGACAATTGGTTGTTAGGTCGCTTTGTAGTCCCTGCCTCTCGGTTAGCAGAGTTAGAAAAACTGCTGGCAGATAGATCTTCAGAGAATACTATAATTAGCCCCTGGTCACTCAGCGTTATTCTGTCTGACGATTGGGAATCAGAACTGAAGCAAATTCAAGCTTTTAATAATAGCGATCTACTCAGGATTGACTCTGTTGAATTTAAACCGCTTCTTCCCAAAGAAATTAAACGAGCAATTCTTCATTGCCCGAATGGGATTGAATCTTTTTTTGAAATTCCTCTGTCTGAAAATTTAGCTACATATTTAACAGTACTAAAGGGGACGAAGGCATCAGCTAAAATTCGTACGGGAGGTTTAACTGCTGGAGCTTTTCCCAGTGCAAATCGGCTTTGTCAATTTATTTTTGCCAGTGGAGAAGTTCAAGTTCCCTTTAAAGCAACGGCGGGACTGCATCATCCTTTACCAGGCAAATATTATGTAAGTTACGAGACAAATTGCTTTTCTACTTCCATGCAGGGTTTTCTTAACCTGAGTATCTTAACTGCCTTAGTTTATGGGCAAAAATTAACCCAGTCAGAGGCACTAATAGTCTTGCAAGAATCATCTATTAGCAGTTTTCAATTCCAAGAAGACAATATTGCATGGAAAGATCGTCTTCTTAATCTTGCAGAACTACAACAGGCGCGGCAGTATTTTTTACGTTCCTTTGGTTCTTGTTCCTTTCAAGAGCCTCTAGATGAGCTTGGAGAGTTACAGTTATTATGAATCGAGCAATAGATAGCACTCATGACCCTAATTTACGCAGTTGGGTAGAATCAGCCAATCAAAACGAAACTGATTTTCCGATTCAAAATCTGCCTTTTGGTGTGTTTCGATATCGAGATAAAACTGAAACCCCTCGCATTGGTATAGCCATAGGCGATCGCATTCTCGATTTATTTGCCTGTCAACAATTAGGGCTGTTTCAGGAACTGCCCGAACCTTTGCAAGCAGCTTGTATCCAGCCTAATTTGAATCCCTTAATGGCTTTGGGAAGTTGGGCGACTTCTGCTTGGCGCCGACGTTTGAGTGAATTACTACGCCTAAATGGTTCGCCACCTCCCTTAGAAACCAAAATTCTTATACCTATGACTGAGGCAGAGTTGCTACTACCTGTTAATATTGGTGATTACACCGATTTTTATGCCTCTATTTTTCACGCTACCAACATGGGCAAGCTATTTCGCCCAGATAACCCTCTATTACCCAACTATAAATATGTTCCTGTTGGCTATCAAGGACGCGCATCTTCTGTAGTTGTTAGTGGTACTAATATCAAACGACCTCAAGGACAGCGTAAGAGTTCTCAGGAATCAGCTCCTAGTTTTGGCTATTCTCAGCTTCTAGACTATGAAGTAGAAGTTGGATTCTTCGTCAGTTCTGGTAACGATCTAGGAAAATCTATCTCGATTAAAACCGCAGAAGAACATATTTTCGGACTCTGCTTGGTTAACGACTGGTCGGCAAGAGATATTCAGGCCTGGGAGTATCAGCCTCTTGGACCATTCTTAGGCAAGAGTTTTGCCACTACCATTTCACCTTGGATAGTTACTTTAGAAGCTTTAGCACCTTTTCGCTGTCCTGCTTGGGCTCGTCCTCAAGGAGATCCCGCTTCACTCCCCTATCTCTACTCACCTCAAAATGAGCGACTGGGTGGTATTAACCTCACGGTTGAGTTACTGTTAAGTTCGGCACAAATGCGCCAACAAAAAATTGCACCGTTACGTTTAAGTCGAGGTTCCTTAAAGGAAATGTACTGGACAATTGTCCAAATGCTGACTCACCATACTAGTAATGGCTGCAATCTACGTCCAGGAGATCTTTTAGCCAGTGGAACTATTTCGGGTGCTGAGCCAGACACTCAAGGTTCTTTGCTTGAAATTACTCGCCGAGGCTCTCAACCGATCGAACTGCCAACTGGAGAGATGCGCTCATTTCTGGAAGATGATGATGAAGTAATTCTGCGGGGATATTGCCAACAAAAAGGTTACGTCAGAATCGGTTTTGGCGAGTGTCGGGGTAGAGTTATTGGAGGTTCTGTTGCAAGAAATTATAATGGATAGAAAAACTCTGGAAACAACTAATTTTGGCGTAGTTCAAAAACGGGGTATTTTGGGTAACATTTTGCAGCGCAAATTAAGCCAAGTTTGGACTTCACTTACAGAACAAGAGTATTATGATGGAGCCTAATTCTCAGGCACGTTGAAAAAGCTCAAATCGGCGTTTGCGTAGCAAGTGAACCAAGAATAACGCGCTTGCCGTCCAATTTAGTGGACAAAACAGAGCAAAGGTTTACTGCATCTACTTTCCAGAGATTATTGAGTAATTCATCTTTGTGTACCTTTTAAACCCTCCGAGAATTAGACCCCTCAAACTATTGAAATCTCGTTCCAATTTTCTGTACCAAATAAACTAGAGTTTAACTAGTACAGCGATCGCTGTAATTCTTTGCTACTCGACCACTTTACATTGGTGGCAACCCCATCTTTTCCCTCAAAATAGCTCGTTGTTCGCGGTGAGTAAGCGATGACAATTCTGGCTCTGGTTCAGCGAGACGATGTCGAAGTTTAACACCCTCAATGATTGGATTTGATTCCACTTCGCTCTCTTCAGTGGGAAAAAGATTCCCCGATAATTGATCGAGATTGGCAGCAACTCGCTTCAGTACTCGCAATACCCACGAGCGATCGATACCTACATAAGCTGTTCTGGGGTCAATTGAGGCACGGAGATTGACCACCACTTTTTCTCCAAGAGCTAATTTCTCCAACCATTCGATACACCAACGCAGCACTTCCCCTTCATCTGCTAACTCTTGCTGTAATTCAGATAGCGAGCGTTTCTGCTGACCATCTGATTCTGTATCCATTCTGCTATTAGAAGCTGATAGATCGTTCAGCCAGTCAGGAATTCGATCTGCTTCATCAGTGTGTAACAGTTGATGGACACGGCTCGAACTTAAGCCTGTGACTTTAGCTATTGTTCTGATTGATAAACCTTCAGCATGAGCTGAAGCGATCGCCCAGATTCGTTCTCGCTCAACATCTTTGACTCTTGTAGTTGCCAGGCGTAAACGGTTTAGCAATCGTTTATCCTTTAATTCTTTTTCTTTACTTCGGTCTAATGATTCCATACCAGGGCTAAAGCTAGGGAAGCTATCACGCTCGTTTATCAGCTATTTAGGGATTTCGTTCACAAAACTGGACGGCAAGCGCGTTATTCTTGGTTCGCTTGCTACGCAAACGCCTTTTTCTGCCGATTCTGCCGATTACTTCATCTTACATTTTGACGTGCGGAAGGTGGGCCCTAATATCTGCCACCAACTTCCCGAAGTTGGTAGTTTCTCGTATGAGGCGTTTTCTTGATAGAAACGTTCGAGTAGAATTTCTACTTCTTTGAGCAATGGCAGCGGAATTCGGACAGTTTTAGTTTCGTAGTTGGCTCGCCGCCCTCGTCCGCCTTTAGGCTTAGTAGCCTAGCTTTTGGTCTTTGGCATAGTTGTGACAGGTATAATATTTATGATATGGAGTTTATACCTGTTACAACCATCTAATCAAAGCCACATCATATCCAATAGAATTCTTTTTCCTGCTCCAGCAATTACCTGGAGCTGCCCTGCTCATTCAAAACGATCTCCTCAAAAAAGCGATCGCCTTTCGCAATTTGCAAAGATCCTGAACTGCGATATACAACTTCATACATAACTTATTGAGTTTTGTAGGTCAATCAGCATCTCGATCGGAACTAATGTCCCGTTCTAATTGAGAAATAAGTTCTTGCTGACGACAAATCACCTCATCGTAGCGACGGATTGCTTCTTCTTTCTCTGAAATAACAGCATCAAGTTGTTGCCGAGCTTGAATGAGAACGTCTTCCCTATTTTGTGAAGTAAGTTCTGAAATATTTTGCTCTGAAATGTTTTGATCTTTTACAGCCTGCATGATTTGTTGTTGCAAGTTGCCGACAAAATCAGAATGCATTTTTAACATGTTTTCCATTTCTTTGAAATCCATGGCTTGGCCTCATTTTACTTCATGTGTTTATATAGTTAAAGTTTTCCCATTGGTCAGGAATTATTGTGCTATACCTGATTACTGTCCCTGTCATAATATTACCAAGGATGCTTGCCTTCAGCGAATTACTAAGACTTAATGAGTTAAATTCTAGCGTATCAGCTTTCACATGGTTCCCCATGAAGATGATATGTGTCCCCCAAAGGCAAACAGTTGCTTCCAAACCAGGAGGATTAACAACCTTTGTGCTGAAATGGAAACACTGATTGTTGCTAAAAGTGACTTTTTCAAACCCGATTGGTGGGAAACCAAGGTGCACTAAGTGAGTCTTTCCAGTCCCAGAAAATACATTATTTGTGATTTCTGCACTACCAGCTAGGAAATTATAAGGTAGCCAGCCTAATCGCAAGGGCATCATCCATCCTCCAAAAAATATCATCCATCCTCCAATAAATAATGAGCGATGCTCTTTACCGTTCGAAGGCAGTTTATTAGCATCTTGCGCTGTGTAACTAACGACATTATTCCTGATTTGGCATCTTGGCACTAGCCCGATAGCAATTCCCCAATAGGTAGCGGAACCAGCTTCGCCTTTGGTTGGATTAATTCCTGTATCGATTACTTCACAAGACTCCACACAGACATCCCCAGAGCCAGAAAGAAGAATACCTGTACCCACTGAAGAGACGTCATAGCCACAATTAGTAAAGCGATTATGACCGATCTTTGTAAACCCGCTCAGGCTAGGCACGAAGATTCCGCCCAACGTCTTAGGATCTATGCCGCCAGCTAACCCACAAAGACGCATATTCTGAACTACATTCTGCGATACTTCTAAAGCTTCTACTTTGATAGCAGTGATACCTACGGAGCCATTTGTGAGTTTGTTATTCGATATTCTACAAGCTTGGCAGGAATCCAGTGAAATCCCAAATAAAAAATGCTCAAGCTGATTGTTCTCAACAACTATACTTTTGGCATTGCGAACAAGGATTGGGAAATCTGAAGGTGTTGTTTGCTGAGATTTCAGTCGATTTCTTGAGATTATTAAGTCTTCAGATTCAAGAGACCATATGCCAAATAACTTTCCACTGAAAGTATTCTGACTGATGATACAGTCGTTTGACTTAAGGCCCTGATATGAATTGACAAATATACCGATTGGCAGTAGATCTAAATTGAAATTAGTAGGACGATAGCTCGAAGAAGTAGTTCGGTAAAATTGATTATTTTCAATACTATTTGATGAACTCAGAATGCGCATTCCTCCATAAATTTCGCTTTCGAGGTTAAGAATGTTTTCAGTAACAGTACAGTTAGAGGCGGCAATAATGATGCCATATAGGTAAGAAGCTTCATTTTGGAAAACAAAGCCTGATGCATATTGAATTAAGACTGGATAGAGTAGATCCTTAACATTCTTCTCAAGAGTTGATAATACTGGACGGCTGACAGTATTATTCTTAACCCAAGAGTGCTGGATTGAATATCCTAGGTACATACCTACGAGGTGATTTTCAATATAATTATTTTCTATGTGGCAGTCACCAAGCTTCAGGTCAGGAGAAGGATACGGAATTTTATTAATCTGAATGCAAACCCATCCTAGAGGAATCACGATATTAAGAATAGGCAAGCTAGGTCCCTGAATTCGGTTAGATGATATTGAAAAATTGACACAATATTCCGTCAATACCCCCACAACTGTATTGAGAATATAATTTTCACTAATATCTGTGTCTACACAAACTACAGCAGTAATTGCAGCCGCTAAGGATTCTGGACTAAGTATTTTGATTTCTAATTTGCAGCGCCTGATCTTCACATTTTGACAGATGGTCAAGGCAATCATTGACATAAAGGTATCTCCCGGCTGAGGAGTTCCTGTGGTCTCAAATTGAACTTGTTCAACTGAAATATTAGATGCGCCGAATATAGTGAGTAGTGATACCCCATTATCTCTCAATACTGTTCGGTTAACGACTAAGCAGCCTGTGGAGCGAGGGCCAAGGTGAGTGGTTGAAGTTGGGTTGTGCCACTTCTGTGTGAGCGTTTCTT
>JASJEI010000165.1 GCA_030064795.1 Pleurocapsa sp. MO_226.B13 | reverse complement strand
TTTTACACGACTTGGAAGGTTATTCAATTAAAAGTAGGGTTGAACTGAGTAAAAATTACTATGAGGGCATCATCACCTCCAAAACTTGTTCTGTAGATTTTCCTTGCGTCAATAGAGTTTGATTCAGTTTAAGTAGGTTGTGCAAAGCTTCACGAGTTAGAGTATAGAGCCGTTGACCAATAGTTGACTCGTGTTCTTGAGTCAAGTTAAACTGTTCTGATTTTCTGCCACTACAACTAGCGGATTGAAGTGCCGATTGCGCTACACAACTTAAACAGAAGTGACGTTTAACCGCTTCCTCATTCCGTAGCTGAGCCGACTCAAAACCAACTAATTGTTTGGAGAACTCATGAAAAACCCGCCCGTTCTCTTGAGGCGACCTCAAGAGCTTGCGGGCGGGTGCATTCCGCATTTCCACTGACCAACGATAACTCCAAGTAGCAAATATTCTTGAGGCATCCCAATGCAGAGCATCAGTCAAGAGAAACCTTGGGGTATCACTTAAATCTGATTGTTCATGGACAATTACTAATCGTTTGCGACCATATTTTTTGAGACGAACTACTTTAGTAAAAGCCCAAATCTCTCTTTGCTCGCTGTTTCGACAGCGAACTAATTTGTGACGAAAGCTTTCTGGATGCTCGGTTTTTAATTCCTCTGCAACTCGATCGACTCTTTGCCATTGACCATTCCACATCACATTACGCGATCGCTCTATTTCCGTCACCCAATGTTTTCCACTCTCTTCAATTACTTCAGTTAAGGGACGAGATAAAACTCCCTGGTCAAAAGCATAATCTGCATTCGGGAATTGACCTTCCGACTCTAATTGACGAACAATATCTACGGCAATTTCAGTTCGCTTGCGATCAGATAATCGATTTTTTTGATAATGAAGCAATTCTAATAGGCGTTCTCTTACTTGCTCCATTTGCTCGTAGTTTTCTTTCGCAGTCATTTCCAAGTAGGCTAACTCTTCTTTTTCATAGTTTGGATACTGAACTTCTACGGCAATTCCATCGATTCCTTGAGCATTAGATATAGATGCTGTGACTACTGTCTGGTAACAACTCCAGCATCGATTTACATAGTCATAGGCTTCTTTAGCTGCAAAGATTTTTTCACTATAAGGATGGTAGGAAAATGTCCAATCCAGGGCAATTATTTCTCTTCCTTTTCCTCGATGTACAGGAGCTAATACTTTTCTGTGCTGTCTCATTAATTCCTCATACTTCCATCCTGCTTCAAACACTGCTTCGTGCATTGCACGTCTACTTACTTTATTCTCTTCATCCCAGACTAATTGACTGTAAATTCCTTGTAGAGTTTTGTTCGGACTCATCAGTAGTCCATTTATGTAACTGCTGATATGTTTAAAGCCTGCTTCTGGGCAAAATACTTTTCGATATTGCTTGAGGAACTGTGCTACTGTTTCTGGGATACCAACTAGAGGAAGCATTTTTATTAAGGGATATCTCTCTCCTCAGTTTCACATTTTTCCTCTCACTTGGATAGTCGTGTCAAATACTTGATTTTTTTTAGCGATCGCCCTAACCTTCCAAGTCGTGTCTACAACCTGGTTGCGCCCTAATTCCTTAGCCTGATATAAACCTCGATCTGCTGCTGACACCAAAGCAGAAGCATCTACTTTACCATTAGGAATGCAGCTTGCTACCCCAAAAGAAAGAGTGACATAGAGATCTACAGGAGAATTAATATGGGGAATTTTCAGAGATTCGATCTTTAAGCGGATCTGTTGAGCCAAGTATTTTGCCCCTTCAGCATTTGTATTGGGTAAAATTACCGCGAATTCTTCTCCGCCATAACGAGCAGATAAATCTGCGGGACGCTTGATTACTTTGCTTATTGCTTGAGCTACTATTTTGAGACAGCGATCGCCTGCTTGATGACCGTAGGTATCATTATATAGTTTGAAATGGTCTACATCGCAAAGAATTAAAGATAAGGGTCTTTTTTCTCTAGCTAATCTTTTCCATTCGCTGACTATATAGCGATCGAATTTACGGCGATTAGCGATTTTAGTTAAGCCATCAACAACGGAAAGTTCTTCTAATTCTTGATAGAGTTCTGATTGTTTGATGGCAATTCCTAATTGTATTGCAACTCGCTTTAAAAGTCTTATTTCATCTGGTTGCCAACACCGAGGCTGAAGTTTTTGCTCGACACAAAGTAAACCCCAAAGTTCGTGATGAGAAATAATCGGAACTAATAATAAAGAGTATGAGGCGCAAGATAATGCTAAACTACCTGTTTTAAAAATTTCTGAAGTCGAGGTATTGTCCTGGGCAACAATTTCTCCTTTGGCTAATTGCTGGAAATTATCTACGAGTTGTTTTGTAGGTAGTTGTTTAGTTGGAGAACAATTACAGGTTAAGTTAGTACTGTTCAATCTCGATTCAAACAATAAGCACAATCGACGTTTGTCAATAATTTTAGCAATATAAACTTTATCTGCCAATAAATACCGATCGACTTGTTCGGCTGCGGTTTGCAGAATTATATCTAAATCTAGAGAACCATGAATCTTTTGGGTAATATCTGCTAAAATTCTGTCAGTCTGTGCTTGTCGAATTACTTTTTCTTCGATCTTTTTTCGTTGAGTAATATCCAGACACGAGCAAAGTAAACCTGCATATTCTCCTTTAGAATTATGTCGGCGTACTGCGGTGTTTAAAATAGTTCGATAAACAGCATCAAAACGCCCGATCCGATACTCAATTTGAAATCCCTGGCATTTTTTAAGAGCAGATTGATAAGCCCGATCGCACTTAGTTAAATCTTCTGGATGAATGCGATCGCGCCAATTTTCTTTCAATCCTTCCTCTAAAGTTTTCCCGGTAAAACTCAACCAAGCCTGATTTAAAAAAGTATAGTTCTCTTCAGCATCTATCATCCACATTAAAGTAGAGGTACTATCTACTACAGTCTTAAATAATTCTTGAGTGTCTTCTAGTTGAGACTTTAACTGTAAATTATCTTCTTTGACTTTTTGTAATTGCTCTATTAACCAAGTTTCAGCTAAAACATGAGCGATCGAACTTTCTAGTAGTGATGCTGATAGTCGATGTTTGACCAGAAAATCTTGAGTTCCTCTTTGTTGGCTGGGAAGATTAATATTCTGGTTTTGAATAGATATTTTTTGCTGTTTATTGGCAATTACAAAAACTAGCGGTAATCGTGGAGAAATTGCATAAATTTTTTGCCGAACATTCTCTTCATAGATACCGTTATCCTTTAAATTTATCAAAGCAAGATCGACTAGATTATGTTTTAAATAATCTAATCCTTTAGTTAAATCTGAAACGGAATATACTTCGACTTCATATTTAGTTATCGTACTTAGCAACGATTCGATTGACTCATTACCATTGTGACTATCTTCTAGCAGCAGAACCTTAATGAGTGAACTGATAGTTTGCACGGTCGTTTGAGATACTTTCAGAATTAACGACCATTATCATAATCTATAAATAGATTAATGATTATTAAAACCAACATGAATTACAGCGCGATCGCGACACAACCAACAATTACCAACTATGATGTTATTTTCAAGGTGGAAATAAGAATACTGTATATCCCTTTAAATAATCTTTGACAGTAACTTGAGCCATTCGCTAATTGTAAATCTTTAAAGTTTTTTAAAATTATTATTTTTGCCCCCTATAGTCGAAATTAGGTAAGGACAGTAATGGCGGTTCGCGATGCGGTTGCGTTTGCGGAAGCCCTAAAGGATTTGCGACACGAAGTTAGTCCTTTAGGGCTTCGCGGCACAAGTCGTTAGACTCAGCAAGTCCTTTAGAGCGAACCGTCGCTACTCATGAATTTTACCAATTGCAAGCGTAAAGCACCGATATGCGGACAAGTCCTTTGTGTTTTTACGGCGACGGGGCGTATAAACTTCCGAGGTTTCCTCGGAAGACAGCCCCTCGTGATATAAGCGAGTGGCATGATACTCAAGTCGTACTGTCGGGGAACTTAGTTCTAGACAAAGGCGCATAGTTCGCCGCATGTAGTGGCGCAACTGACCATCAGGTGTTAGGAGAGCAAGATCTATTGGCGACAATGGAAGCCCGCACCGTACCCGTTAGGGTCGGTGTCGGGAGGATGTCACTTTAACTGAGAGACTCTAGATAATCTCTAATTAAACTTCTGCGTCGGGGTTGACGTAATTTTTGTAGTGCCTTGGCTTCAATTTGACGTACTCGTTCGCGAGATAATTCTAAACAACGTCCAATCTCGGCTAAAGAGAAAGGTTTTTCTCCGCCAAAACCAAAGCGCATTTGGATAACTTCTCGTTCGCGACTAGTTAATTCAGAAAGAAGATAGTGCAAGTCTTTTTGTAAAGATTCTCGCATCAAAGTTTCTTCAGGAGAAGCACTTTCGGTTTCCAATAAGTCTCCTAATTCTGTATCCTTTTCCTTGCCGACTTTAATTTCTAAAGAAACCGAACGGGGTACTCGTAACAAGACTTCACGGATTTGAGCAGCAGTCATGTCTAACTCTTGAGCAATATCTTCAATTTTAGGAGTGCGTCCTTTTTCTTGAGAAATTTTGCGTTGAGCTTTTTTGATCTTGTTGAGTTTCTCAGTGATATGTACGGGAAGGCGAATCGTTCTACTTTGAGTGGCGATCGCTCTAGTAATACCCTGACGAATCCACCAGTAAGCATAAGTACTAAAACGATAGCCTTTGGTGGGGTCAAATTTTTCTACGGCTCTTTCTAACCCTAAAGTGCCTTCTTGAATCAAGTCAAGTAACTCTAAACCGCGATTTTGATATTTTTTGGCTACGGAAACCACTAGGCGTAAATTCGCCTTGATCATATGTTCTTTTGCTCTAATGCCACTTTTTTGAATTTTGTCTAATTCTTTGACACTACAGCCAATAACTTCGGCCCAATCCTGTTTTCCTTTAGCTAAATTCTCTTTTAGTAGAGGAATTTCCATCTCCACTGCCATAGACCATCTTTTCAGGGAAGGACGATGACTAAGTTGAGTAACCAGGCGATCGTGGACATCAACAAGCCTAATAAATTCTTGCAGGGTTGTATTGCCTTCTTCGGCAGCTTTAGCGCGTTGTTCTATAATTTGGATATGTCGTTGGACTTTTTGGGCTTCGGATACTTCTTCATCTCTTTCTAGTAAAGGAACTCTACCAATTTCTTGTAAATATAGTCGAACCAAATCGGTAGTAGTACGGCTGCCTCTTCGAGAAACATTTTCGGAATCTACTGTATCTAAATCAAGTTCTACAAGCTCTTCGGTCAACTTATCGGAACTATCATTGTGGGCTTCTAAATCAAGATTTAGATCGGGATTGATGGAAGAATTATCTCCCTCGGTTTCAACGTATGAAGAACTAGCAAGCATAGCGATCTCTTATTTACGACTCCAGTAAAGGTTGTGGATTTAACGGCGGTATACCGTTGACTCCCCCTCTGAAAATAGGTTGCCCAATTCAGCGCGAAAAAGAACATAACTGAAGTTTTTTTCCTCTTTTCTCAGCTTTGTGGGTCTATTCTCAGTAACAACACGGTTGGCTGATTGTTGTTAAAATCACAATGATTTTGAGGAAGCCTACAAATATTGCTTTCTGGTGTGAGGAAGAAGAGGAGTAATCAAAAGTTCCCCAAAAGAAAAAAACCGTAATATTTCTTAACAACTTAAGTTAAGCGATCGCTCGATCTAACTAGCTCAATTAGACGCTATAACTCTTACGGTGTTTGGATTAGAGTCAGATTGACTAATGACGAGCGAAAAATAACCAAAAAAAAGAAACCGTTAATTAACAACGGTGTCCAGGTTGAGCAAATTAAGTGTTTACAGAAGAGTTTCTGGGTAATTACACAGGAGAAATTCAAACAGGCAGAAGGCATACAGGTAGAGACGTAGTATGGGATGCGGTTGCGCAAGCAAGTTGTTAGACGAGCGCGAGTCCTTTAGGGCTACGTCTCTACAGTTCGGGATTGTACTTTCTCCTTGCTTATCTCTGACGGGGATAAAGCTGCATCAAGGCTCTAACTTGTTCTGCGTGATAGGAACTACGAGTTAGAGGACTAGAAACCACCTGTAAAAAACCAATCGACTCGCCAAATTCTTGCCAAGCTTTAAACTGTTCGGGGGTAACAAAGTTTTTGACTCCCAGATGTTTTTGGGAAGGCTGGAGATATTGTCCAATAGTTAGAATGTCGCAGTCTACACTACGTAAGTTCTGAATTACCTCTCTTACTTCTGCGTCGGTTTCTCCCAAACCCACCATGATGCCAGATTTGGTATATACCCAGGGGGCAATTTCGCGAGTGCGTTTTAGTAGTTCGAGCGATCGCTGATAGTCTCCTTGAGGACGCACTCTTTTATATAGTCGGGGAATAGTTTCAGTGTTGTGGTTGAGTACATCGGGTTGAGCGGTCAAAATTGTTTCTAGTGCATCCCAGTTACCACACAAGTCGGGAATTAATAACTCGATTGTAGTTTGTGGGGAGACTTTTCTAACTTCCTCGATACAGCGTACAAATTGGGATGCACCCTCGTCGGGAAGATCGTCGCGGTTGACTGAAGTGATTACCACGTGGTTGAGTTTGAGACGACGTACCGCTTCGGCTAACTGGAGTGGTTCGTTTAGATCGAGTGCTTTTGGTTTTTTCTCAAAGTCAATATCGCAATAGGGACAGGCGCGAGTACAGGCTGGCCCCATAATTAAAAAAGTTGCCGTACCAACACTAAAGCATTCGCCGATATTGGGACACGATGCTTCTTCGCAGACAGTATTTAGAGATAAATCGCGTAATATCTCTTTAACACTACCTACTCGTTCGACTTGCGGTGCTTTTACTCTCAACCAATCTGGTTTAACTACCACTCCCTATTGCTCCAAGTTAATTAAGTGTTATTTCACATTTATTTTATCTTGCTTATTATTGCTTTGCTTCAGTAGTGGCGTGGCAAGCTTTATTTGGTGTGTTAGAGTCCACAGATAAACACAGATGTCTTGGTGCGTGACCGAAGGGAATCCTTTAGGGCGTACATGCGGCTAAAGCCTTTGTTTGGCGGATTAAAAATCCGCAGGGTCGTTTATCCCCGAATGGGGGCACCGCAAACACAGATGATTTGTTGGCTGACCAACTACTCCTTGGCTTTTGATGTGCAAGAGATGCTTTTGTAAGCGTATTTTGTCGTCGATGCGATCGTGTCTATCAGAATTAATAAATAAGCAATTACATTATTTCATAAGCCTACTTTTTGGAGCAATTTTAGTATTTTCTGAGTTTACGGGAATGATAAACGGAAGTGGGACTGGCAGTTGAATTTTTACAATTTTGATTTGTTAAAACCGAGCAAATAGTATATAAAAATTTAACAAAATCTCCTACTTGCTTTTATTGGATATTTGCCAAAAATATAACTTCTAGACTAAAAGCTAACAGCTTAAAATGATTAATAAACAACGCCTGGCTAAATTTATTTGGCTAAAGCTACAAAGAAAGTTGAGAAGACTATTACCAAAACAAGAAAAAGAAGTTGCGATCAAAAGATTGCATCGGGAACTATGGTTAGATGCGACTTGGAATACCAACTATGTAGTTTTTACTCTAAGTGCCTGTATGATTGCTACTTTTGGCTTAATTAGTAATAGTACGGCGGTGATTATTGGAGCAATGTTGATTGCTCCTTTGATGTTACCTCTGAGGGCATTAGCTTTTGCTGCACTGGAAGGAGATTTTTCTTTATTTCGCAAAGCTTTATTGTCGATTATTGGCGCAACAATTTTAGCTTTGTTTCTTTCTAGCTTTACGGGACATTTAGTTAATATTCCTGAATTTGGTTCGGAAGCTTTAGCCCGTACGCAACCTAATTTAGTAGACTTGGGAATTGCCGTAGTAGCAGGAGGAATTAGTTCTTTTGCTAAGGTAAGAAGAGGTGTCAGTGATGCGATCGCGGGAACGGCGATCGCCGTAGCTTTAATGCCTCCTTTGTGCGTAGTTGGGTTGTGTTTATCCCAAGAGAAATTCTTTTTTGCTAAGGGTGCTTTTTTACTTTATTTAACTAATCTATTGGGTATAACTCTTGCCTGTATGGTGGTATTTATTTTGGCTGGATTTACACAAATAAATCACGCTTTGGGATGGACAATTGGTTTAACGGGTTTGATGGTTGTACCTTTGGGTGCAAGTTTTTTGGAATTAGTCAGACACGCCCAATTAGAAGCAGAAATTACTAATAAATTGATTAACGAAACAATTACTGTAGGGGTGGGAGTTGATAATACTAATATTAAAGTAGATTGGACAAAAACCCCACCAATTATCTACGTTACTCTTCAAACAGACAAAGAAATTTATCCCAATCAAGCAAGATTAGTAGAAGAATTTATTCAGCGTAAAATGGGACGACCATTTGAAATGGTTTTTATTGTTAGTGAGGTCAAGCAAATAACTAGTCGCGATCGCTCTACTACGCTAGAAGATAATTCTACAGAATCTAAGCCAGACAAACCACAAAAGCTAAATAATCAAACTCCCAAACCCACAACAGAACCAGAAAAAATACGCGAAAACAGCAAACAACAAGATAATTTACTCAACCCAGCTAAAGATAGTTTTTTACCAAACGTAGAGCGATCCGAAAACCAAGAGAAATCTATTCCCATTCCACAATTTGAACAATCTGATGATTTTTTAAATCGCCAGAATTATAATCTTGAGCCAAATAAAACTATAATTCGTCGCGATACTGAAATTGAAACCGATATTAAACTCAACAAACCATCTAAAATACAGAAAAAATAGCAACCGTGTAAATTATTTAGTATTAAGATCCTGGCTGCCCGACACAAGTATCTGAAAGTAAAGTAGATAAAGCATTCAAGATCTATTTTTATTGGGTTACGCGATCGCAACCCAACTGACAAAATTACTAATTTTGTCACTAACCACTAACGATCGTAACTAGTCAATTAAGAAAGCATGATATTGCTTATTTAGCCTCTTCCAATTGATCCAGACGCAACCAGACATTAGGAGTAGGCACATAAAACTGCACCAAAGCATAATCATCATTGATATCTACAATCTCTGCTTTGCTATTTAATAAATATTCAGGAAGACGAGCATCGCTGGCTTTTGCCTCTAGACTACCTTCAAATTTTTCTTTGACTACCCGCACTAAAGATCCTTTTTTGATACCTGCCATAATTGTTAACTGTAATTACTTTCAAGACTATTCGATCTAAATTATATAGAGTCAAGCCACTCTAACAGCAGAGAATTGAACTCATCGGGATATTCATCGTGAGGACAATGACCAGCATTAGGTAATTCTATCAGCTTCAAACGAGGGTTAAGTGAGGCGATCGCTCTTGCTTGATTGGGTGGAATCATTTTATCTTGTAGTCCCCAGATCAGCAGTATGGGTAGATTTATCTGAGGAAGTAAATCTTTAACCGACTTGGCAAAACCAGCCTTTCTAACGCTGCGAGATAATCTAACCAAAGTTTGCCCCGAACCTTCATCGTATGCAGGACTAGATAAAATTTCTACTAATTCATCGGTAACGGCTTCTTGGTTAGGATAGGCGATTCTGGCCCATTTACGAATTATTTTTGGTGTTCTAACTATCTTGAGAAGATTTTTGATTAATAATGGAGATGCCACTAGGTTTTCTAGAGTGGTAATTAAGGGACGCACAAGAGGCGGTAACATCTCTTCTCGCACCGATACATCGGGTAAACTAAGCATTACCAAACCCTTAACCATTTCAGGATAGGTAGCAGCAGCAGTCAAACAAACTAACGAACCAATAGAATTACCAACTAAAACTACAGGAACACCGATAAAAGTTTGCCAAAAATCGTGGACTTGTTCTGTCCATAAAGCTGCACTGTATTCTACGTCTGCTTTTCTTGAAGCACCAAAACCTAATAAATCTAAAGCGTAAACTGTATGATATTGAGCAATGACTGGTAAATTATTACGCCAATGTTCGATACTCGCACCAAAGCCATGAATAAAAATCAGAGGAGAATGCTGAGAGGTAGTATAATTAGATTTAGCTCTAAGATAACTATAACGAGTTTGCCATCCCCGCCAAACCCAGTCTCGTTGATAACCGATACGTTCTTGCCAAGGCTGATTTGTAACCAATTTTTTACTTAAAAAATATTTACATAATATATTTTTGCTACTCAAAGTATATCTATTGCTAGATTAAAACCTGATTTAGTTATTTATTGGATTCAAAGATAAACCTAACTTAACATTTTATTAATAGCAAGATAGATAAAATAGTGAGAGATATAACTTATCATCATTAAATTTTTAGTTCACAATAATACTATTACAAAAGGAAAGAAACAATACGCCTGTGAGAGATAGAAGACGCAGTAGCCCTAGTCGCGATCTAACCAAAACTAACGAAAGAATTCGCTTCCCTGAAATTCGTGTTATTGATTCTGAAGGCGAGCAGTTAGGGATTATCACTCCTAAAGAAGCTCTGGCAATAGCTCAAGAAAAAGGCTTAGATTTGGTTTTAGTCAGCGAAACCGCTAAACCCCCCGTCTGCAAAATTATGGACTACGGGAAGTATAAATACGAGCAAGACAAAAAGCAAAAAGAAGCAAAGAAAAAACAGCATAATGCTGACGTTAAAGAAGTTAAGATGCGCTACAAAATTGAGGAACACGATTATAATGTGCGCGTCAAAAATGCTCAACGCTTCTTGAAATCTGGAGATAAAGTTAAGGCGACAATCAGCTTCCGAGGTAGAGAAATCCAACACTCCAGGTTGGCAGAAGATCTGCTGCGTCGGATGGCAAAAGATTTAGAAGATTACGCAGAAGTACAGCAATCGCCCAAACGTGAAGGACGTAACATGATGATGATGTTATCGCCTAAAAAGTAGTTTATTGTTGAGTTGACCCTGCAAGTTTGATTCTAGCTATTAACTATTGGCTAGAGACTTTTTTAAAAGAAGTTTAGTTAACAACTAGATTAAATAAAACAAGAGAGAAGAGGAATTTACTCTTCTCTTTTTTAGTGCTTTGTTAAATGATTTACCGAGTAGTAGTATGACAAGGTGTTCTCTAACAAGGTGTTCTCTAACTTTGGTTAGCTTTGGTATCTTGTACTGCTACCCAAAATAAAATGACTGTAAGAGGAACACTTGCAGCCAAAATCAAACCTGTAACCATGCTCCCCAGTTCGGGATTACCAGAGGAAAGTTCAAAAACCGAACCGACTCCCGCGATCGCTGTAATACAGCTTAAAGCCAAACATACACCACTTTTAGGTGTCATTGATACCATCTTGTTATTCTCCTCTAAATTTTTTATTTATATATCTATTAACTGAGATTACATGGTTATCGGATAATTGAAAATAGGTGAATATTAACCAATTCACCCAGTCTCTTTAGTATCCTAGTCTGCTGAAGTTTCTCTTGTTTACTTCTAATTAGATTGTGGCGAGTCGATAATCTATTTTTTAACGGGCTTAACCGCACTGACGGCAAAACCTCTTTTCTTTAACTCTTCGTTGAGGGCGAGGCTATTTTCTACTCGATCGACAAACATGACCCCATTTAAATGATCCATTTCGTGTTGAATTGCACGAGATAACAAACCATTTGCTTTGAGTTTACAGGGTTTGCCCTGTTCATTTTTATAGGAAACTTCGATTTCTTCAGGACGAGTTACTTCTAGATACACTCCAGGAATACTCAAGCAGCCTTCTTCGGAGTTACAAAGGTTTTTACCTGTTTTGGTGATTTTAGGGTTAATTAAGACTAAAGGAGGCTTGTCGGGTTGGTCTAAAGCAATATCAATCACAATCAGCTGCTTATTGATTCCCACTTGAGGAGCGGCCAGACCAATACCATCCGCGCTGTACATAGTTTGCAGCATTTCGGTAATAGTTTTGCGGATACTATCATCGACTTTAGCAATGCGTTTAGCTGGCTGACGGAGAACGCGATCGCCTAGATAATGGATATCTAATGGTGGATTTTGTAACTTTTTCTTTTCGACTGCTACGGCGGTAGTCATATATTTAATAAAACTATCTTAAACTTTCTGCTTCATTTATATCTTATCGTCTTCGTAATTAGATAGTTACTGGTCGTCAGTAATTACAAAGTGTTGAATACTCTACTTTTAGATTTATTTTAAATTTAATTGTAAGCTAGTTAGTCTTGATAAAAATTGAATCTAGAAATGCTAACGGAAATCAAAATCTCAGAATTACCATCTTCTAAAATAACTTCCGCTGGTATTTTGAGCAGCAGTATTCATGGTTGTTTTAAAAATCAATAATAGTATTCTAGTACTATTAGGTTAAGACATTATATCTTGTGCTTATCTGAGGACACGGGGCGCGAATTGAATTCGCGCCCGTGAGATGTCCGTTCAGAGATGATACCTTTGATTAGTGGACACCACTCTAATAACAATGCCAGATAATACTGCTGCCAAAATACCTCAAATTAAAAGAAAAAGAGCATACCAGCACAATGTTCTCGCGCAACCATTCCTAAAATGGGCTGGCGGGAAACGGCAGCTTCTACCTGCTATCAAAGAGTATGTCCCTCAAAAGTTCACTCAATATTACGAACCCTTTGTCGGTGCAGGGGCGGTATTATTTTCCCTACAGCCCAAAAAAAGCGTCATCAACGATACTAATGGCGAGCTTATCAACTGTTATCGCGTAATCAAAGACAATCCTGAAGAGCTACTAGAATTGTGTCAAAAACATCAGGAGAAAAACTCCAAAGAGCATTATTATTGGTTGCGAGAACAGGATCGCCAAGACGATTTTAAGGATAAAAGTCCTGTAGAAAGAGCAGCTAGAATTATTTATCTCAACAAGACCTGTTTTAACGGTTTATTTCGCGTCAATAGTAGCGGTCAATTTAACGTACCTTATGGCAACTACTCTAATCCTGTAATTGCCGATCCTGCGGTGATTAGGTCGGTCAGTGCTTATCTCGCTCGAAAAGATGTCAAAATCATCGAAGGCGATTTTGCTAAAGCGGTAGCTACTGCGAGGAAAGGAGCTTTTATTTACTTCGATCCTCCCTATCATCCTATTTCTGACACTTCATCTTTTACTGGTTATAGTGTTAATGGGTTTGGAGAATCAGAGCAGATTAGACTGAAAGAAGTCTGTGACAAGTTAACTAAGCGTGGTTGTCAGGTACTAGTAAGCAATTCCTCTGCTACTTTGATCGAGGAACTTTATTCTGACCTCAACTATGAGATTGTAGAAGTTAAAGCTCCTAGGGCGATTAACGCGGTGGCATCAAAGCGGGGCAAAATCAACGAACTGTTAATCCATAACAGATATGACCGCAAGCAAGTCAACACCTCGATTGGATAAGCCGAGGAAACCTCGTCATCCCCTTAGAAAAGTAACTGATTTATTGAGAACCAAGCCGATCGCTAATTTTATTAATTAACCAAGTAACTAATGCGCCCAAAAAGAGAATGCCGATCGCGGGATTAAAAACTGGCTGCCACAATTTATACCAGAGATCGAAACCCAAAGGAAGATTGAGATAACGACCTATAACGGCGATCGCAAACCAAATAAAGCCCAAGAAAACTAAAAACACATCTGCAATTAGGATGCGATTAATCCAAGTAACAATTTGTTCTTTCATCTTTCTTCCTGCTGGAGACCCTCGGCTACGCCGACGGGAGGAAAGCAGGGCAGGGTATAGCTACTTTCCTGTTTACAATTTAGAGCCAAAAACTTGATGGAAGCTTGATTTAGCAAAGGTTTCAGAATGTGAGACAATAATCTTGTACTGACTCGCGAAAACCAAGCAGTAAGTACGATGCACCTTGAAAACACAGCGTATGAGGTTCTAGACAGAAAAGCGTGTCTAGGTAAAACACTGTCGCAGCAAGTACAAAAAGCAATTGTTTGCTGAAACCGTACCGCAGGGCTTGCGGAATCGGGACTCTGCAATGAACGAGAGGGATGCCGAGGTTTCCTCGGCATATCCAATCGAGTTGTTGGGTCGAAGGTCTGTGGACGTACCAATGTCGGGGGCATGATCTTAAGGTTGTGTCTAGATATGTGCGGTTGAATCAGAAAGACCTAATCGTGAGGTTAGGAAT
>JASJEI010000164.1 GCA_030064795.1 Pleurocapsa sp. MO_226.B13 | reverse complement strand
TGATCGAACCTCTAGAAACATATCTAGAAAATAATAATCAAATAACAACTTTAGTATTTGTTTTAGATGGAGAATTACGTAATATTCCGATGGGTGTTCTCTATGACTCCAAACAAAAAGAGTATTTAATCCAAAAACAATATGCTTTAGTACTACTTCCTAGTTTTCAGGTTTTCGATCTACAAACTACATCAACTGCATTAAAAGTTTTAGGTGCAGGAATTAGTGAAGAACTTCAAGTAGAAAATAAATCTTTTGTCGGACTGAATGTAACAGAAGAATTAGCCAATATTCAAAACAGTATACCTAGTTCTATTCTGCTCAATTCAGAATTTACTCGACCCAATATTCAAAAAAACCTTGATACGGGGGACTTTTCTGTAGTTCACTTAGCAACTCATGGTAATTTTAGCTCTAATCCAGAAGAGACATACATTGTAGTTTACGATTCTGATGCTGCTAACGCTTCGCTATTAAAAGCCAGAGAGTTAGATAAATTGCTCCGCCAAAGTGACAAACAAAAACCCATAGAATTACTGGTTTTAAGTGCCTGTGAAACAGCAGAAGGAGATGAAAGAGCGACTCTCGGACTGGCAGGATTAGCTATTAGAGCAGGAGCGCGTAGTACTTTGGCTACTTTATGGCAGGTTAGTGACCAATCTACAGTTAAATTGATGAATCGATTTTATCAAGAATTGAGCATTCCTGGAACGAGTAAGGCGATCGCTCTCCATCGCGCTCAACAAGAGCTTTTAGATGACCCTAAATATCAAGCTCCTTACTATTGGTCGCCCTACGTGCTTGTCGGAAATTGGCGTTAATCGCTCAACTCAGTCACCCGTAAACCTCCGTAAAACGAAGGTGCCCTAAAGGACTAGCTCCGCGTCGCCTGCGGGTGACCGTTGGTCAACCCAATCGGTCTTAAAGGTTTTGAAAGGACGTTCCACAATACTACCCTCGCTAGGGCGATCGCCGAAGGCGGTCATTGAACGAAGGCAGAGGCGTGATGTCAGAAGGCGTAACGGAGCAATTGTAGGGGGATGGGCGACCCAATTCACCATCTAAATCTAAAGTATCTTTTTGATCGGTATCTTTGCTTTCGCTCATCCTTCCAACTTTCCCTCTTGCTCCTCACCAGTTAATTCCTACTAGCTGTGGCTACGTTTAGGGTCTGCATTCCATTGATTTTATTACTTACTCTCAATGTGACCGAACTCTGATTGAGTTCTTTTCTACGAGGGTAGGGGGCTGGAATCCCCTAGAGACTTCGGAGTCTCGATTTAAACGACCAGTTCAAGTTCAGGTCGCGCTGACATACTCCCAATGCTAATTGCGATCGCTTTTGTAGTATTGAGCGATCGCTAAACTAAAATTACGGGGATCTTGCTGTTAGCTAAAACTGACTGAGATACCGAGCCGAGAGAGCCTTGATGCCGAGATTGTGGGCTGTGTTTGGCGAGCGCAATTTCTGTAGCTCGACATTCTTGGGCTGTACGCAAGATTTCTGTGGCAATATCTCCTGTGGTACTCAAAAACCGATGGGGAATATCCAACAGGAGTTTAGCGGTGAGTAATTTTAGCTTGGCATCTGATTCGATGAGGTCGCTAACATAAATAATTACGACCTCACCATTGGTACGGCGAGCTAAGTCTGCAACTTTATTGAGGACGGCGATCGCTCGATCGGGGGGAAGATCGATCGCTCCTAGAATCACAGTAGGAGTGGCGACATTGGTTGTGGTTGGGTCTACCTCGTCTTTGGTCAAAAGTTTGGGGGCAAAAGTCGGAATCGCCCATGCACCTAGAGGTGCAGTAATCAGGATCGATAAAGCGGCGATCGCCAAGATGATCTCTCCCCCTGGTATTCCCCGACTCAAAGGAATTGCTCCAATAGCTGCCTGTACTGTAGCTTTCGCTGAATTGCCTGGTAATAAAAATAGTTTCTCTTTTGTCGTCCAGTTACTTCCCGCAGTGGCTAAATACCAACCAATAGACCTTCCCAAAATCAAGCTCAAAAAGAGTAATAATATTCCTGGGAACAAGAGCTCGCCCAAGATGTTTAGCTCGATGGTTGCTCCCATTAAGACAAATAAAAGTATCTCCGCGAGAATCCATAAATGGCTGAATTCCTGACGCAATCTACGAGCTAGAGGAGGACTAAATTTAATCAGGAAAAATCCCATCGCCATTACTGCCAAATAGCCAGAAAAATAGGGCAGGTAAATTGCTAAAACTACCGCCAACAAAGCCAAACTAGCAACAATCAAAGTCTCTTGAACGGCATTTTGGCTAGATCTTAGTTTGACAGTACAGAAAAAAACTAGTTTTGCCAGCAAGTAACCGACGATAACACCCAAGATAATTTGAATGACTGCTCTAACAGGCAAAAGCCACAAGGCATTACTAGCAATATTTCCTTGAGATAAAAAATTTAACAGCAAGCTAAACAGCAACAAAACCAAAACATCAGATAAGGCACTCCCCGTTAAAATCGCATCCGCTATACCTTTAGAGACTCCCCAACCCAAACTTTTGAGACGTAACATCCCTGGAACGATTACCGCAGGAGATTCGGCACTAATTACACAACCCAAGAGTAGTCCCGTAAGCCAATCAAACTGAAATAACCAGATAGAAATTAGAGTAATGGCGACTGCTTCGGTGAGTGCGGGTAAAAAACCCAAACGCAAAGCCACCGTACTTTGTCGCGCTAATTTATCACCGTCTAAACCCAATCCGGCACGCATCAAAATAACCATCACTGCCAGAGTTCTGATCTCATCAGCTAGATCTAAGACTCCATCGGCAACTAAATTACTCACCTGTGGGCCCAACAGAATACCGACGAGCATCATTCCCAATAAAGGCGGTGCGCCAAGCTTGCCAGCTATTTGACCGCCAATAAATCCCAACAACAGAATTAGAATTAGGCTAAATAATAAATTGTCAGGCATTCTTATTTCTATTCGATTGTGAATATCAAGCAGTTCGAGCTTGTTGGATCATTGCTACTAAAGTATGATGGGCATCTTTGGCATCTTTTAAAGTATGGTCAAATTCTACCCTGACTGGAACTGTTTCACCGGCAATTTGGGCGGAAATATTCATTCCTTGAGGATCGATAGAATCCATGGTTGCGGATTCTGTTTGGGGTGCATTACCAAAGGTTTGGGCATACATAACGATCGCATCGCTATGATCTTCGTTCATGTGTTGGCAAATGCGATCGCTAATTGCTGGTGTAATCGCTTCAGACATAATTTGTTGACTCTGGAATTAAAAATCAGTTTTTATTATGTTATCAGCATCAACAACTAAAGCTATCTTCGAGGCGATCGAGCAAAAAATCCGAACCAGGGGTGCGCCATAACTGATCTAAACCGCTAGCGGGCATGGTTAAATAGAGAACATCTTGGGGTTGCAAGCGAGTATCTAATAATTGCCAACCGTGAATGGTTTGATTTTTTCTTTCTAAATATAGAGGGACAAAATCGGCTTCGATCGCTGCATCCCGAACAGTACGATCGCAAAAAGGATGTTTTGCCGTAATCAGCGTTGCCAAAGCTACCCAAAGTAAATCTTGAGTCATGCCATTGCCCAAAATTCTGCCTCCAAGGGCTGCTGCGACAAAGGAATGGGTGGCTAATTCTACGGGAGACAAGACGCAATCAAACTCGAATACCTCTTGCATCGATTGAGCAAATTGGGGATCGCCACTACGAACGACTGTTTTGATATAAGGGGCGATCGCCTTTGCCGTCAGGCTGATTTCTAAATTAGTTGTATCCTGACTAGTCACGGCAATTATGCTAGCTGCCTTTTTGACGTTTACGGCTTTGAGGGTAGAAGATATACTGGCATCTTCGATGATTACAGGAATCCTAAAAGAACGAGCAGTATGAAGAAAACGGTTATTGGGGTCTGATTCGATTACCACTACTTCGTGACCTTGGTCGTTGAGTTGACGGGCAATTTGAATACCTATTCCGCCTAAACCACAGACAATATAATGATTTTTTCGGGGAATTTTGGCAGCGTCTAGAGTTTGGCGAAAACGACTACCCAAAACAAAGTCATTAATTAGGGCATAACAAATACCAATTACCCCTGCACCCAAAATCATCATCAACGCGGTAAATACCTTGATGTAGTCCGAACTATTTTCGGCAACTTCTTCTTTGCCCCCTGCACCAGTAATCATCCCCACGGAGAAATAAAGCGCGTCGGCGATCGAGGTTTGGAGATTGACGCTGACATAAATCAGGGTGGCGATGAAGATCACCCCCAATAATGCCAGACTTACCAAAGTTACAGGACGAGCATAACGCTGATAGTAGGGTATGTTGAGAATTGCTTTGTAGAGCTTTCTACGCCAAGTACGACGTTTGGTAAATACTTTGGGCTTAGTTCCCACTATCAAGCGATCGCCCTGTTGTAAACGCTTACCTTGCCCAATCGCCGAAACTAAATCGACTTCTCCTTTGGTGGGCAAATAATAAATTAGCATTCGGTTGGGATCGTCCCACAATTGCTTTAATTCTCTGCCTAACCAGGGATGATCGAGATCGATGATTTCTTCTCGAATCGGCCAGGTACGATTAAATAACTTTAGTTGTCCGATCGCTTTGTTCCCCAAGGCTGCAAAAGTAAATAGGGGTGAAGAAAGAGCAGCTACGCTCATCGTAAAGTGATCGGGCAAAATCAGATCCAAGCGATCGCCTAATGTATTGTTGAGTAGACGATTAATGATCCTGATTTGAGGATTGAGAACTCTAGCCTGAGTCAAGATTGCCAAATTGAGAGCATCATCATTATGAACCAGTACTAGTGTTTTTGCCTGTCTGATTCCTGCTTTAAGCAGTACGTTATTGTCTCTGGGATCGCCGATAATAATCTGTCGGCAGGCTGGCTGGTTTACAGGATGCTCGCTAATTGCTACTACTTCTGCCCCCTGCTGCTTTAACAGATTATAGATAGTAGAGCCAGTGCGACCTAAACCACAAACTATGATTTTGGGTTGCATATTTTATGTTCTGATTTTTGGATAGATCGACCTGAATTATGATTAGTTATTCAATTGTGCGTAACCAATTGAGCATTTACTGTATAGATGCATACTTTAGTTCGGAGTTCGTCGTAGGGGCGAACGGTCTCATCATCCGTACAGGAGTTCGGAGTTATTAACCAGCTCTCAGCAATTATTTAGCTACATTTTTGGCATAAACCAAAGAACTCTAAGGTATGATAGTACACTTTAAAGGTATGGGATTTTTCTAGCTGTTTTTCCAAATCGTGGACGGGACATTCATCGATCGCCAGAGAAATACCACAATTGACACAGGTAAGATGATGGCGATCGCTTTTGATCGAGCTATAAACTGATTCTCCGTTGGCTAGAGTACGCACCTGTACTTCTCCCTGAATTTTTAGGGCTTCTAAAGAACGATAAACCGTTGCCAAACCCATATCTTGTTGGCGATTTCGCAGTTCGATGTAAAGATCCTGAGCGGAAATAGAATGGTTTAAATTCTGGAGTACTGCCATAATTCGCTCTTGGGAACGAGTGCGTTGCGCTTTCATAATTTATCTTGTTTAGATCGAACTTAAGTTTATTTTATCTTTATTAAAGCTATTAGCCATGAGCTATTTACCCTTGGCTGCTAAAATTATCTTGCTAGTAAGCTCGATCGTTAACAGTAATTCTATGGCTACCAAATATCACGCTCGTATTTATGTTACTCTTCGTCCTTCGGTACTCGATCCAGCAGGTACGGCGGTAGAATCGGGATTGAGGCAAATGGGATATACAGAAGTCGAATCGGTCAGAATTGGTAAGTACATCGAATTAAAGCTAACTGCAAGCAGCGAAGAGGAAGCCAAACAGCATTTAGACCAAATGTGCGATCGCCTGTTGGCTAATACCGTTATCGAAAATTATGATTTTGAAATCACTGAATTGGCTACGGTTTAGAATTGCTATGGGAGTATAAAACATGAAATTTGGAGTAATTGTTTTTCCTGGTTCTAATTGCGATCGCGATATTGCTACCGTTACCCAAGGGATACTGGACGCGCCGACTCGTATGGTTTGGCATCGGGAAACCGATCTTAGCGATCTAGATGTGGTAGTCGTTCCTGGCGGGTTTAGCTACGGTGATTATCTGCGTTGTGGAGCGATCGCGCAGTTTTCTCCCGTGATGAATAGTATCATCGAACACGCCAAACAGGGTAAATATATTCTCGGTATTTGCAACGGTTTTCAGATCCTGACGGAAGTTGGTTTATTACCAGGGGCATTAATTCGCAATCGTGGTTTACATTTTATTTGCGATCGCGTCCCTGTCAAAGTGGAACGTAACGATACGATCTGGACTCAGGATTATCAGTCCCAAGAGATAATTACTCTACCCATCGCCCATGGTGAAGGCTGCTACTATGGCGATGAAGCTACCTTGAAGGCTGTAGAAGATAATCATCAGGTTTTGTTCCGCTACTGTAGTGCCTCTGGCGAGGTCAACTCGGAACACAATCCTAATGGTTCGATGAATAACATTGCTGGAATTATTAACCAACAGGGTAATGTTTTGGGAATGATGCCCCATCCCGAACGGGCTGCCGACTGCCATCTTGGTGGTACAGATGGACTATCGATGTTTCAGGGATTACTGAATGCCTTGGCTACCGCTAGGTAAGATACAAATTTAGCTAAATAAATGTAAATAAGGGCAATAAACAAATGAATATCGAGCAATTAAACACCGATTATGGCATTACCGATAAGGTTGAGTTTGTTGAGGGACAAGGCGGTTTTCCGAGGCTAAAAATCAAGAATGATTATGCCCTAGCTAATATCTCTCTTTATGCGGGGCAAGTATTGTCTTTTCAGCCCGTCGATCGCACTCAAGACATGATGTTTCTTAGTAGCAAAGCCTACCATCAGGAAGGAAAAGCAATCAAAGGTGGTGCGCCAGTTTGTTGGCCCTGGTTTGGGCCAGATCCCGAAGCCAAAGGGCGTTCTAGTCATGGTTTTGTTCGTAATCGACTGTGGCAAATGCGAGAAGTAGTCAGTACCCAAGATGGGGCTACGAAGGTGACTATGGGGGTAGTAGATACTCCCGAAACCAGACAGATATGGGACTATGCTTTTGACTTAGCAATTGTCATTACCGTTGGTAGTTCTTTGAATATCGATTTAATTACTCGCAATACGGGAGAAGAGCCGTTTTCGATTACTCAAGCCCTCCACAGCTACTTTCAGGTAGGAGATATCAACAGCGTGGGGGTATTAGGCTTAGATAATAAAACCTATATAGATAAAGTTGACGAGAGAAAACAAAAAACCCAAACAGGTGCGGTGACTTTTTCTGAGGAATGCGATCGCATTTATCTCGACGTGCCATCAGAGCTATTTATTGAGGATACCGCTTTAGAACGAAAAATCAAAATCGCCGCAACTAATAGTAAAACGGCGATCGTTTGGAATCCCTGGGCAGAAATATCGGCAAATATGGCAGATTTGGGCGATGAAGACTATAAAAACTTTGTCTGTGTGGAAACTGCTAACGCTGCCAATGAAGTAATTGAAATAGCTGCTGGTAATGAATACAAAATGACTGCTAACTATAGTTTCACATAGCTTCGAGTCAGTTAAATATAACCCTGACTGTGAGGCAAAGCGATAAAAACCGAGCAACTTCGATCGCCTTCTGCATTGGTTTGAGCAAGATCGAAACTCACCCACTGCTATCTAATAATCTTGCCACGTCAATTATCTGTCTGGTATAGAAAGTCACTGAAAACCAAATAATTCGAGTTGTAAGGTCAAAAAGAAGGCGCTCGCCATCTCGTCGCTCGTCTTAATTCCTCGGTTAAAGATTTTTTTCGGATGGCGCGATCGCAAAAGTCACCAGCTCGATCGAGGCTTAGTAACTAGAGAAGATCTCAACCGAGAGAATTTGTCTCGATCGTCTTAACTGAATAATTCGATGTGGCGATCGATTGCCATGTTCGAGACGGTAATAGCTAGAATTTCAACAACATAGATAGCAGGTGTATTTAATGAATCCAAACAGTTTACTAACTGTTCCCTTTCAGTTATCAAATTTCAATTTACTACTAGCCACTGAGATTACTCAAGCCGATCCATCGGTAGTTTTAGCGGGAGTATTGCTGAGTGCAGTTACGATTTATTTTGCGGCCAAAGTTGGCGGTGAACTGTGTGCAGCCCTCAACTTTCCCTCGGTTTTAGGAGAATTAATCAGCGGTGTAATTGTTGGCGTTTCCGTTTTGCACCTTTTAGTGTTTCCCGAAGCGGGAATGGAGGCTGCTGACTCTTTAATTATGCAGTTTTTGCAAATAACTTCAGGTTTAACTCCAGAAAACACCGCTGCAACTTTTCATCTCCAGTCGGAAGTGATTTCTCTTTTGGCCGAGATCGGAGTGATCGTACTGTTATTTGAAATCGGTTTAGAATCCAACCTTAAAGAATTGATGGAAGTAGGTACTCAGGCTCTTACTGTCGCTATTATCGGGGTCATAGCTCCTTTTGCTGCGGGGACGGCGGGACTGATGATTATTTTTAATGTTCCTGCTATTCCTGCGATTTTTGCGGGCGCAGCCCTAACCGCTACCAGCATTGGCATTACCTCTAGGGTACTCTCAGAAATGGGTCAGCTCAATTCTAAGGAAGGGCAAATAATTTTAGGGGCTGCGGTGATTGATGATGTCTTGGGGGTAATAGTCTTAGCGGTAGCAGCCAGTTTAGCCAAAACAGGAGAAGTTGATATCAGTAATGTTGTTTATTTAATTATTAGTGCTACAGGATTTTTAGTCGGGGCTATTTTATTAGGTAACATTTTTAATCAAAGCTTTGTCAAAATAGTCGATATTTTAAAAACTCGCGGTGGTATAGTCGTACCTGCTTTTACCTTTGCCTTTGCTATGGCATATTTAGCCACTACCATTCACTTGGAGGCAATTTTGGGAGCATTTGCTGCGGGATTGGTTTTAGATGAAACAGATAAACGCAAAGAGCTTCAGCGTTTAGTCGAACCAGTATCTGATATGCTCGTTCCGATTTTCTTTATTGCGGTAGGTGCAAAAACCAATTTAGGCGTACTCAATCCTATCGATCCTAACAACAGAGAAGGATTAATTATCGCTGCGTTTTTAATTCTAGTAGCTATTCTAGGTAAAGTCTTAGCAGGATTTACGGTTTTTGGTCAGCTAGACCTCAATAGGCTGGCTATTGGCACTGGGATGATTCCCAGAGGAGAGGTAGGCTTAGTGTTTGTTGCGGTAGGCTCTTCTAGTGGTGTGTTGACTTCATCTTTAGAAGCAGGCATTGTAGTCATGGTCATTGCCACTACCTTTATTGCTCCCGCATTACTCCGCGTTGTCTTTGAATCAGATGATACATCTGAAGTTACTTCAGAATTGGCTAATGCAGTCGAACCTGTAGCCAAGTCCTAAATTTCCAGACTAGCTATTAAACCAACCTCAAGGCGGGCGATCGCACTCAAGAATCGCACTCGGGATTAGTACTTTTGTTCTGCTAATCCTTTTTTTTGCCCCCTGCTGTGTTAACTACAAATTCGGGAACTAAATCGGGGGCTATATTGGCTTCAATCAGTCCTGCCGAACTGTGGACGGGGGCTTCACCAGGAATTAACTCGCCTGTATATTCTTCTTGTGGATCTGTTGAAGGTAGCCAACCTAAAAATGGCAAGGGCAATAATGTTGAAAGGTTAGTCAGAGTTACCAACAGCCATAGTTGGTCGAAATTAGTTTCTGTAACTCCCAACCAAGAAGTCAACAATGCCCCTAGTTCGTGGGATAACAAGCCCGACAAGTTCCAGATCGACATCAGTAGAGCAAATAATGTCGCTTCGACTCCCTTGGGGCAAAGACGAGCGGATAATACTAGTACGGGCATCCAGGTAATTTGCCCGACCACAGTTAAGATTAGACTATCTCCCAGACTAAACCAATGGTCGTCAATACCCAAAGCACGATTGGCATGAGTAACTAACAAGAGAGTGGTCATTCCCAGGGCTGCTGCAATCACAGTACTCCAGCCTAAAATTTTCCGAAAGGGAACATTTTTGAGATAGCGTTGAAATAGGTAAATACCGACTAGAGAAGCCAGACTGGTAACTAAACGTACTCTACCGAGAAATTCTGGTGAAAATCCCAATTCATTGGTGCTAAAAAAGAAAAATGCCGAATCAGCAGTAGGAGTAGCTTGCCAGACAAATAGAAAGGCAATGGGAAGCCAGACTTGCCTCTGTTTTACTGCACCCCATAACTGCTCGATTTGTCCTTTAACGGGGGAAATTGCAGTTTCCGAATCATCTTGACTAACTTTCTCTTCGGCAATTAGCCAAGCAACAGCAGAGACAATTAAAGGAAAAGTAGCGGTGATTTCAAATACTTGATTGGCACTGAGATGTTCTAGTAGTAAGCCACTAAAGTAGGCAGTCATCAATCCTCCCAAAGCCGAAAATCCCCAGGATAAAGATTGTAAAGAACCTGACTGGGCGATCGATTCTTTTCTCGCTCTTTCGACAATTAAAGAGTCTACAATCACATCGCTAATTGCAACAGATACAGAAGTTAACAGAATCACTAAAGTAGCCGTCCAAGCGCTATTGACTAAAGTAGCTAGAGCCAGCCAGGATACAGTCCCTAACAAGCCTGAAAGGATGAGATAAGGTCGGCGACGATATCCTAATATTGGTAAACCATCGGATAAAAAGCCAAATAGTGGTTTAATAATCCAGGGTAGAGAAGAAATACCCGTTAAAGCTGCAACTTCGGCTGGAGTCAGTCCCAAATCATCTTTGAGGAAAAAACTTACCGCCAAACGAGCAAGTCCCAGTATGCCCTGGACAAAATAAACTGTAAGAATGGCAAATAACTCAGGAGTAGGTTCGTTACCAAATAGAACTTTTTCTTGGATTAATTTTTTTAAGCCTTTGACTTCAAAGGAATAAGCAATCATGTATTTTGTTTAAGATTTATAACTATGTTTAATGATAAGCAATCTTGCTGCTAAAAATCCTCCACTTTAAGTCTGAGTTTGAAAATAAATTATGAAAAATAGCCAAAAATACCTAATTAGTCTTGCTTTCGTAGGAGTAGCGATCGCCTTCATCTTAATTAATTTTACTTATACCCCCGTTGCTTTTGCTCAAGACACTCAATCTTACTATCGCCAAAAAGCGATTCACAACCCAGATGGTATCGGTAAATACTATATGAACCGAGAAATTGCTAGGGTAATGGGACATCAAGCAATGATGTGGTTGGAGCGAGACAGTAGGGAAAGAGAAGAAAAGCCAGAGATGACTGTCGCCAGGTTAGAGTTAGAACCAGATGACATCGTAGCCGATATTGGTGCGGGGACTGGTTATTTTAGTTTTCGGATCGCACAACAAGTCCCTGAAGGCAAGGTATATGCGGTAGATATTCAACCAGAAATGTTAGAGGCGATTGCTTTTCTCAAACAAGAAAATAATATTACCAATGTGGAAACTGTTTTGGGAGTAGAAGATAACCCCAACCTACCCGAAGAAAGTATCGATCTCGCCTTCATGGTAGATGCCTATCATGAGTTTGCCTATCCCAGAGAAATGATGGAGGGTATTGTTGAGGCTCTCAAACCAGGAGGAAGAGTTGTTTTGTTGGAATACCGCAAGGAAAATCCAATGATTATGATTAAACCCCTCCACAAAATGAGCCAAAAGCAAGTAAAAAAGGAACTCAAAGCCGTAGGATTAAAATGGCAGGAGACTAAAGAGTTTTTACCAGAACAACACTTTTTGGTGTTTAGTAAGCCGGTTTGATTACTTTGATACTAAAATGAACGATCTTCACTACACATGGATCGTAAGGGCGAATGGCCATTCGCCCTTACAAGCTTTCAATTTAAATTAGTATTAATTGCTTTATATTGAGGAGAATTTAATACAGCCAGCTTTGATATTCAGCATTGACATCTTTCATATCCCTGTATAGCCATACCATACGATCTATAAACCACAACTTCCCTAAAGTTGTGAGAGTAAAACCTAATAATGTTAACCAAACATGGAGTAAAACCAATCCCACTACGACCAAAATTCCACCGCTAGCAGCAACTCCACTAAGAATATTCGGTACGTGCTGATGATGCATAGGAACGGGAATGCGATCGCGATTTAACCAGACTCTTTCCCCTAGAACTCCTTGAGACATCCAATTTTTCGTCGAACTTGGCTTGGGAAAAATGCGGGGATTTAACCAAGTCCAAACTATTGCTAAAGCGATGGGAATTATAGATAACCATCCCAACCAGACGCGACTCCAAATACTTAAAATCAGTAGAGGCAAAACTGTGATAAAACGAGTTATACCACTCCAAGGATTAGCATGACGTAACCAAACTTCATCACTCATAGTAAATGCTGTTGCTACTTTTCTTTCTAGTGTCATGTGATTTTTTCCATTTTTATGTATTCAAATCGAAAATTAAGGAGCGATCGAACTAAGCTGTTACCTTTATCAAAAAGCTTTTAGCTTTTAGCTTTTACTTGACCTTCGACACAAATCGAATCAATTACATCCACGAGCGAAAAGAGCAGCTTGAGTGCGATAGCGTAAGTTTAATTTGCTGAGAATGTTGGTAACGTGATTTTTGACCGTTTTTTCAGAAATATATAGAGTTGTGGCAATTTCTCGATTACTCGACCCTTGAGCAATTAAATCCAAGACTTCTCTTTCCCTAGTAGAAAGTTCGGCTAGTTGGACTGGAACGGGAGTTGTGGCTGTTGATGGAGACGATTTATGTAACATTTTCTCTAATAAACCAGTTCCCATATAAGTATGACCTTTGCTGACAGCACGAATAGCCATTGCTAAGTCTTCTGGGGGACTATCTTTGAGTAAATAGCCTTTTGCACCATAGTTCATTGCTTGGGAAATATATTCATCATCATCAAAGGTAGTAAGAAGTGACTGCTCCCAACGCTAAATTTTAGTTCCTTGCGTCACTAAAACTATAGCGTGGGCTTCCATTGTCGCCAATGGATCTTACTGTCCCTTAAAATTTTTATTTGAGGATAATCTTGAGTTATTTGCTTAGTAGTCGCTACGCCGTTCATAATGGGCATTCGTATATCTAATAAAACAACATCTGGTATTTGCGATTCTTGTTGGAGAGAAGCAATCTTTTCTAGTGCTTTTTCTCCATTTTCGGCATCTCCTACCACCGTTAAATTCGATCTAATTGACAATAGGCTTTTAAGCCCATGTCTGATAATAGTTTGGTCGTCAACAATTAATACATTTGTCATTTGTTATTTTTATCTAAAATATTTTAAGAAGTAGATGTTTGAATTAGTTGTTAATAATAATGGTGTTTGATAGGGGAATGGTAATAGTAATATTGCAACCCTGCTTTAAATCGCTATCTATTTTGATATTTCCCTTTAGAGCAGTAACTCTTTCCTGCATTCCTTGAAGTCCAAATCCAGTAGTATTAAGTTGAGGATCGAAACCTTTGCCATTATCTTCAATTAATAAATAGAGATGTTCGAGAAAAGTTTGCAACTTTATATTAACTGCCGTAGCTTCGCTATGCTTGGCAATATTAGTTAAAGCTTCCTGCAAAATACGATAGACAGTTAATTTAGTTTCTTCTGTTAAAGAATAAGTTAAGTCGATCTTGTAATGGGGGACAATCTTAGTTCTGCTAGAAAATTCTTGAAATAGTTCGGAGATTGCCGTTTTCAAGCTTTTTTTCTTTAGAGGGTCGGTACGAAGAGTAGAAACTGAATCACGAATCTCTTCTAGGGCGGTTGCAACTAATTCTTTAGCTTCTGTCAAAAACTGATAGGCTTTAGTAGAGTCGGACTTCCAAAAAGCGATCGCATTATTTAATTGTATAGTTTGAGCAGTCAAAGCATGACCGACTGAATCGTGAATTTCGCGAGCGATCCGATTGCGTTCGTGTACGGTAGCTCGATCCTCAGCTTGCAGAGCATACTGGCGTAGTTGTTCGCGAGCGATCGCTAACTGTTGCTGAGATTGATGTTCTTTTATTGACACTCCCTTAGCCTAAAGGCGTAAGGGATTCTTTACTCAACGACTCGCCATTAGCCAACAGGTTTGCACCAACTGACCAAGAGGGCAAATCTCCTAAAGCGTAAGTTCCCGCATGCCCTGCGGTACATA
>JASJEI010000163.1 GCA_030064795.1 Pleurocapsa sp. MO_226.B13 | reverse complement strand
GTTCTGAGTAGGGCGATCGCATTTAATAAAAACCCCAAATAATATACTCGACCGTTAACAACAGCTATCAATTTTTTAAAATCTTTTTTTAACTATTCACTGTTTCAAAACTTTACCTCAATAAAATCAATGTTGACCGAAGAAAATCATTCAGCACCAAAATCAAGCGGGTTAATTAATGATTTAGCTCGTTTAATGGCAGGGGATTTTTGTAATCGCAAACAGTCTGACGCTGACCCCAAAAATTATGCTCACATTCGGATTTTCTTTCGTCCCTTACCCTGGGATTTTTTTTCGGGGATCGGGTTTTATTCCGAGCAGGTATATGACTACGACCTTTGGAGTCCTTATCGCCAAGGAGTTCACCGTTTAGTAGATCTAGGCGATCGCGTCTACATTGAAAACTACAGTCTCAAAGAAGCAGAAAACTATGCAGGTTCGGGTCACAATCGAGACATTTTATTAACTATTCCTCAAGATGGCATAGAACGCCGTTACAACTGTTCTATGGTTTTCCGTCGAGAGGGAGAAATGTTTCGCGGTAGCGTTGAACCAGGTAATAAATGCTTTATCCATCGTAAAGGAGTAAACACCTATCTAGTTAGCGATGTCGAACTTACAGAAACCACCTGGGTTAGCTGGGATCGAGGAATGGATCTTGATACTCACCAGCAGATATGGGGATCGGCGATCGGCCCCTTGAAATTTCAAAAAAGAGCTAGTTTTGCAGCAGAATTGCCTTAATTAAGCTTAAGGATTAATTCTCTCAAAGATTAAGAGATTGAGAAAATATACACACTTTATCGAGCTAGATTGTCGCCATAAACGTAGATTAAATTTATAAAAAGATGATTACATCGGAGCTAACGACTACCAGTATGTTGCCACCAATAGCTAGCAAAAAAATGCAAGCTTGGATTAGAAGCCGTCATCTAATTTGTTCGGGCAACTTTTTTATTTTTGAAACTTTAGAGTATTCTACTGTCGAGAGATTTGAAGACTGCGTTAAAGGTTTAGGCGGAACTTTTATTTCTGTCGAGCCGATCCGCAAAGTTTGGATTGGGAATCACCGACAGGTAATTTTATATCAAGCAAAAGCAAGTTTGCATACGCCTCATCACGATTTAAAACAATATTGGATCAAATATGGTGGTTTTTACACTAGGTTTGATGAACGTTCTTGCTAACCAAGTTCAATTAATTTGTAGGAGAAAATGACATTATGGTCAGCACTTTTATTAGTCCAGTAATAGGTAGAGCTTCAGATTTAGGAGTCAGTTTATATGAAGATAGTAATCTAACTGAACTATGTCCTGGTGATTCAGTGGCAGCAGTAGAAGTAGTAATTCGTGCAGTTTATCGTCAGGTTTTGGGCAATGCTTATGTCATGGAAAGTGAAAGGCTTACAGTCCCAGAATCCAAACTAAAGGAGGGCAATATCAGCGTCCGAGAATTTGTACGCCAAGTAGCTCAATCAGAACTATATAAATCTCGTTTTTTTGATAATTGCCCTCGTTATCGTAGCATCGAGCTTAATTTCAAACATTTACTTGGTCGCGCACCTGATAGCTATGATGAAACTAACGCTCATAGCCAAATATTAGATCTAGGCGGTTATGAAGCGGAAATTAATTCCTATATAGACAGTGACGAATATCAAAATAAATTTGGGGAAAATATTGTTCCTTACTACTGTGGTTACAAAACCCAAACAGGCAAAAATATAGTTGGCTTTACTCATCTATTTAAACTGTTACGTGGAGCTTCCAGTAGTGACAAAAAGTTAACTACCAAAGATCAATCTCGTCTAACTAGTTCTTTGATTAATAATCGTCCCAGTGCAGTTATTCCTCCTTCAAGTGTTAATAGCTATGGCGGTGTTACTGACATTGATAAATTATTGGCAAATGTCTTACGTCCAAAACCACAACCAGTCACAGCCAAGACTTCAGCTTATAGTTATTCTCAATCCGATTCTACTCTAGAACAACAAGAGCGCGACCAAAGCCAAAAAATTGCTGAGTTAAAGCAAAAATTAGCTAGTTTAGGTTCGCTTGCTAGTATCGGTACATCTGAAATTAATAAATGGCGATCTACAGGAATTTCAGGAAGAGATATTTCTCAGCAGTCTTCTAGTAACACCATGAGTCAGCAAGATAATGCTACTCAACAACAAATTATTGCCGATCTAGAACAAAAAATAGCAGATGCACAACGTCTTGCTAGTATTGGAGAGGCTCGTTTAAATAAGTGGCGTAGCCGTATGTTTTTCTAGATAAATTACCAAAAAATATTTTCGATCGTAATTAACAAAGAGCAGGCTTTACATTTTGTAACTTGCTCTTGGTTATTTTAGACAAAATTAACAGTTGGTAATAAAAAAATGAAAGTATGAATTTAGGAGGTATATGATAAAAATAAGCTTGAGTTACACATCGGAGAAGAAAAAAATATGCCTCGTAAAAAAACCAAGTCTGGTAGTAGATTGCGTAAGAAAACAAGTTTTTTAGAAAAATCTCAGGTAGGAATTTCTCTAAGTTATCAAGCTTTCCAAAATTTAAATGAGATTGTTACTGAAACGGGTTTGTCTAAATCAAAAGTCATTGAAGGCTTGGTTACGGGGAATTTAGCGCTCGCCAGCCAACAAGCAGAAAAAACTATCTCTATTGAATCAGAGCAAGACGAGGATTCAATCGCAGATTCAACTACTAAAATAGAGGTGTTGGATGGAGTAATGGTTTCAGAGAATGATAAGGCAACTCAAGAATCTTCTAATGAAGCTAGGCAGCTAAAAGAAGAGCAAAATTTAGCAGAATTAAAAACAAAAATTGCAGAGCATAAAGCCGATTATCAATCACTAAAACAGTATGCTAAAGAGAAAGAGGCTTTGGTTCAAAAATTATTAAAGCAAATAGAGGAACAGAAAGCAGCAGTGTCAGACGTAAATTCTCAACAGACTGATTCGACAGAACAATTTGAACAAGAAATTGAACAACTAAAGCAGCAATTATCCCAACAAGAAGAAGCGTTAAATCAGCTAAGACAACAGCTATCAGACAAAGAAGGCGAAATTGAAAGCTTAAGAAGCGATCGCGATAATACTCAGCAGCAACTCTCAGAAAAACAAAATGAGATTGAAAGCCTGACAAGCGATCGCGATAATACTCAACAGCAACTGTCGGAAACAGAAACGGCGTTAAATCAATTACAGCAACAACTATCAGACAAAGAAAGCGAGATTGAAAGCTTAAGAGGCGATCGCGATAATGTTCAGCAACAGCTATCAGAGAAACAAAATGAAATTGAAAGCATAACAAGCGATCGCGATAATACTCAACAGCAACTGTCGGAAACAGAAACAGCGTTAAATCAATTACAGCAACAACTATCAGACAAAGAAAGCGAGATTGAAAGCTTAAGAGGCGATCGCGATGATGTTCAGCAACAGCTATCAGATCGAGAAAGCGAAATCGAAAGTCTTACCAGTCAGCGCGATAATACTCAGCAGCAACTGTCGGAAACAGAAACGGCGTTAAATCAATTACAGCAACAGTTATCAGACAAAGAAAGTGAAATCGAAAGCTTAAGAAGCGATCACGATAATGCTCAGCAGCAACTGTCGGAAAAACAAAATGAAATTGAAAGTCTCACCAACTCTCGCGATAACGCTCAGCAGCAACTGTCGGAAACAGAAACGGCGTTAAATCAACTACGACAACAGTTATCAGACAAAGAAGGTGAAATTGAAAGTCTTACCAGTCAGCGCGATAATACTCAGCAGCAACTATCAGAAACAGAAACGGCGTTAAATCAACTACGACAACAGCTATCAGACAAAGAAAGTGAAATCGAAAGCTTAAGAAGCGATCGCGATAATGCTCAGCAGCAACTGTCGGAAAAACAAAATGAGATTGAAAGTCTCACCAACACTCGCGATAATACCCAACAGCAACTGTCGGAAGCAGAAACGGCGTTAAATCAACTACGACAACAACTATCGGAGACAGAAAGCGAAGTTGAAAGTATAAGAAGCGATCGCGATAATGCTCAGCAACAGCTATCAGATCGAGAAAGCGAAATCGAAAATCTTACTAGTCAGCGCGATAATACTCAACAGCAACTGTCGGAAACAGAAACGGCTTTAAATCAATTACAGCAACAGTTATCAGACAAAGAAAGCGAGATTGAAAGCTTAAGAGGCGATCGCGATAATGCTCAGCAGCAACTGTCGGAAACAGAAACGGCTTCAAATCAACTACGACAACAGCTATCAGACAAAGAAGGTGAAGTTGAAAATCTTCAGACACAAATAAACGATGCTCAAAAACAGTTGGATACCTCTAGAGACGAAATTCAACAAAAACAAAGTGAAATAGATCGTCTTCGTGCTGACATTCAAACCAATCAAAATCAAATAGAAGAACAAAACAAAACTGCTCAAGACTTACAACAGCAGCTTACTCAGCGAGAAACTCAAATCGCAGAATTAAATCAACAAATAGCCGATAAAGAGCAAACTATCGAGGAAAAAGATAGACAACTAGAGCAAGAAAAAGCAGAGAAAGAACAGCAGATTAGCAAATTAAAACAAGAAACTGCTAAAAGCGACGATCTTCGGAGTCAAGTTAGCGAAAAATCAGTGCTGATCGAAAAACTCAATCAGCAACTAGAAAAAGAGAAAGAAAACTATGGTCTATTAGATCTAAAAGGTAACGAACAAAATAGCCTCATAGAAAGCTTGCGATCGCAACTAGAAGAACAAAAATCGTTACTAGCGAAAACAAGTGCTTCTAGTACCTACAAAACCTGGACAATTATTCTCTTAGGAATTCTGTTAACCATTACCTCTGTCATATCCGCTCAATCTTATCTCTAACTGAGAAAGCAGTTCTGTAGTTATAATATGCTGCTACTTAATACAGAAAGTTGACAAGTAGAAAATCCTTTAAGTACTAGCTTTCAATAACTGCACCAGGCGCGATCGCATTCAGCTAGATTAAGATGTCAAAAAAACGAACAAAATTGTGGGGATTATTTTCCTATCGGCTGCGATGGGGATTGAGTATTCGAGGATGGCTAGTTATCTTGGGAGCGATCGCGGTAGCATTTTGGCTATTGTTATTTAAATTAGAATCTTTTCTGGCGTACTCAAAACCAGTAGATGCCGATATTTTAGTCGTCGAAGGCTGGATCGCAGATGACGGGATCATTGGCGCGATCGCTGAATTTGAACGTAAACCCTATGAGCTTTTGATTACTGCGGGGAGTAATTTTGGTCGAGGGGAGTATCTATCTCAATACAAAAATTTTGCTTACCTTTCACAAGCAACCTTAGTTACCCTGGGTGTCGATCCGCAAAAAATACAGCCCGTACCTACTCCACCTGCTGAAAAGGATCGTACTCTAACTTCGGCGATCGAGGTCAAGAAGTGGCTGGAGCAAAATCAGTTAACTCCCAAAGGAATCAATGTCTATACGATCGACGTTCATAGTCGTCGTACTTGGTTATTATACAAACGGGTATTTGCTCCTAAGATCCCAGTGGGTGTTATTTCTCATCCTCCTCTAGATTACGAGCCTCAGACGTGGTGGACTTCTAGCGAAGGTTTTCGGAAAGTCTTTTCTGAAACGCTTGCTTATATTTACGCCAAATTTCTCTAAAATACTTCTCGGTAAAAGGGCGATCTCTCTTAATAAAATTTGAAAGTGAGATCGTAATTATAATTAGACAAAGAGAAATAGGAGGATTACCTCGTGTTTACCGATTTATTAAATCTACCTGTAGACAGCTTTCGTGCTAAGCAACAAGACCAAATCCTTAGTCTTTTTGGTATGTCTTGGCTCGATTACGAAAAGCTGACATCTCAAGAATATTTGAGTTATAGGGTCTCTTATTTCAATGAAATAATAACAATAGTGTCTTCTTCAATTAATCATGAAATAATAGAACGGACAATTTCTATACTGATAAATGCTTATTGTCGCAAATACGAGTTACTTTATTTTCCTATGGGTTCAACTACATTAAAAAATCCTCCCCTGGCTGGAAAAGAACCAGATACTTCTTATTCTTTTGAAACAAGAAAATCTATTCCCGATTTAGCTGTGGAGGTAATTTACAGTAGCAGTAATATTAATAATTCTCTAGAGAAATATAAATTTTTAAACGTCGAGGAAGTTTGGTTTTGGCAGGAGGAAAAGATTAAATTTTATCAGTTAGCTGATGATGAATATCTTGAAATTAATAAAAGTAGATTTTTATCTAAGCTAACTCCTGAATTTTTAGTTGAATTTGTCAATCGTGGATTAATAGAAAGTCCCTTAATTATTGAAGCTGATTTCACCCGTGAGTTAAATTAAATTATCATCTTCTAAAGTTTTTAAATTCGGCGAATTATTATGTGATTCCTGTAGATATACAAGCTCCTCTCGAATAAGTCTTTCAATTAATTCATTTATAGAAGCTAGGGGCTTGACGGCACGTTTCGGTAAAATGTTAAGTGTTGAGTGTTAATTGTTAACTGAAATGACTCAAGCTCTGATCAAATTTTCCTCGGAAGACTGTGGAACGTGCCACAAAATGTCCTTTTATGATGCCAAGGTAGCGAAAGAACTAGATCTAGAATTTATCGATGTCAAAATGCAGGATACTGCAACCTATCGTAAATATCGCCAAATTTTGATGGCACAATACCCCAACAAAAAAGATATGGGATGGCCCACATACATCCTCTGTGAGTCTCCTGAAGGTGATTTTAAAATTATTGGCGAAGTCAAAGGCGGACATCCAAAAGGAGAATTTCGCAGTCGTTTGCAGGCTATTTTACAGGGTTAAATCGATCTGGTATTAGTAAATTAACCAAAAATTTTGCCAGTTTCTGTTTTCTGGCGATCTTTTGCCTGTCTCCTTTACCTTTAAACATATGTCTCAATCAATCGTTGAATTAGTCGATAGCCTTCCCAATGACAACATTACGGTTAAAGTTCTCAAAACAATTAGTACCTTTGTATCAGGTAAATGGGAAAATCTAGTCGGCTTTGACAATACAATTACAGCGGTAACAGGAGCGATCGCGCCGTCAGAAATTAGCAGAATACGCGATCGCGCCATAGCTTTGTATGATGATAAAAAACAAGGCTATCAAACCGCAATTTGGCTATATCGTACCGTAGACAATACCGATAAAGCGATAAGCCTACGGCATGGCTTCGCTACGCAGCTGCGGCGATCGCCGATAAACTTGGCGATACTTTCCGCTTCATTCCATTTTTAGATAGAATTACCCCCAAAGCTGATTCGGTGCAGAGTGTAGACTTGAGAATCAAGTTAGTCGCGGAATTAATTGCTTTTAGCAAGCTCAATGGCTTAAGTCTCAATCCAGTCCAGTTTGCTTCTAGTCTAAGGAATAATTATCAAAACGAAGCCTTATTACGAATGATAAGTTTAGTTTGTATTGATGGTATTCTGCCTCTGGGGGTCAATTTTGTTGATAAGATTAGAACCGATCTCGAACAAAGGGATAACCTCCAAGTTAATCCCGCTTATGAAGCAGTGGGAGATTTAATTCCAGAGTCAAATAAAGAAGAATTTATCGATCGCAGCTTCAATGTTGCGGGAGATTGGATGGATGACCTGAGTAAAAAACTAGGTGTAACTCCCGAAACTTTATCTAGAAAACTAGGTGGATTTATTGAAGTTGCTGATGGTAAATTAGACTATTTAGCTGCATTTTTAGATGGCTCGACCAATTTCTTTGAACATACAGGAATTCAAACCGTTGCTCGTCGATTGATTACCCAAGCAGCTCAAGATGTTTAAACTTTTCTGAATTTGTGTTGAAGTTATTTTCATCCATGTTTTGGGAATCCTAATCAATATCAGTCCCAAAACATCCTGATTTTTGCAGGATTCGATCTTGATGAGTAACTTTCAACCCAGTAAACATTTTTTAGTTATTGAGAACGACAAAGAACAATCTACTCTTCATCTAGAGTCCGAAACTTATTCTATTGGTCGCGACCCTCATAATTCAATCATACTTAATGCTCCTAAAATATCTCGTTATCATGCAACCCTATTAAGAATAGCTATTGCGGGAACTGATAGTTATCAATTTCGGATTATTGACGGAAATTTAAAAGGTAAACGCAGCAGAAATGGCTTTAAAGTTAATGGTAAAAGTTGCTTATCTTACGATCTACAAGATGGTGATGTGATTGATTTTGGCGATCGAATTACTGCTACCTACAAAACAGAAACAATTACTCGCTCAGACAAAACCAAAGAACCCGATAGTTTTTTTGAAGAAGAAGACCAAGAAGACCAAGATGCCACCTGTTTCTTAGGCAGTTTAAATAATTCTTCTGGTCATAATCAGTCTCCTCAGACTGTAAATGTATCTGAGGAAGAACGTCAAAAATCGATTCAGCAATCTTTGGAACGGTTGGCATCTTTTCCAGAGCTATTTTCCGATCCAATTATTGAAATCGATCTCAATGGAAACATTACCTATCTTAATCCTGCTGCTCTCAAGTGTTTTCCCAATCTAAAAAAAGAGAAATTACAACATCCTCTCTTGGCAAATATTATTCCTCTTTTGAAAGCTCAGGCACAAACTCTTGCTATTCGAGAAGTAAGAATTGGTGATCGAGTGTTTGAACAATCAATTCATTTAATTTCTGCCAGTCAATTAGTTAGATGCTATGTATCGGATATAACCAAACGCAAACAAGCGGAAATTTTACTCAAAAATGCTCACCAAGAACTAGAACAAAGAGTAAAAAAGCGTACCGTAGAATTAGCTTATAACAATGAAGTATTGAAAGCTGAAATTGCCGAACGAAAGCAAATCGAGCAAGAAATTCGCCTCTTGCAAACTATTACTCAATCTATTAGCGAAGCAGCTAATTTTGATGAGGCGATCTCCATTACTCTACGTAAAGTTTGTGAGACAGTTAACTGGAGTTTTGGCGAAGCCTGGATTCCCGATCTTCAAGAAAATGTTCTCAAGCTGAGTCCATCTTGGTACAGCAGTACAGATCGACTAAAAGATTTTAGAGAAGCTAGCAAAAAATTAAATTTTTCGTTGAATATTGGTAAACCAGGGAGAGTTTGGGCAACTAAACAATCTGAATGGACTGATGATGTTTCTTTACAACCAAGCAAAATATTTCTCAGAAGCAAAATTGCTCGAGTAGTAGGGCTAAAAAATGCTTTGGGAGTACCAATTACTGTTAATGAAAAAGTAATTGCCGTATTTGTCTTTTTCGATTTTTCCGCTAGTTCTGAAAATAGACAAATTGTCGAATTAGTCAAATCTGTCGCTGCTCAATTAGGACTAGTTATAGAACACAAAAAAGCCGAGGATGCTTTACGTTCTAGTATGGCAACCAACAAAGCTCTGATTAATGCCATACCCGATTTACTGTTTAGGATCGATAAAGACTGCATTATTGTTAATTTCAAAGCTGCTAAAGAAAAAAATCTGTTAACTCCTAAAGGAGAGTTTTTAGGCAGACATATTTCCGCAGTTTTCCCTTCAGAAATATCATCAAGCATAATCAATTCTGTAAACAAAGTTTTTGCAACAGGAAAATTACAAATTTTAGAATGTCAAATTCTTGACGAAGATAAAATCTACAGTTATGAAGTGCGTATTGCTAATAGTGATATTGATGAAGTGATGGCAATTGTGCGTGATATTAGCGATCGCAAACAAGCAGAAACCAATATTCGTCAAAATTTAGAGCGAGAGAAAAAACTAAACGAGTTAAAAAGCCGATTTGTCACCATGGCATCTCATGAATTTCGGACTCCTTTGGCATCAATTTTATCTTCCTCTGAATTGTTAGAACATTACAGTCATAAATGGAGTGAAGAGAAAAAACTCTCTCATCTATACCGCATTCAAAATTCGGTTAAACGCATGACTGAGTTGCTCAATGATGTTTTGTTATTAGGCAAGGCGGATGCTGGCAAGCTTGAGTTGAATCCTAGCCGATTTAATTTATTTAAGTTTTGTCATGAATTAGTCGAAGAAATACAGCTAACGACTACAACTCATCAAATTAACTTTCAAGTAGAAAAATGTTCTCAAGCTAACGTTTGTGCGCAACAATCTGACAGTAATAAGTGCGATCTATTCTGCATGGATGAAAAATTGCTCAGACATATCTTAACCAATCTTTTATCCAATGCCGTCAAATATTCTCCTGAAAGTGACAAGGTAGACTTTAGTGTAACTTGCCAATCGAGACAAGCCATTTTTCAAGTTCGAGATTTTGGGATCGGTATTCCCCCAGAAGAACAGAATCAATTGTTTGACTCTTTTCATCGGGCGGCTAATGTCGGTTCAATTCCAGGTACGGGACTGGGATTACCAATCGTTAAAAGAGCGGTAGATTTGCATGGAGGGACAATATCGATCGCCAGCCAACTGGGGTTCGGAACTACTTTTACTGTAACTTTGCCCTTTTTAATTACCCAATAAAGATTCAACTAAAAAAGTGTCTAAAAATACAAATACTCAAACTATCTTAATAGTTGATGACAATAGCGATCAGATAGAATTGTTGTCCAGAATTTTAACTAGAGAAGGAAGGAAGATTTCGATGGCTTTAGATGGAGAGGCTGCTCTCGAACAAATCAAATATTTTCTGCCCGATCTCATTCTGTTAGATGTAACGATGCCTAAAATGGATGGTTATCAGACTTGCCTAGCGATCAAAGCTAATCCAGATTATCGAGATATTCCCATTATTTTTCTCACTGCTTTATCCGATACAGACTATATGATGAAAGGATTTGCTTTGGGAGCAGTAGACTATATTAACAAACCTTTTCATTTAGATGAGGTTCGAGCTAGGGTACGGGTACATTTAAAACTACGTCAGATGACCAAAACTCTAGCCAGTCAAAACTTTATGCTGAATAATGCTCTGAAACAAGAGAAAAAACTGAATGAATTGAAAAGTAGATTTGTCACCATGGCATCTCATGAATTTCGGACTCCTTTGGCATCAATCTTATCTTCTGCTGAACTATTAGAACATTACAGTCATAAATGGAGTGAAGAGAAAAAACTCTCTCATCTATATCGCATTCAAAGTTCAGTTAAACATATTACTGAGTTGCTCAATGATGTTCTGTTATTAGGCAAGGCTGATGCTGGTAAGCTCAAGTTGAGTCCCAGTCGGTTTAATTTATTTCAGTTTTGTCAAGAATTAGTCGCAGAAATACAGCTAACGACTACGACTCATCAAATTAACTTTCAAGTGGAAAATTGTTCTCCAGCTAGCGATTGTGAACAAAAATCTAAGGGCGATTTAGTCTGTATGGATGAAAAATTACTCAGACAGATCTTAACCAATCTTTTATCCAATGCCGTCAAATATTCTCCTGAAAGTGACAAGGTAGATTTTAGCCTCACTTACCAATCAAAACAAGCCGTTTTCCAAGTTCGAGATTTTGGTATTGGTATTCCCCCAGAAGAACAAAATCTATTATTTGAATCTTTCCATCGAGCGGTGAATGTCGGTTCAATTCCAGGTACGGGATTGGGATTACCTATTGTCAAAAGAGCGGTAGATTTACATGGAGGAACAATATCGATCGCCAGTCAGCTGGGATTGGGAACTACTTTTACCGTGGCTTTGCCTTATTTAGCTGCTGAATAGTTACAAAATTACACGACTATGTAATCTATTTTTCAGTTATATTTCTGATGCCTCTTTTGATAAACAAAGATAAATTTAACTGGTAGATAACTACACAGCATAACTGCCAACCAAAAATATAGTTCTAATATTATCTAGAATCATCAAAATAGGTAAAGTTTTATTAATAGATCAATACCATGACTAAAATTTTAGTAATTGAAGACGAATTATTTGTTAGAGAAAACATTGTCGATCTCTTAGAAGCGGAAGACTTTGAAGTATTTAGCACTGAGAACGGTATTTTAGGTATTTTATGGGCGCGAGAAAATCTTCCCGATCTAGTTATTTGCGACGTAATGATGCCAGAAATGAGCGGACATGATGTTTTGGCAGAAATGCGCGAACTACCAGAAACCTCCCTAACTCCTTTTATTTTTCTCACCGCAATGGCAGACAAAGACGATATCAGACACGGCATGGAATTGGGGGCAGATGACTATTTAACCAAACCTTTTACCAGAGATGAATTACTCAATGCAATTGATTCTCGTCTGCTCAAACAAGCAAAGCTAATGAAGCAATATCACGACGAGCATCAACGAACTAAAGTATTAGAACAAAAAATTAAAGAACTAGAACAATTACAAATCAAAGACAAACTATCCCAAGAATATCAACAAGCTTTACTTAAGATAAGTACTGCGGTTAACTTAATCGGAAAAATTCAATCTGGACAAAACCGCAGCCTAACCGAGCAAAATCTTCAAATGATTCGGGAAACTTGTGCAGCAGAAATTGCTTTGCTCAAGCAACTTCCCGATTTGGAAGCTCAAATTCGCGCCAAAAATAAGGTGTTTTCCTCGATCTTGCAAAATTATCAACCCTAGAAATTATAGATGCGCTTTTTATTAGTCAACAACAATTGAAAGCCTGTTTGGTGGCGATATTTTTTCCAGTCAGATTCGTTAGCTGCTAATTCTAAATATTTTTCGGGGTAAAGATCGATCGCTTGTTCTAAACTCATAATTGCCCAATTAGTATTATTTAATTCCCCGTAACAGCAACCCTTTTGATACCAAGCAAGAGCGAATTGAGGATCTAGATCTATAGCCAGATTGTAACTTTCAATAGCTAGGAAAAATCGCCCCAATTGTTGTAGGACTGTTCCTTTTTTATACCAAGCCCAATAGTCATCGGGTTCAATACTTAGAGCGCGATCGTAGCTATCTAAAGCCAGTTCTAAATCACCCCAGTGTTGCTGTGCTTCTCCCCGACGATAATAAGACCAAAAATCTTGGGGACGCAACTCTAAAGCCCAGTCGTAATAAGATACTGCTTGGGCATATTTTCCCAGTCTGCGGTAGGACTCTGCGGTGCGATATAATGCCCAATAGTCTTGGGGATGAGCCGATAAAGCCCTAGCAAAACAGGCGATCGCCTGCTTATATTGATGTAGCTCGTTAAAATAGATGCAACCCTGCTCGTACCACGCCCAGTAGTTATTCGGTTCGATCGCTATAGCTTGAGTGTAACTATCGATTGCTTTGTTGTAGTAGCCCAAAGCCTCTAGCACGACTCCCTTGCGATACCACGTCCAATAGTCGCGGGGATGATAGTCTAAAGCCCGCTCGTAGCTGTTTAGTGCTTCTTGATAGTAACCTTCTGCCCGTAACTGATTACCTTGCTGATACCATTCGTAATAGCTATCTGGTCTGCATTCCAAAGGCTGATACATTTTGTTTAAGATTTAATTAAATTCTGATGCTAAAAAGCGACCTACTTATATATAAGCGTAATGGGGAGACAATCGTACCAAAAAAGTTAGGAATCGATAACTACAATTTAGCTACAGCGACAGAAATTATTAATTGCTTTCAAGACTGCATTGGCAAGACTCAAGGAGAATTAGACCGACGACTCCTAGATCTAGAAGGAAATAGTCCAGACTATCGCGTCAAAAGAGGTTTAGCACATCTGCTACGCAATAGCTTTTCTACCTTTGAAATCATTAGTCCCCTCGAACCTCTAGTACTGAGACAACGAGTATTTGCTCAAGCAGCCAAGACAGCCACCCTACCCCGCCATCGTAGCGAAACCCTAGAAGCGATCGCCCATACCCTCAGTAACGATCTCAAACGTCCTGTATCTCGGAGTGAAATTGAAACTGGACTCTATGCAGACCTTCAGGAAAATCGGATTTTAACTGAGTTTGAAGCACCCATAGCAGAATCTCTCTTGCACCGTTACAATCTATCTCAGGTTCAAGGAATTTTTTATCGTGCCAGTAGCGTAATCATCAATGCCCATCGTAACGATCCTGGGGAATATAAATTATTATTTCGCTATATTAAACTATTTCAACTGATGGCATATATCGAAGGAGATGCCGACACGGGATTTACCCTGACTATGGATGGGCCTGCAAGTCTTTTCAAAGCCAGTACCCGTTATGGTTTAGCTTTAGCTAAAATGATTCCCGCCTTGCTTCATGTCACCAGATGGAGTCTTCAGGCAAAACTACAAAACCGCGACCAATATTCGGGAAATATCAAGACTGGTAAATTTAGCCT
>JASJEI010000162.1 GCA_030064795.1 Pleurocapsa sp. MO_226.B13 | reverse complement strand
AACAAAGATTTAAGCAGCTATAAAAATTTCAGACAGTTTCTTAATTGCAAATTGTAGGTTGGGTTGAAGGATGAAACCCAACACAGGACATACTTTCGTTGGGTTACGCGCTTCGCGCTTCCCAACCTACTGGCGTGGCAAGCTTAATTTGAGGCATTAGATTTGTCTCTCGTTTATCCTCAAAGCGACGAGGACGAGTCCCCATCGCATACGGGGGCAAATGCGCAAAGGCGCAAAGGCGCAAAGAGAGTTATTTGTTTGGCGTTGTTCAGTTGAATTTATTGCACTATTTTAGGCTTGCCACGCTACTACGAAAAATCAAATGTTTTAGAGGTTTTGTCAGTCAATCAGGCTTCATCCTATCCAATCTCTGTTTAAGTTTTTAAAACTCCAATAGGATTGCTATGGATAAATAGACCAAAAAATTAATCTCCTCTCATTTCTAGCTGAACTCCTGTGGAAAATTGCCTTTTGGGGTTCAGTTTTTTTATATTTCATGACAAATACATAATATCTACAAAGTCAGGCAATTAAACTTGTTTGATTCTTTAAATACTAAATATAAACACTTAGATATAATTACGTAATATTATAAAAACATTACAAAAAGACTCTACTTGAAAAGACAAGAGAGTTAATTTCAGATCGTGAAAAATTCCCCAGACAACAAAAGTATTCTCTGCTTATTGCTCAAAAACAGCATTGTCCAGTTCATTGCTGGCATATTATCTCTGTTAATCATTATCAAAATATCCCATAGTATTGATTACAAATTACTTGAAGTAATTTTAAAAGCTTTGGGTTATGGATTTTTTTGCTATTTAACCACACCGTTTGTAATTTATTGGTTGGCTTATGTCAGTCAAGGAACACCTACAACTAAAAAAATATCTATCACTGTCACCTTAATGGCATTGTATAGCTACATTGTTTGGGACGCTTACTTCTTTTTTAGATTCGCATTTGCCGAACTAGCCCAGAGTATTGCTTCTAGTTTATGATTTTCTAGAACAGCAATGCCCTAGGTACAATGTCCCAATCTCTCAATCTAAAATCCCAATCTCGTTGTTTTGATGGTATGGTAGCATACTACAGTCATTATTCTCAGAGTTGTCAGAGTGAGATGAATTTTGCAGTTTATCTCCCTCCCCAAGCAGGATCGAGATCGGTACCAATTCTTTACTATCTTTCTGGTTTAACCTGTACTGAAGAAAACTTTATTACCAAAGCTGGCGCGCAACAATATGCTGCTGAATTAGGAATTATGTTGGTTGTTCCCGATACAAGCCCTCGTAATACGGGAATACCAGGAGAGGACGATGATTGGGACTTGGGTAGTGGTGCGAGTTTTTATGTAGATGCTACTATTGAACCTTGGCAAAAACACTATCAAATGTATAGCTATATTATCCGAGAGTTACCAGAATTAATCAAGAATAATTTTCCCGTTAAACCAGATAGAGAGAGTATTTTTGGACATTCAATGGGAGGACATGGGGCATTAATTTGTGCCTTAAAAAATCCTCAGCAATATTTATCTGTATCAGCATTTGCACCTATTGCAGCACCGATGAATTGTCCTTGGGGAGATAAACTTTTTACTGCCTATTTGGGTAGCGATCGCCATAGGTGGACTGAGTATGATGCTAGCGAATTAATTAAACAGTCCCAGTTAGATTCAACAATTTTAATCGATCAAGGAACTGAGGATACATTCTATCAGCAGCAACAGTTATTACCTGAAAACTTTCAGCAAGCTTGTCAACAAGCAGGACAAAAATTAAATTTACGCTGGCAAACGGGATACGATCACAGCTACTTTATGATCAGTAGTTTTATAAAGGATCATATTGATCATCATGCAGTGTATTTGAATAAATAGATAAGCGATCGCCATGAAAACATAAACTCTGGCAAAACAAGACTTGTTTCTTGATAAAAACTTTACCCAAGTTAGCCAATTATTGGTTAACTTATAATTATCTTAACTAATATAAATATCTTTTTAAAATCTATCACTGTTTTTAATATCTCTTATGTCGAAATTTATTACCTTTAAGCCTATAGGAGAAATTTTACAAGAAGCTGGCTTAATTAACAGTCCACAGCTAGAAGTAGCCCTTAGAGATCAAACCTATTATCAGGATATGCGCTTGGGCGAAATATTGGCGTTGCGAGGATGGATTAAGCAAGATACAGCAGATTTTTTTGTTCATGAATGGTTCAAATTGGTTAATAAGAGAATAGACCATCCCATTGGCTTTTATTTACAAAAAGCTGGACTGTTAACCGAGCAAGATATCAAAGTAATTCTTTTAGAGCAGCACAAACATCAACTTCGCTTTGGAGATATTGCTGTTAAACAAGGTTTAATTAAACCCAATACGGTCGATTTCTTTGTCCAAAATTTGTTCCCTTCACAGTTAAACAATTCGCCAAAGATTATTCAGAAAAAACCACGTACAAACAAAAAAAGCATAACTAAAGACGATATTACCTACTGGGTAACAATGTCTACCGAGAAAATAACCGGCTTTTAAATCAAGAAGTAATTAACTATTAATTAAAGAAACTATTATTGGGGTGGGCGATGCCCACCTTTTTAGTTTCAATCTCGATGGTATTAATCTTAAATTTGGTTTATTCTTCTTTGGAATTAGGATCGATTTGTTCAGTAGTTATATCGATTTGAGTAGAAGTTACTTCAATAATATTCTCTCGATCGCGATTGCGGTTAGCAGACAAATCTTCTGGGAGTGCTTCTAATACTTCAGCAACTTCTACCGTCTCTAAAGAATCTAAAGTATCTACTTTGGTTTCAACAGTAGTTGAGCGAACTTCTGTTTTTATTTCATGAGAATTAGTTGTAGATTCTGATTCGGAATCGTCGAGAGAGATATTTGGCTGTTCTTGATTTTCTGAGGCGATCGCATTTGCTGGTTCGGCATCAACCGCAGCGGTTTCTGGCTCGGATGGGATCTCAGTTTTAGATTTCTCAGACGGATCTTTTGCCTCTTCAGTCGTTCCTATTTGCTCGACAACTTGAGGAGAACTATTTTCTGCTTTCTCCACATCAACGAAAGCGGTTTCTGGCTCGGATGGGATCTCAGTTTTAGATTCCTCAGACTGATCTTTTGCCTCTTTTGCCTCTTCAGTCGTTCCTATTGGCTCGACAACTTGAGGAGAACTATTTTCTACTTTCTCTACAACCCGATCGCCCTCAACAGCATCCCTCGTATCATCTAATTCACTACTTTCAGTTTTGACTGGTTCTTTTTCTACAACTTCAACAGTAACTTTTGCTTCAGGATTTGTTATCTGCTCGGCGATCGCTGGTTGAACATCTGTCGTTTCTGTTTTAGGCTCAGCAATAGTTTTAGTATCGACTTTTGTCTCGGAGATGACCGTTGTTTGAGGATCGTCCTGAGAATCAGGAGTCTGACTTGCAGACTCTGGGGATGCATCATCTGTAGCAGTCTCGTCAGGAATAGCTATTTCTGTTTCTGTTACTTTGGGAGAGATTGTCGTAGGGGGGTTGGTAGCTTCTGGTTGAGATTGAGGCTGATTTCGCTTCAATAAACTACTAATTGCTTTTAATAGCGAAAAACTATCAATTCCCTCGGCTTCGGGGGAATTAGCCACTGCTTTTCTTAATTTTAGAGTTTGCCAACTATAAGAAACTAATAAAGTTGTTACTGCTGCTTGTCCTAACAGAACTGCACCAGTAATATTTCTAGCGCAGTACCATAATACTAAAGCATAAAATAATCCGACTCCACTCCATAAAAAGTCATCTTGGCTATGAATATCCGACATGAAAAAAGCGGTTGAGAATAGTACTAAACTACATGAGGCTACGGCGATCGCTAGGGCGTATGACAGCATTTTCCTTACTCCATCTGTAATTGCTCTATATATTTTGCGACATGAATCTCATAGTTTGTAGCAATTGCTGCATTTTTTTTAACAGAATGTTGTGATTTCTCCCCTCGGTAGTTATTAACAATTGATAGTTGATGATGCCTCTTTTCCAGTATTTTTGGCAATGAAGAATAATTTTTAAAAATACTTCACAAGATAAATGTAGTTTCTTAAATTTATCTTTAAGAGGAAAAAATGTGCGATCGGCTCATCAAGCTATGAGATCGGGGGAAAATCAGATAAACTGAAAAATTGAGAAAAATATTTAAGCCGTTATGATTCAACAAGATAATTAGCTTGAATCAATTTAGTATAGCTTCCCAAATTACAGTTGGCTAATCAAGCGAAGAACAGCTAATTATCAAAAACTGAGGAATAAAATACACATTAGCAAGCGCGAGGTTACGTGGTTATGGTTCGGAGAAAGAAGAAGTTTTCCTGTGGACACAAGGGTTTTGGACAAATTTGCCATCGCTGCGCTCAAGCAAATGTTGTCTGGGAACAAAGACAAAAGCGAAAACAAGATTGGGAAGCAAGCTTCGATCGAGACTCAATCGATCTGAGAAATTTACCTAAAAATGTGGTTCTCAAATCTAGACACATTATCCAACGGCTAGCAGAAGAACCAGATTATCGAGTCTTTCGCGGTAAGAGATTACGCCATAACCGTTTTGTGATTAGTATTCCGATCAACCGTAATTATCGTTTGTTGTGTCGCGATCGCGGTCGGTTTTTGTCTCCTGAAGCTGTAGTTTCTCATGAGGACTACAATGTGGTCAAACCAGGTAGAATTTAATCCCAATCAGAAGCAGGTAGGAAAAAAAATATATCTAACGTAAGTAGCATAAAGTTGCTTTGACAGGAGAAAATAAAATTTAGTAAGAGAAAGATAACTCAACTTAGTTGACAATTGACGAATGCTCAATTCGGACGGTTAACACTTTAAGGTTAGCTCGCAATTACTTTCTCATCACGTTCGGTGACTATAACTGTATGCAAATTTATTTAGACAACAGTGCAACAACCAAACCCCGCTCAGAAGCGATCGCAACAGCCCAAGCTGTCTTGCTACAACAGTGGGGTAATCCTTCCAGCCTTCACGACTGGGGAAATAGATCGGCAACAGTTTTAGAAACAGCTAGAATGCAGGTAGCAGGTCTATTAAACGCTTTTAATCCTGAATCAATTGTTTTTACCTCTGGGGGGACAGAAGCCGATAATTTAGCCATTCTGGGGATAGCTAGGCAATATTCCACACCCCAACACATAATTATTTCTAGCGTCGAACATTCTGCAATTAACGAACCAGCCAAACTTTTAGAACAGTGGGGTTGGCAAGTAACCAGACTGCCAGTCAATAAATATGGTAGAGTTAATCCCCTAGACCTTCAGACTGCTTTACAAGAGAATACGGTGTTAGTCTCAATTATCTATGGGCAAAGTGAAGTTGGTACAGTACAGCCCATAGAAAGATTGGCAAAGATCGCTAAGGAACACGGCTGCTTATTCCACACCGATGCCGTACAGGTAGCAGGACGTTTACCAATCGACGTACAGCAGTTGGATATAGATTTACTCTCTCTCTCTGCTCACAAAATTTATGGTATGCAGGGTGCAGGAGCCTTATATATTCGTACTGGAGTTAAACTCGTACCATTGCTAGGCGGTGGAGGACAAGAACTGAAAACCCGTTCGGGAACACAAGCCGTTCCTGCGATCGCCGCTTTTGGCGTAGCAGCAGAATTGGCAGCAGCGGAAATCAAAACCGAAGCCAGTCGTCAAAGAGAATTACGCGATCGCCTGTTCGATCTTTTGGCAGATTATCCCTGCTTGGAAACTACAGGAGACAGACTTTATCGTTTACCCCATCACGTCAGTTTAATTTTAAGCGATCGCTTTGCTGCTCAAGCTCAAGACATAACGGGAAAAACCATCGTGCGTCAGTTAAACTTAGCAGGAATTGGCATTAGTGCTGGTTCGGCTTGTCATAGTGGCAAACTCAATCCGAGTCCTACTTTATTGGCGATGGGTTACGATGCTAATGCTGCTAAAAGGGGTATTCGTTTGACTTTAGGCAGAGATACTACTAAAGAAGATATAGACTGGACGGCAATGGTTTTAAAACAGGTTATCTGCCGTTTGATGCCTCCTTTGGTATGTTGCTAGTAGTAAGTGGTTGATATTGAACAGAGAATACATAGAACATATTTACTATTACTTAACACTAACTTGGGATATAGTTATTGGTTAGGATTATTAGGGAAAAAATATTACCAGGAGATTACTTTGGATAGTAAGCAGGCTGAAAAGATAGCAAACGCTCTAGAAATAGCTCGCTCTGTAGCATGGGGTGCTGCCGATATTCTTAGTTCTTTTTATCACAAAGACACCTCAGACTTAGATGTTACCAATAAAAAAGATGGCCCTGTTACCGAAGCTGATGTGGCAGCTAATAAATATATTTTAGGTAGGTTGCGAGATGAATTAGGGACAGAAGAGTTTGGTTATTTATCTGAAGAAACTTTTGATGTCAAAAAAGCCGAACCTGTAGATCATGATTGGGTTTGGATTATCGATCCTCTTGATGGGACAAGAGACTTTATCGATAAGACTGGTGAATATGGGATGCATATTGCCCTAGCTTATCAAGGTCGTCCTGTCATCGGTATTGTAGCCATTCCCGAATCAGAAAAAATTTATTTTGCTTCTAAAGATAACGGTACTTTTGTAGAAACTAAGGATGGTAATGTTACTCCCATTAAAGTTAGCGATCGCGATCGGATTGAAGACCTTTATTTAATTGTCAGTCGTTCTCACCGTGACGATCGCTTTCAAAAGCTAATCGATCGCCTACCTTTTGCTGGTAAAAAATATATGGGTGGTGTCGGCGGAAAAATTTCTACTCTTCTCGAACAACAATCTGATGTCTATATTTCCCTTTCTGGTAAGTCTGCTGCTAAAGACTGGGATTTTGCTGCACCAGAGTTAATCCTAACTGAAGCTGGCGGTAAGTTTTCTTATGTTAATGGCGATCCTGTTTTTTATAACCAAGGAGATGTCAAACGTTGGGGTTGTATTATTGCTACTAATGGTCAATGTCACGAGACTATTTGCGAAAAAGCTGCTGTAATTATCGATGAAATAGACAATAGTTAATTTAGCTAATAGTTTTTAGTTTTTAACTATTAGTTACAATCTAAATTCGAGCGGTAAGTTGAATTGGGTGACTACCTAATTCGACTTTTTTATTGAAAAAATTTAAATATATTTTTATACTAAATCCGATTACAAAAACCTTCAAAAAAGACTCAAAGACTCAAATAGTTATAGCTATCAAGCTCGACTTATTTTCAGAACTTACTCCTTAGCTTTATTTAAAAAGGATTACTATAAAAAGAGCGGTGGCGATCGCCTACTTGAAGATACAATTTTATATTTTATTTTGCTTGTAATAGTTCTTTAAATATACATTTATTTTCTTAATAATTTTTCCTTTACCTAAGTTACTATCATAATATGGAGTCAAAGGAATAAGTTCGCCTGAAAGCATCTTAAAAGTAATTCTATCGGTAGAGGTGTCTATATTATTAGACTTCTCTAGAAAAGCTTTTTCAATATCTTCAAAGGCAATTTCTTTTAGTTGTTTATTAAATATTCTTTTTCTTTCTATCAATAGCTTACCTGTTTCTAATGATAGATTATAAATGACTTCAACCTTGCTCAACCAGATTATTAAAGTAATCAATACAAAAAACATATCTATTGGTAGTAGATCGTGAACTAAGCTTTTATTGCTTTCTTCAACTATTAATTTCAGATCTTCTTGACTATCAATAAAAGAATTAATTTTCTCTATTCTTCTTTTCCAATAATCGTAATGATATGAACCTGGATGATGAGCTATTAAAATTTTATTTTTGTCTGTAACCAGTATTACTTCGTAGTCAGGGATTTTTAAATATTCATTGTATTTTTCTTCCAATTCTGCCAGATAAAATGTAGAAGATATATTTGTATAACTTCTTTTTACTCCTATCCAACTAGATTTTACTAACTCACAACCAATAACTGCTGAATTTTCTATTGGAGTTTTTTCACAAGACAGTTTAGTCTGATAATTACTATCAAATGTAACTATCAGACTAATCAGCGTTATGATGGCAAAAATCAAAAAAAATATATATGAAATGATCGGCTTAATTTTTAAAATTAATTTTTTTGATTTCGATACTTCTGTAATTGTAATATTATCGAATATTTTCATTTTTTGGAAACAAAATAAATTTGAAAGTAAGATTCAATCAGACCTTTTATATGAATCAGGCGATTGCACTTATTTAACCTAAGACTGTACAAACCAGTAATTAAATCAAAACACAATTCACTCTCGACGACAATTACAATAGGAAAAATATTGAGATAGCAAATTGCGCGTTCGAGATTAATTCTGGATTTTACTAATTGTCGATTATATTCTTTTATTTCAATTTAAATTCAGACTTGGGATAGACTGGAATAGATTAATCTAAGCTAGAGCTAGTAAGATAATTGTAAAATTATTTTAAAATTATTATGTTTGACCGTAATAACTCCCAGAAGCTGATTGATTCATTTGAGTCTTTAACTTATCGCGATCGCATTTTAGAAATTATTAAATTAGGAAAAAAAGAAGCAAGCAATCCCGATGTAGTCACCTTAATAGACGATCTGCAACGGGATAATTATTATCAAAGACTGTTGGCTTTATATTCTTGTTATGGAAGTTATAACGGGGAGAGAGTCTTAACAGCAATTGAAGATAGTTCTCGCAGTATTAGAAATAAAGCGATCGATTTGATTGCGGTTGTGGGTAGCGATACTCAAGTTTTAATTGCACTAAAAATTATTAGTTATAAACAGCGTCGTATTTTATTTAAGTATTTGCGAACCAGAAATCGCCTGGCGATAATCGATCGCTGTTTGGTTAAATTAATCGAGGAAGAGGATACCGAAGTATATCGGCTATTAGCTTATGGCACAACAGAAATAGTGAATCGTTATTTAGATAAAATTTTAGAACGTGTGGGGGTAAATGAGTGGTGCAATTTAGCACGACTGCATCCTGAAGTTACCCTGGATGCTTTGCAAGCATATGCAGCCAAATCTACAGGGAAAGATTGGCGATTTGTCTGGTATTTTAATGCTACTATCTCCAGACTAGCCGAACTAGAACCCGATCGCGTTTTAACTTTAGTTCGAGGTTTGATTAACCATCCCTCTTTTAAAGATCTGTCTTGGCAAAAGTTAGTTTACTATCGTCCCGTAGAAGTAACCCAGTTGGTTTTACAATCTGAAGAGAAAGTAAGAATCAATCTCAATCCTATAGCTCATAAGTTACCTCAAGATCTATTAATTGCTTTAATTAACCAGCAACAGCATACAGTTAATAATTATGCTAACTGGCTACCAAAATTAAAACCTACTCAACGCACGATAATTTACCAACATTGTCATCGAGGTTGGCGGGATAAAGATGGCAGGTTATCGATTAATTTAATCGAGCTATTTCCTCAAACCATAAGAGAGAAAGAAGCCAGATATCATTTTAACTTACCCATACTAGCAACTCGCCCCACTCAACGCCTTCTCTATGCTACTTTTCTACCTTGGGATGAAACCTGGAAAGTAATACAGCCATATCTCAAAAACCCCGATGCCGATTTGAGAATACTGGCACTTAAAACTATTATTAATACAACTCGCTATTATCGGACTCGTTTATCAGAGTTACTCAAAATTATACGCGATCGCGCTAACGAACAAGATCCCGTCAGAAATGCCATGCTTGATAGTTTAGCTAGTCTACCTCCGAGTATTTGGCAGCAGGAACATTTAACAGATTTAGACACAATCTTAACTGATACTTTAAAGGCTGCGGATTTAAGTCAAGCTACGGGCAATCATGCAGAGTGTATCGTCTTTAAGATCTTACCTTTTCATCCTCAATGGTCGGCACAATGGCTGTCAAAGTTAGCACAAGCTAGAGGAGAAGTTCAGTTTTATAATCTTGAAAGTCGTCTTAATGACAGTCAAGTAAAACAACTCGCACCAATATTACTTCCTGTATTCAAATCTTGGGAAACTAGAGAAAGGGAATGGAATATTATTAGAGCAGCTAGTAGTTTTGGTAGGCGGTTAAAAGTCTTTGATGGTTTAGTAGATATCTTAGAAAGATTACTAGATAATACTCGCAAGACATATAATGCTAGCTGGATTTTAAATATCTTATACGAACATAGGCGCGATCGCCTGAGTTTTTTAGTTCCTCAATTACTCCAACAAGATAAGAGTTGGTTTACTCAACCCGTCGTGAGTAATTATCTCCATAACTACCGACAAGATTTACTTACGCCATTTTTAGGACAAACAGCATATCGGGGTAAATTTAGTACGGGTAAAACTCGTTTTGTGCCATATTTCGATCGCGGTTTTAGTCGTTGGACATTTACTCAGCAAGCTATCTACGCTAAATGTCTCGAAGGCTTAACTAGAGACGACAAACGAGATACTCCCGCAGTCTGGAGTGCTATAGAACAATTAGCTTTATTACCTGCTGTCGAACAGACAAGATTAATTCAATTAGCCAGTGTTAAAAATCCTCAAGAAGCTGTTAGAGATCGGGCTTTACGCGCTTTATCGAGATTAGACGGGGGGCAAGGTGTGCCAATCTTATTATCGGCTTTAGATGACGAGCGTGCCAGAATTGCTATTTATGCCTTGCGTACTTGTTTAATGGAGATGCCTGTCGATAATGCGGTATCGATTCTTAAAAATGCTGACTGGGAAAAAATCACCGTCGCTAAAGAGATTATCCGTTTATTGGGCGATCTCAATTCAGATGCAGCATATCAGGAATTACTGGCTTGGAATGAACGGGACTTACATCGCGATGTGCGAATTGCTTTATTAAGAGCTTTGTGGGAACATCTAGAAAAAGATGATACTTGGAAGATCTTAGAACAAGCTGCCATAGACTCCGATGAAGCAGTCGCCACAATGGTAGGTAGAACGCCAGGGGATAGATTATTAGAAAAAGCTCAAGCTAAATTAGTATCGTTGCTGGTAACTTTATTGAATCGTCCCGAACCTACCTTGCGTTTGGCTATTTTGCAACGCTGCGATCGGTTACCCGTTCGAGATCCCGAACAAATCTTATTACCACAGTTATTAAAATCCTTAAACTCAATCTATCTCGATGAAGTAAAGGCTGCTGCTAATGCTGTCTTCGTTACCTATCGAGATGCCCAAACTATTGCCGAAACCATCAAACAAATAATTCCCAACCGTCGTAGTTTAGATTTAGTTATCTCCAGTCTGCAAAATCGCCTATCTTCCTATGGTAAAGATCTTCTACCGATAGTAAGACAGATTCTCACAGTACTGGCGATCGCTCCTGTTACTATTTCTTTACAAATAAAACTAGCCGTTGCTTCTCTTCCTTGGGATGAGTTAGGAGAATTTTTGTTGGACTTGAGTAAGCGAGGGGAATTAAATCCCGATGCTTTAGTTATGGCAGAAAATGCAATTGTATGCGCCTGTCATCGCCCAGATATCGATCGCTTGCACCATTTGGAAACCACTTTAGCCAAGAGTGAAGATGAAAAATTACGTCGTCTGGCTTTATCAGCACTGGTAGCACAAAAAAGCGATCGCTTGGGTTGGAATCAAGAGAGGGTAACTAGATTACTCGCTTATCGTCAGGATAAGTCTATCTTAGTTGCTGCTGCTGCCCAGTTCATCTTTCCACCAGACAACATTATTGATAGTTGATCCCATAAAGCGATCGCATTTTAGCATTTTAAATATTTACCAAGGATTGCCAATAATCGTAAATCCCGCCCAATAGAAAGGATGATTGAAGTTTTCTGATTCTAGTTCGCTGGTATCGGCAGGTAAATTTACTTCTACTTCCGAACCCTTGACTTTTGTCCCTTCGACATAGACTTTCTCTTTGAGCATATTTAGTTGAGCTTTTCTTAAAGCTTCTGATTTAATTGGAGTATTTCGTAACTGCTGATAAAACTCACTCATCAACACGACTGTCCCCGCATCATTAATTGTCCACAAACTAGCTAATGCCGATTTTACTCCTGCTTGCATAGCAAATCCCGCAAAGCCAAATTCTGCGTCTTCGTCGCCTAAAGCAGTTTCACAGGCACTCAAAACCAAGAGATCGACTTGGGGTAAATCTAATTCTAAATCGGCGATTTGGTCTAAGCTTAATTTTTGATTTTGAAACTTGATAAAAGAATTTTCTGGTGCGCCAGGATTAAATCTAGAATGGGAAGCAATATGGATAATATCAAAACCTCCCGACTGATGAGCTTGTTTGAGATTCTCGACGGTAAAGTCTTGGTTTAATATTTTCTGTCCAGACCAGATTTTCGGCACGATGGTATTTAGTTCTACTTCTACCCCTGGTAAAGCTGGTAAGTCACTAAATTCTGATGCCCCCGTTGCCAAAACTCTTCGGTTGGCTTGGGGTTCGTAGCTGGTATCTGTCAGACTAAACGCGGGTATGCGAGCTAGATTATATTTCTCGATGACAAACCGTTCGCCGTCGTGTAAGGCAGCAAAGGGTAAAGATCTCAGAGTCGGGCCAGTGCAAAGCAAAACAGTATCGATTTGTTCGGCTTCTAGATAAGGATCTAGGGGTTTGAATAGCCAATTATAAATTAGCCTTGCAGGAGGAAAATATTGCAGCGATTGGCGATCGCTAATTCCTATTTCTAGATCGTTAATTCTTTTGATTAATCTTTCACGGGGTGCGCCTCGGACTTTTTCGGTAACAAATTGATTGTCAGGAGTAACTAGCATTAATTGCAGGAAATCGTCTTGGGGGACTGCCCAAATTACCGCAGGATTAATACTGGTTTGCTCTTTAATCTCGGTTAGACGCTTGGCAATTTTTTTTGCCGATCTAGAACGATGAGAAAAATTACGGTTGAAATAACCTTCGTAATCTCGTTCCCACTTTTCTTCTAAATTGCTAACCATATTGGAGAATTGTTCGAGATCGACTAATTGCTCTATCGGTCGATTAGTTTGTTCGCTGGTAGCTACTACCTGAGAATTTAGGGGTTGAATGTCGCTTAGGATTATGGCGATCGCCATTAAACTACAAATTATTAAATACGACCAGTTATGACCACGATTTAGGCTGCTTAGTATTTTTTTAAACACGATCTTAAAAGCTAAATGTTATCTACTCTTAATTAAATAGTTAACTATAAGTCAGCTTATGCAAGATAATTTCTGATTTATTGTTGACCAATTCGCCAGTCCCAGCCAGATCGGATTAAAGTTCTTCTTCGTCATAAATGGTTAGATTTGGAGGTTGCGGAAATTGTTCTAACTCTATATGTATCCCCAAAGCATTTTCTGCCATCAGATCTTCGATGTAGCCACCTTGTAATGCTCTTGCTTCTAAGGGGCTATCAAAAGGCCCAAAATAATAGATGCATCTTGGTACTTTAGTACTAAGTTTAAGCCAATAGGGAACTTTTTCCTTGGTTTTCAGACCGAATAAACCCAATAATTTTGTAGCTAATGACATAACCAACTATATTTTTAATAAATCTTGTAATATTTCGCTTTGTGATTAAATATACATTTACCTGATTAAATTTAAACCTTGATTAATTGCATCTTCGTCATTAACCAGTTTCAAGAGGACAAATTATTATTGTAAGTATATTTATCAAACTTGGCGATATTGATGGTAATTTTTTGGAGAAGTAATATTTTGATCCTCAATCCCTGATTTTATCTAGTGACAATGAAAATCACCTAAAACGGCTATGAAAGTTTATCCTCAGAGCGAATTAGTTTAAATATCTTTAAAGTTATTAAATTACTCATATATTTGTTTTGAGCAATTGTCTCTTTAAGTTTAAAAGTCAGAAAATAATTGACAATAGTTAATCTTTCCCTTGACTAAAGTTTAATTTTTTCAATTAATAGTTTCAATTAGAAAACGAATTATCTAATGACATCAAGCCAATTATCTCTAATAGAACGAGCAGCAAGTTTAACCAGCGAGCGATCGGATTTACCAGATTCATCTCAAGTAGTTGAGTCTTTACTTTACTTAGAAAAGTTAGCAAAAAAAGAAAAAATCGACTATTCTTTTTCGGATTTAATTGGTAGCTGGAAGCTACGCTTTATTACTGGAACTAAAAAGACGCGAAAACGAGCAGGAATTGTTTTAGGTGCGGGGCGATATATTCCTCAACTGATTCAAATTCAAATTAGATACGAACCAGATCCAGATGGAAATTCCGATACAGGTAGAGTACAAAATTCAGTTCGGCTTGCTTTTTT
>JASJEI010000028.1 GCA_030064795.1 Pleurocapsa sp. MO_226.B13 | reverse complement strand
CGCTCGTCTAGTTTTACCCTTCCCGTTGTTCTAAATGTTCGGCGATTCGGGCTACATTTTGATTCAGTGCTGCTACGTTCTCGGCAAGTGAGGCGATATTCTCAGAGGTTCTAACCCTGTCCTCATTCATTCCCCGAAGAATATCAAACATTGTGGCTCTGTCTCTGGCTAACTCTGCGGTTAGTTGATACAGTGCGCTAACTTGTCTTCTGCTTTCTGCGATCGCATCACTGTTAGATGCAATGGCTCTAGAGTTGGATTCTAGGATTGCCTCAATTTGTTCTGGTGTCATCATTTTTCATTTATCCCCTAGTAAAATATTATCCCTCCCCGAAGAGAGGGAATTGTTAACTTAAGCTACGTTGTCTAGTTGTTGTTGTTGTTCTTCAGCTAGAGCTACTTTGTCTAACTTTCTCCAAAATTGATGGTTATCTCTGAAGAAGTAGAGAGGATCGTTATTTATTTCTTCTACTAATTCATCTAGATAATTAGTTAGTTCTTTCTTGATTTGTTCGGTAGTAATTGATTCATGAGTGAAGTATGAATCTTTGATTGTTTCTGATGCTTTATTTAAGTCGTACATTGCTTGTTGTTTTGAATAGTTCCACTGTAATTATACCATTTTTAAGCGGAACTATTCCTTTTTTTAATGGAATTAAGCAGGATAGGGGATATCTCGATCCATCATCTTTTTGTAGGCGTTATCAGAAAGATAAACATTCTGATTTACTCTCGATAATTCATCTGAATTTAGATGGTTTTCAGGATTACTTATAATGTCTTCAATTTGGGATTCAATATGTTGTTTGATTATGATTGCGATCGCCTCATCATTAGAAAAAGTATCTTCGTCTAGCTGGTCGTAAATTAGATTTTCTACCGCTTGATATAAGTCTTCTTTAGTAACAGTAATTTCTAGTTTCATTGCTCGTACATTTCAATAGTTCCATCTAAATAATACCTGTCACTTGAATCATAAAGTGGCACTAACGGAAGCATAAAGTGGCACTTTTCTTAAGTTAACAAACGTAATTATGCTCCTTCAAGTACCTATGAGACCATTCATCACAACTAAAGACAACACTTTATATAAAGCGATCGCTCTCTCAAATACTAATTTATTTAGTGCCACTTTATGATTCTCTTTTTTACTTAGTGCCACTTTATGCTTCAAAAATGAGAGGCATCAAAAAGAGTTAGTTGACGAATTTATTAGTTTTTAGACCCTAAAAAAGTGCCATCTTATGCTTCCATTAGTGCCACTTTATGATTCAAGTGACAATACCATATTTAAAACGTAATTTTCCATTTAAAAATGGTATAATAACAACAGGAACTATAAAGGAAACAAGCAATGATTAATTCAAATAATTTTGTCTATTCGAGAACAGCAGCAGCAAGAATACTAAATGTTAAACATTGGGCGATCGCCAGGTTTGAGGTTTGGTACAAGGTTTGCTTCGTCCAAATCAAAGGACAAAGACCGACATTTATTTCAAAGAAAGCATTCAAGCAGCATTTTGTAGATTGGAGAATCGAACAATCGCGATCGCTGTGTGTGGCACAAGTGAATAGAGAACATTTTAGAGTGATCAACCCTAGAAAGAGTACAGCTTATAGCGTTTTTGTTTACGAAGATGGTTTTGATTGTGAATGTCACGATTACCAAAATCAGATAATGATATTCGGTGGCAAGAAAGCCTGTTGTAAACACGCCTACGGGGTTTTAAGGTGGTTGGGCTTTGATAAATTGTCAGATTACATAACCAAGACTAAAGCGATCGCTGCCTAATTTGGGGTGGTGGGTGGGGTGTGAGCGAAGCGAGCAATAGACAACCTTCGTTTGCCCCGCCAGCCAAGGAACAGAGCGAAAAAGAACCCCGAAAAAAAGTTTTATTCTTCCATTTATTTATGGTATAATAAGAAAAGAACAAAGGGAAAGAAACAGACCGCGAGGAAAGGCGAGAGGACGACGCTTAGCGACCAGCAGCCGAGCAAGCGAGGAACACAAAAACCCCACATAAGCCACAGACGGAACACCGCAGCCAGGGGCGGAAACCAGAAGGGCAAGGCACGGGAAAAACAGCAGGGGCAAGCTACCGAGGAGGGGCAAACCCCACGCCCCCGCCGACAAACCAGCAGCGCAGACGACAACCCGCACCGACCAACCCGCGCCACAAGCGCGAAGCAGAGGAAACACCCCCACCCATCCACTCTCTTCTCTCTCTCCCCGCGATCGCGTCGCGAGGCAGGAAGATCGACCCACTGCTAAGGCTGCCGACACCCATTACGTTTTCAGAAGCATACAGACACAAAGGAACGATGGGAGGTCGGTGCGCCCACAGTAATTTTGAGGTTTAAACGAATAATTTTCTGGCGCACCGCACCGACCCAAATTAACCAAAGGGGCTACCACAAAAACCAAAATAACAAATAGCCCCAACCGCCTGTGACGACTGCTGTATGCTATAATTTTCGCTCTTGGAGGCAGCCGAAATAAACCGAGCGATCAGCGAGACGAACTGAGTGTAAGGCAGTAGAAGTTTATCGTGGTGTGGCTATAGATTTGGTGCGATCGCAGGATTGTGATTTTCCCAAAAAAAAGGAGACTGCTAAGTCTCACAGGCATTGTAATAACTATCAAGTATAAAGTAGTTTAAATCCTGATTGACTGACAAAAGACAAATTAAAAACCTTGAATTAGAAGCTATTGAAGGGCAGAATCAAGAACTAAACTTGTGTAAAAAATAACTTCTCAAACACCCTCTAAAAAAACTTTGTGGGAAGTCAGTATTTTAAAATCTAGACACCACTCAAAATAGAAGAATACTGTGAAAAAAACTCCCGTCTTTACAATGGATGAGTCAAACAGTTGCCTGGTTACATCTGTGCCAACTAAAAATCTTATTTAGGTTAACATTACGTATCCATATTTTTTTTTATTATAATGTATTACTTATTCAAGTGTTCGTACTTTTTTGTATCTATATTAATGTTATCGGGATTGCCTAAGATAGCAAGGATTTTGTTGCGTACTTTCTTAGGCTTATTGGTATTCGCGTAGACTTCTTCGATTGACTCTAGTTGCCATTCGTATAAACCAGTTAGAATTAATACATTTTCCATCATCTTTATGCATTTGTCTGGGTATTGGTTGACACCCAAACATACAGCTTCGGTCGCTCCTGAGACATCTAAAATAGCCGCTTGGTGAACTTTTCTATAGTTCTTGAACTCTTTTTTGTTGAATAATTCCAAGTCCTTAAACATAACTTCCGTTTCAATTCCATGTAGAGCCATAGTTAAATCAGTTGTTTTACCACGGATAAGTTGCCAGAAGTCCCAATAGTCGTCTTGTAGTATTTTGGCACGTAATGCTTTATCTATATCAGCTTCTTTTGTAGACGTATCAACTTCTTTCAATACTTCGGCACTTATTTCTACTGCTGCATTAACTACTGGATCTATATTCTGCGCATATACGGACTTTGAACTGGAAAACGATACGGTTAAAAATGTGGCGACTATTGCAATTGATTTAATTAGTTTCATTTAAGTTACCTTTTTGTTTTCTGTCGTCTTATTCTATTAATTAGCAATACAAATAATTGTGATCTGCGACAATCATTTACTACGTAGAATAGCTATGGTTGAATAGGTAATAGAACGGTTAAAACATATCCGTGAAATCGAGCATAGTCACCATCGCGTACACATTAATTTTGTAGCTAATCTATTTGTTTCCTGAGTCAGATACTCACCTTATTTTGAGACACAGAACACAGTGAAAACTTACTTTTTAGAAAATACTTGAGAATTTTACTAAGAGACATATTTCTATTCTTTTTGATAATGATTCGTCAAATATTGGTTAGATTAAAGATAGTTTTTGGAAATACAAACAGAGAACAATTTAATATATAAAACTTAAAATGCCAATAAGAATAATGAGAATTTACACAATAATAAAAGAAGGAAAATCTGGAGAGCTACACATTACTCATGGCTATCGAAATCCTGAAGGAGAAATATATTTAGCAGAAGATGAGGTTTGTAGAATAATAGAAAGAGAGAATGATATTCCAACAGCAATAACTGAAAAATTATCTTCACAATCTTTAGAAATAGATCTAAATAAGGATATACAACTGGAAGTTTTTAAAACAAAAAACCATGATTTAGAGAGAATCTATATTTATATAAAAGGTTCATTATACAAAACTATTAAATCAAATAATCCAGGTGATACATTCAATGTAGATATAGATAATGGATCTGAAGTAAATACAGAAACATGGACTATCTTGTCTATGGAAGAAATAAAGGAAAAAGTCGCTCCAAATCAAGAATACTCTGAAGAGATTTGATGACAGCCTTACGCTTTTAATGCCGATGATGTAGTTAAGTGCCAAACAAGTGGAGGGGAATTATACAAAGAGAGAAAAATCTAATCCTGATGATTTTCTTTTCCAGTTTTTGGTACAGAGCGATCGCTTTAATTATTAGTGGTCGCTTCGCGGTTTTATTGTTTTCCCCCTTTCATCCCCTCTGGGGTTCGGTCGCTACGCTTCCCCCAGTTTCGGCTTCGTTGATTATCACACAGCAATTCAAGTATAGCGGGGGCAAAGATGTCGCCCCAGGCGGTTTGTTATCTGGGGACACCCCAGACCCCGTAACGCTCGGCAAGGGTTACACGAGCTGCGTCGGGCTATTTTTTTGTGGAAGCGATCGCATTTTTTAATTTGCCCGCCTTGCCCTTGCCTTCGCTACGCCCCCGCTTTAAGAGACGGTGTTGTTTTTCCTTTCGGGGGTTTTTCGTCGTGTCTTTTCTCGTTTCTCTTCCTGCTGGTGCTTGTGCGGTTGCTTCGTCTCCCGTTCCTTGTCCTGCTCCTTTCGTGTCCTGGGTTGTTCCCTGTGCGCGTGCCGTTGGTGCGTCGTTTGTGTCGCTGCGTCCTTCCTTTCACTCTTTTTCTCGGTGGGTCGTCGTGGCGTTTTTCCCGAATCGTGCTGCTGCTGGTTCGTTTGCCGTTCGGGTTGCTTCTCTGCTTCCTGGTTCTTCGTTCTCTCGTGGTGCGTCGTTTGTGGTGGTTCGTCGGCGTGGTTCTTGGTGGTGTGCGTCTGTTCCTGTCTCGGTCGCTTTTGGTTCTGTTCCTGCTTCCTCTTGTCCCGTCTTCTTTGCGCCTGTTGTTGGTGGCTGATTCGTTTCTGTTGGGGGTTCGTCCCCCTTTTTTCCGATGAATTGGCGATCGCTGACTAACTAACTGGAAACAGTATTTATTGCTTCTCTTCCTTCACGCTCTGCGGCTTCACTTGAGTAGAAAATGTCATCGGGTTCGTAGACTACCCCATAGTCATCAATGATGCTGTATTTGTAGCAGTCGTATGATGTGTAGTAAACAGCTAGTATATATTGATCGATGCTGACGATTTTGATGATACTCATGGGTTTGAGTGAGTGAATCATCTTTCTATTTTAGTTTGGTTGAGGAAGTAGCGCGAGCGCTCATTTCTGTTTCTGGCTGTCGTTTAAGTTTGCACAGAAGTAAATATAGTCCAGTTAGTGTTTTCTCGTCCACAGCGTCTACAACGATTACCAAGCAAGGATTTCGTCGTTGTGGATATACTTACAGCAATTTATTATTAGCAATTGGTTGTCCTTTAGTTAGGAGAACCCACCTCATAATCTGCTCTTGTTGACAAGGAATTTGGCTTGTTTTAACAATAAAGTTTCTGACTTCTTTATCTTCATAGAACTGTTTATAAATATTAGGTTTTAAAGCAAGAGCAGAATCTCGATCGCTGGCATCCTTTTGGCAAATAGCTGTGAGGTCAGCGATTAATCCAAAGTCCTCCACTAGAGCATAGTAGAGTTTAGGGAAACGCATTTGAATCAGCAGAATTTTCGCCAGATTTCTCTGCTCTTCCTCGGATAGTGTAACTGCTGCTCCATTTGGGGAATAAGTTGCGATCGCCGAAAGTACCCAAAAAGCATTGATAAAACGCTTAATGCGACGTGGGTTACATTTTGTTCCCTCGACAATCAGCGTCCGAATAGCTTCGTCCTGTCGATAATTGATTGTTTTTTCGTATGGCTCTAATAATGAGAGTGCATTATTAGTGTCAATACCACGCATAACGAAAGGCAACTGAATAATTTTTTCTAGATACTCCTTGGCAGATAAACGAGGATTATCTTTATAGCGTTGCTTAATACCCTCCTCGATAATGCTGCTTTCTGTACCAATTACGAATATGCAATTGGCTCGATCCAAATACAGCTTGAGTGCTTCCATAACTGAAATGGCAGTCTCTGGCAAACAGCGATCGAGATCGTCAATGAACACCACTAAATAATTGTTGTCATCCCCTAAATAAGCTTTAACAAGATCATCAAACTCTAATTCAAACCGATTAATAAATTTAAACTGCTCGTCATTAGCATCTAAAGGACGTAATCCACCAGCGACAATATCTACTACTTCAGGTTTGACAAAGCCACCAGGAATAAACTCAATAGCTGTCTTGGCTGCATACTTAGCTAATTCAGAAGCGACTTTGCTGACACGTTTTTTAAGTTCTTTACCCTTATCTGTGTCTTCTAACCTGATTGACTGACAAAACTTTTAGGAAATATTGTAGGAATAAGTCTGAACTTGAAATTCCAACTGATAAAGCCGTTGTTGGTGTTGTTGAAGTGATGCCATAGCAGGAGTTGGATCTTGATTACTGGAGAAGGTCACAGAACGAATTAATTTCCAACCATTCAAGAGTGCAGCTTTAACCCAGTCCCAACCAATACGGAAATAACTGTTACCTCGAAACCAATGAGTGTCAACCCATCGTCGCTTACCGCTATCAACTACAGCTACGCCTTGTGCGCTGACATAGAGAGTAGTAACAGCTAAAATGAACCACAATCGAGACAAAGCGCAGACATCACGTATCATCGAGCCTTGAACATTCCATCCGCCTGATTGGTCATCCAAAAAGTTCTCTTCGATGTCAAAGCGTAGTCCATATTCAGCAAAAGTTTTTAGTGTGGTTTTTTCATTGCTAACAATCGCCCAAAGCTCGCCATTAACATTGTTACGACCAATAATTACATGAACTTTGCCGTAAAATTCTCCTTTGTGTATTCGTACATTGTGCAAACAGATTGCTTCTCCACGATTAAGGTGAAAGTTTTTTGGTTGACACCAATTACCACGCCAAATCCAATTGTTGCTCTTGATTCTGATTCGGTAATGCCACCCTAATTGATTAGTCAACATGGTCATTAGTTCAGTATGAACAAAACCTCTATCTGCTAGTAAAACTACTTTTATACCTTTTGGTAATCTAGTTTGAGCTTGTCTAATCAATTCCTGATAATCAGTAAATGAAATGCTGGCACTGTTGTGTTTCATGACTCTCCAGATTACTGGCAAAGCTCTGCCACGATGAATTACTGAAAGACGTACTAAACAATACTCATCCCAAAATAACGAGGTATCTAACGCCAAAAACAGACTTTCTTCTGTCCAATTAGCAAGTGCAGTCTGAATTAGTGATTTATAAAGTCGATGGACATTGATACGAGGATTATTGAGCCAGCGTTGGATACGTCTTTGTCTACTTTGAGCAAATTTACCTCGACAGGGGATATACATTGACCATTTTGTCAGATTTACACTTCCAGTATGTATTAGAGCAACTATCATCCAAATAGAGGTTTTCAAATGACACAAATGTAACCAATCGTCAGGTTGACTCATCCATTGATTCAGGGCATTGTAAAGACGGGAGTTTTTTTCACAGTATTTTTCTATTTTGAGTGGTATCTAATTTTAGAATACTGACTCCCCCAAAAATACTTTTAACCCCTCAGTCCTTTAATAATCTATACTTCGGGGTTTTTTATTTATCTTTTGTCAGTCAATCAGGAGTAATAGTCTCGTTGGTATCTGTAGAAATCGAGATTTTACAAACACCAGAAGTAAGTAAATTTTGATAGCTAGATGCTAAATGTTGAAGTTTTGCTTTTGCTCCCCAATAATTGTAACCATAGTAAGCGTTGAGCAGATAAGTTTGGGCAATGGTTTCTTTGCCCCATTTTAGATAGAATTTAGCGGCTAGTTCTTGAGCTAGTGCTTCTTCTTGGATATATTCGTGTTCTTTGGCTCCTGCTATAGCGAGTTCGTACAATTCTATTGCTTGCAGACGATCTTCTAAGATGCGATGTCTTTCTGCTTCTATAAGTTGGAATTTATGTTGATAGTTCATGGGGGCTGAATTTGCCCACTGTTGCATCTTAGTTTGATTGCTCTCGACTCGCTCCAAAATTTGTCGGCGATCGCTTTGATTACTTTCTTGCCACACTGCTAAATGAGCTAAAGAGTCATAAAAATAAAATTCACCATAAAAAACCATCGCCCGTACAGAATTGAGATACTTTTCTGCTATAAGCAAATTTTCTACAGCTAAATCGAACCGCTCGAATAAATAACAGGCGATCGCTTTAAACAAATGAACAATGAAAATAGCGAAGAGATTATTGACTTGATAATGTTTGGGCAAGCTAATTTCTTCGTTGTAAGCAGTGCCGATTAAACTACAAGGATCTTCTGATTCCCCCAATAAATTGAGAACGTGCTGGCGATAGATCTCGTTCCAAGTGAAAAATCCCTCGTGTTTGAGCTTCAAGATAGCTTGACTGGAAGCTGCCATGGTTGCTGCCAGTCGATTTAATTCTTGACCGCAAAAGTAAGCATGAGAGCTATATACTTGCAGACAAATAGAAGCATATTCCAAATCGCCTATATCTAAAGCAACCTGATATGTTTCCCTAATTTCATCTAAGGTGACTTTTAGATGCTCTCGCCAATGTCTGACTCCACCATGAAATCGGGCTAATGTTTTGGCAGCGAATTCTTGAGCATCAATACGATTTAATAATTCCAGAGAAAGTTTGCCAAATCGATAACCAGTATCAATCTCATCTACCGTTCCACACAAAATCAAACCATAGGTAGCATAGGCAGCAGGTGAAACTTTAGTGTTGCCATATTTAATTGACATACTAACCATTTTTAGCACCAGTAAGGGCATTAATTGAGGAGTTGCCAGCATTACTACAGCAAAAGTTCTCCCCATTACCTGCATAGCTGCCAGTGACCAAGGATCGACCATGACTGGTAAATTGACTAATTCTTCTACTGTTTGACTGGCTAAATTAGCCCGAACTGCGGCAAAACTTGACTCTATATCTGACTTAGTTGGTTCTTGAGGAAAAGAGATGCCAAAGGATTCTAGAACTTGCAGGGAAAGAGCGATCGCTTGTAGGGGTTGATTGTTAGCTACATATGCTTGAATCTGAATCTCATCAAAAGGAACTCGATCTAATTTATTATCAGTATTTTCTTTGCCAACCTGAGCTAATCTTGCCATTAACTCGAAGTTGCCATTCAGATAAGCTGTTTCGGTGGCTTTTTGATATAAAGCCAAGGTTAGTTCGTAGTTCTGCTGCCAACTAGCTTCAGGCAATAATTCAATTCCATGAGTTAAATAATCCAGGGCAATACTATATGCCGTAGCAGTTCTGGCTTTACTACCAGCAATTAAATTGAATTGAGCTAATTGATACTTCTTACTAGATTCTGTAATTAAACTTAAACCTTGATTTAGCTGATTGACAATTGTAAAAATATTATCTTCCAGTCGATCTTGAGGGGTATTTTGTAAGAGTAATTCTCCGATTTGATAATGAAGTGACAGTTTCTGGCTACTGGGAATTAAATTATAAGCGGCTTGTTGCAAGCGATCGTGGATAAATTTATAAGTAAAAACTAATGAAGTATTTTCATCGGCTTGAGTATTTTCATCGACAATAAATTGATAGGTTTGAGTCAAAGGCGCGATCGCTTCTACTTCTAAAGCTGTCCATAATGCCTTCAAGGTTTGGGTATGAGATTTTTGATTAATAATTGCTAAAGTATCTAGGTCAAATTTATTGCCGATGCAGGCAGCTTTTTGGAGAATTGCCTGAGTAGCGGTGGGTAATTTGCGTAATTGGGCGATCGTAAACTCTAAGATATCATCAGTCAAAGAGCTAGTTTTAACCCCAGCTAAATCGCATTGCCAACAACCCTGTTGATAGTCAAAAGTAATGAGTTTATCTTGATATAGAGATTGCAGGAATTGAATACTAAAGAAGGGATTGCCTTGGGTTTTTTGATAGACTAAATCCGTTAAGGGAGCAACTGTTGCTGGAGTACTCAAAAGACTATCGGCAATTAAATTGTTTAAATCTTCGTAGCTTAGGGGTTTGAGTACAATATTGTGAATTGTTCCGTTCTGTTCTTCGATTCGTTCTAGGGTATTGGTAAGAGGGTGAGCGGGAGTAATGTCGTTATCCCGATAAGCACCAATTAAGAGCAAGTAGCCAGTATCGGCTTGACTCACTAATAGTTGAATTAATTTTAAAGAGGCAGAATCAGCCCACTGTAAATCATCAAGAAAAATAACTAAGGGATGGTCTGCGCTACAAAAAACTTGAATAAATTGTTGAAATAGTAAATTAAAACGATTTTGAGCTTCCTTCCCTGATAATTCGGGAACTGTCGGTTGTTTGCCAACTACTTTGGCTAAATTGGGAATAACATCAATAATTACTTGGGCTTTTTCCCCTAAAGCTGAGAGTATTTTGGTTTTCCAGATTTGTAACTGGCGATCGCTTTCATTGAGTAATTGCTCGATTAAATTGCTCAACGCCCAAACAAAACCTGATAAGGGAATATTTCTTTGAATCTGGTCGAATTTACCTTTGATAAAATAACCTTTTTGGCGGGTAATCGATTTATAAAGTTCCCCAATTAGAGAAGATTTGCCAATGCCAGAATAGCCCGATACCATCACCAGTTCCTTCAATGAATTCTGGCTAACTGAATTAATATCTGTCGGTAGTTCGCTGATGCGATTAAAGACAGCAAGTAAACTGGCAATTTCCGCTTCTCTGCCGTAAATTTTTGACGAAATTTGAAACTTATCCGCAATATCTCGTTCGGCTAGACTAAAGTTGTCAATCTTGCCTTGGTTTTGCCATTGCACTAGGCATTTTTCCAAATCTGCCTTTAACCCCAGCGAACTTTGGTAGCGTTCTTCGGCAGTTTTTGCCATTAGCTTCTCGACAATCTGGGAAACTATAGGGGGAATAGCAGGATTAATTCGATCTGGAGCAATGGGTTGTTTGGCAAGATGAGCGTGAACTAATTCGATCGCTTCAGTACTAGTAAAAGGTAATTGTTGGGTGAGTAATTCGTAAAAAGTCACCCCTAAAGAATAAAAATCGGTGCGATAATCTAGGGTTCGATTCATTCTCCCTGTCTGTTCGGGAGAAATATATGCCAGAGTACCTTCAATACTATTAGGATGTTTGAGGCTCGGATTTGACCGCGAAAAAATTGTCGAAATGCCAAAGTCAATTAATTTTAACTTCCCAGTCTGGGGATTGAAAACAATATTACTGGGATTAATATCTTTATGAATTACATCAGCAGCATGAATATCAGCTATACTAGCAGCAATTTTGATACCAATAGTTAGAAATTCTTCTAGCTTAACAGGATTTCGAGCTGACAAAAGTCTTAAAGATTCACCACCAAAATCTTCTAAAACCATTGCCAATCCATGATTATAAGGTTGCAAATCGTAGGTCTTAATTACTCTTGTAGTATCTAAAGATCGAGTTATTTCATACTCTTGTCGATAACGAGTAATTATTTCTGGTGTCGGATAATCTTCTTTGAGAACTTTAAGAATTACAGAAGTACGATCTTGTTTTCTAATTCCTCGATAAATAATAGAATTGGTACTTTCATAAATTTGTCGAATAATTTGATAACCTTTAAGCATAATGTTAATTGATATTGATATCTAATTTTTGAATAATAAATAGGTATTTAAGGCAGATATTGCTCGATTAGATTAACGATCGCTTTTTCCTGAAATCCCTGTGCCAATTCTTTGAGTTTGTTAGCAAGCGGTGCGTACTGTTCGTCTAATTCCTCAAGATAAATTGCTCTTTCTTGGATTTTTTTCATACTCCCCAACATTGCTAGCTCGTAGAGGATTTCTATCTCTTCTGGTGGGAGAGCAATCACAGTTTGATTAGCAGTAGCTTCTGTCGTTGTAAGATGAGCTGAACTGGATTCTTCTATCTCTTCGTAAATCCAATCCAACTGTAAATACTCTTGTAAGGCAGCTAGTAAATTTGTCTCATCAACTGGTTTGGGCAAAAAGGAATCACAACCGAGAATACGACTTTTTTTTCGATCCATATCCAGCACGCTAGCAGAAATAGCGATGATAACTACATCTTTTATTTCAGGTAGCTTACGGATTTCCTTAACTGCTTCAAATCCTGTTTTGACTGGCATTACTAAATCAGTCAAAATACAGTCGGGTTTAAGCTCTTGGGCAAAATCGATTTCTTGTTGACCATCATCTGCTAAACTCACCTTAAACCCTAATGGTTCAAGCATATTTTGCAGTACCAAGCGATTCTCTTCTTTGTCATCTACTACTAGGATGTGTTTTTTCTCACCTCGATAACCAACAATTTGACGTTGAGTTTCTTCTCGTTAAAGCTTGACATTTAAACCTAATATTTTTTTCCATTGCTCGCATTTTGACAATGCCCTCCACTCCAGCCAAGAAGGTTTCGAGATGAATATCTGTAGGGCAAAGTTCTAGCTTACGTGCTTCGATTTTTGATAAATCTAGGATGTCATTAATTAGGGTTAATAAGTGATTGCCACTATCATGAATGATTTTTAGACCCTTGCTTTGATGGGGGGTTAAAGAGCGATCGCGCCTCAGAATTTGAGCATAGCCTAAAATACCATTGAGGGGAGTCCGTAATTCATGGCTCATGCTGGAGAGAAATTCACTTTTAGCTTGGTTGGCAACTTCGGCTTTTTCTTTAGCTTGGGCAAGTTCTTGAGTACGTTCAGCAACACGGGATTCTAATTCTTCTTTGGATTGCTTTAGGGCAACTTCGGCTTCTTTGCGCAGGGTAATGTCTTGAAAAGTACCTAAAATGCCAATTACCTTTCCTTCCGCATCATGGAGCGGAATTTTATTAGTTTCTAGCCAAGCTTCTTTGCCGTCTGCTTGAAGTTGAGGTTCTACAATACTCAATTCTGCGGTATTGGATTCCATTACCCTGCGATCGCAATCTCGAAAAAAGTCTGCTTCTTTCTGTTTCCAGGCTAGATCGTAGTCAGTTTTGCCTTTAATATTATCTGGACGATCGATTCCCGCTACCTGGGCAAAATTTTGATTACAACCTAGATATACCGAGTTACGATCTTTCCAGAAAATAAACTGCGGAATATTATCCATTACCAGTTGTAAAAGCTGCTTTGACTTTCTCAACTCCTCTTGAGTTTCCATCAATTGCGATTCATTACGCTTACGTTGTATTAAATAAACAGCACCATAGGTCAGACCAAAAATTGTTAAACTAGCAAATCCCAACCAATAGCGATATTGGTAGATAGCTTCTCCCCAAATTACTTTGCCCCAATCTTGATAGGGACGAACCCGCAGATGTCGGAGAGTATCGTGGACGGGTTGGTAGTTTGCAGGTATCGTCCAGCCATGGTATTTGCCTGCTATTGCTGCGGGAATATCAGGAGGCATATCGATCGAGGCGATCGCCACTTGCTCAGCCAACTCGGAATCAGCATGAGGCATCATGGCAAAGGGCCATTCTGGATATAGTTGAGTACTTAGGGCAAAAGGGAAGCTCTCTCCATGTTGGGTTTGGGGATTAAGAATGACAAAATCATTAAGCTTTATTTTGCCTTCCTGAGCCATACGCTCTAAGGTATCGGTACGTACTGTTCCTGCATCGACCAAACCATCTCGTACGGCATAAACTACGGCATCGTGACTACCACCAAACTTAACTTCTTTAAAACTAGAGGCTTTAATTCCAGCTTTTTCTAATGTTTCGCAGGCCATCTGCCAACCACCAAAAGCAATTTGGCTGACAGCCATAAACCTTTTGCCTTTCAAGTCTTTTAATTCTTGAATATCTGTGCGGTCTTGACGACGAAAAATTACAGCCCCAAATTGAGTATAGGGTTTACCTAAACGTAGATTTTGCAGAGTGGCGATCCGTCTAGCCCCATATACCCATTCCAACTCCACGTACATCCCAGGATTGGGCAAGACAAAATCGACTTGTTGATTGACGATTAATTCTTCAAGATTGTCAAATTTTAATGGTTCTAATTGAAAGTTATAATACCAGTTCTCAAAAGTCATTGGAGACTTAGTTTTAATTCAAAATTAAAAATTTAAAATTCAAAAACTAAACATAGTAAGGGTTTGAAGAATTTTAATTAATAAAAATTAATTTGCTATCTTTCTAGCTAGTTTCGAGAAATGGTATAACCAGGAATATTTTGGCTTAAATAATCAATGGTAGGTTGCCACTTTTGCTTTGTCTTTTCCACTCCCCTGATTGCCATTACTCCGACTTTAACAATATTTATTTCTGAGTTTGATATGGGAGAATTTATCTGCTGCTTGATTACTTTTGATGGATTAGCTCGAAGATTTTCCTCCGCAAAACCAGGAATAATAGCCAATGCGATAGTGCTTAAAGCACCCGCGAGTATCAGAAACTGGCGTGATAATTTTTGTGTATAGGAGTAGACTTCGATCGTATTATGCGATCGCAATTTAGTTTTCATTGCAGTATCATCACAATCATGAGATGAGTATTTAATAATCAAACATCTGGTGTTAGTAATTCTGAATTGGGAATCTCGAAGCGTTTATTGCTGAATAATAACTGCTCAAATTCTTTGACTGATAATGGGCGACTAAACAGATATCCTTGTACTCGATCGCATTTACAATCGACAAGATATGCCAATTCGGATTCGGTTTCTACTCCTTCAGCAACTACTTGTAAATCCAGTTGATGCGCCATTTCAATAATGGATTTTGTGATTACTGCATTTTTGGGATTTTGATCGATTTTGCTAATGAAACAGCGATCTATTTTTAAAATATCGAAAGGGAATTGTTGAAGATAACCTAAGGATGAATATCCAGTACCAAAGTCATCTAATGAAATTTTTATATCTAGCTTTTTAATAAAATTTAGTCTCTGTATATTTAATTTCTCGTTTTCTACGAGAATCTTTTCGGTCAACTCTAATTCCAGAAATTGAGGTTCAAGAGTAGAGTCGAAAAGTATTTGTGATAGCTTATGAAAAAGATCTAGTTGTTTAAATTGCCGTCCAGATAAATTTACAGCAATGCTGAAATCTTCAAATCCTGATTGGTGCCAAGCTTGTGTTTTCTTACAGGCATTTGCCAAAACCCATTCGCCAATAGATTCAATTAAGCTGCTTTGTTCTGCTATGGGAATAAAACGATCCGGCATCATCAAGCCCATTTGGGGGTGATTCCAACGAACTAAAGCCTCTGCACCAACAATCTTACCTGTTTTTAGCTCAATTTTTGGTTGGTAATATAGCTCTAGTTCTTGACGTTCTAAAGCATAGTTTAATCCTGTTTCAATAGATAAATTATCGTTTGCTACTGAAGTAATTAATTGTAATGATGTGCTGTAAACTTTACATCGATCTCCCCCGTGTTCCTGAGCATACTGCATCGCTTGTCGAGCTTGTTTCAATAATTGCTCCACGTCATTATCATTGAAGGGATAAAAAGCAATGCCAATGCTAGCGGTCAAGAAAAATTCTAAATCATTGATGATAAAAGACTTACGAAATTGATTCAAAATCTTATCAGCAATATTTTTAGCTTCTGTTTGTTGCTTGATACCTGCTACTAAAATTGCAAATTCACTATTTTGTAATTTGATAGTTGCAGTAGCATTATCATATTCAACAAGACTATTTGTTAAACATTCAGCAATATCTGTAATTAATAAATCACGGTTTGTGTCACTTAAAGAGTTAAATATTCGTTTGAATCTGTCAATCTCAAAATAAAAAACGGCTAGTAATTCCTGATTTATTTGGCTTGGGCTAGATTGCTGATTAATTTCTGTTGATTGATTAGTTAAATCATTATCGCTTTCAGATAATATATATTCAAATAAATTTTCTAAAGATAAATGATTGGGTAATTTAGTTAACTGGTCAATATTTGCAAGACTACATTTTGAAGCATGATGTTCGATTCTTGCCTGTAATGATTGCCGAATTATATTTTCTTCCTTATGTTTATTAAGTGCTACTTTGATAGCTGCGTGTAATTCGCGATCTTTAAATGGTTTTAAAATATATCCATAGCAACCAGTTTTACTTGCCCGTTCTAAAGTTTTATCGTCAGCATAGGCTGTTAAGAAAATAATTGGTATATCATGGGTTAACCTAATTGCTTCAGCGGTTTTAACCCCGTCCATATCTCCTTTAATAGCAATATCCATCAAAATCAAACTAGGATTTTGAGAATTTACTTTTTTGATGGCAGCTTTACCAGAAGAAACAATGTCAGTAACATTATATTTAAATTTTTTCTAGCTTCATCGCCAAGTTTTCGGCAATCAATAATTCATCTTCAACAATTAAGATATCAATGGTTTTCATGATTCACATATTTGATCCAGAGCTATTCTCGAATTCTAGAATATAAATAACAATAATGTCATTGTAATAATCACCTATATTAATGATTAAAACTACTTTTCAAATGATTATTTACTTGTTTTTGATGAAATAATTATGTCACTGCTCACCGCAATAGAGAAGTCTTATTGACAAGCACTGGGCGACATCAGTTTTGTAAAGGAAAGGGAGACGAAAGGGGAATTATGTTAGCGGGCAATATCCGCTAACAGACTCGAGGAGGAGGACTTGTGCGAACAATCTATTAAACAAGCCCCAGAGGATTTAAGGAATCTCGAGTCCAGGGGGACTTCGACCAGCCAAAGATAATAATTCACCTAGAGAGGCGATCGCTTCCGACCCTTGCAACCGCATTGTCTCCAAAAAGCTGAACATCTGAGCCACCAGTTGGGCTCCCCAATCACTCCTTGCCCCGCCACTGACTTTTCGATGAACCACAATTGGGCGTAATGCTCTTTCGGCATCATTGTTATCGGGTTTGACTTCTGGATGAGACAAAAAGGTGAACCACTCATCCCAATGACGTTGAAGTCGCCGACTCAGTCTAAGAGTATCGGAGGGGGCAGTTGTAGTGACCGTCTCCGATAAGACTGCTTGCAGTTTCGCTTCCACGACTGCTCGTTGCTGTACTAGGGTGATTTCCGAGAAAGAGAGTCCCCAATGGTAAAATGCTCTCAGTTCAACAGCCAAAAAATGACTTTAAGCCAATCTGTGATCGAAGACTTACGTTTAGCTGCTAGAAAAATGAAGCTTGTCTCGATATTTTGAAAAGATTTCCAGCCCTCGGTAGTTAGGTACACTCTTTCTCGGAAATCACCTTAAGAAAGTAGAGAGAGCCAAACCACCTGTTAAAGCTATACCCAAACCCTGATAGAGTTCTGCACCTTTCCCTGGAAGAACAGCGAGAGGTAACATACCCAGTACACTAGTTCCTGCTGACATGAAAATAGGACACAAGCGATCGCAACTCGGCATAATATAAAGAAGCATCATATTCCATGCCTTCTTCTTGGAGTTGTAAGGCGCGATCGCATTTCACTACATAATTAAGAGAAACAGCGATCGCATATTACAGGATCATCAAACAAAACATCTGTATTTAATTTAATTCCTCCTATTGCAAGGTTTCTCCCGTGAGTGGATATACACTCGTGTATAAATAACGTCTCAATACGTCAGTCATAGTAATTATTTTCCTTGCAAAGCATTTACTCGATCGACCGCAAATTTAAATAATATAGCCGTTCCCAGACCCCAAGCACCATTAAGCATTAATCCCGTAGTAATTAAGTTGAGTTCCCAACCACCAGCGATAGGCAGCCCTTTGAGAGGTGAAACGATAAATAAAAATACAGCAGTCGGAGCAAAAGCTCCAAACAAAAATGCAGTTAACCAATAAGATAGTTTTTTACGGAACTCAAGAGTGAAAACAGCCCAGAGAATACCCCAAACACCTCCCCAAAATGCCAATGACCAAATCGTAGGAATGCCAAAAGGCTGAGTCGGATCTTTTGGATAAGGGGTAAACTGAGTAAAACCAATTTGGTTTAAGAAAACTAACATTCCCTGGTGAAATAGAAACACCGAAATGAATCCTGCTGCAAAAGCAAGAAGCAAACGTAAAATCCGATTTTGAGATTTACTTAACATTTGGTGACCTTACTTATAACTTTGGAAGATATGTAGTCCGCTTTCTATAGTTGCTGAATACGCTGTAGCTCGTAAGCTTTAAAGCCTGAAAATTCACAGCAGGGCGATCCTAAAATTTGCAACGCCTAATTAACTTCTCTCCTTAACTAATTCCCTGGATTCTTTCTGAATCTCTTGCTCTTGCTTACTCTTTCTAGGTTGAAAATCCTGTAATAATCCCATCAAAGCAGGAATTACCGTCGGAGTTAAGAAAGTAGAGAGAGCTAAACCGCCTGTTAAAGCGATCCCCAAACCCTGATAGAGTTCTGCGCCTTTCCCTGGAAGCACGGCTAGGGGTAACATACCCAATACGCTAGTTCCTGCGGACATAAAAATGGGACGTAAGCGATCGCCTACGGCATAATAGAGAGAAGCATCGTATTCCATACCTTCGTCTTGGAGTTGTAGGGCGCGATCGACCAGTAGAATGGCATTGTTGACTACTACTCCAGTTAAGATTACAAAACCTAAACCTGTAATCATATCTAAAGGAACGACTACACCAGGGATAGCATTAGCAATTACTAAAGATAATAATGCCCCAGTCATTCCCATGGGTACGGTTGCCATAATTAATAGAGGATAGATAAAAGAGCGATATAAAGCAACCAGGAGTAAATAGGTGATTACTAGAGATAATAAGAAAGTAGAGCCTAACTGAAACAGGGTTTCGGCTAAAACATCCGCCGATCCTGCTAATTCAACTCGTACACCAGGAGGTAATTCTTGGCGCAGAGGTTCGAGGATTTCTTGTTCGGTGCGATCGACTAATGCGCCTAAAGGTGCTTCTCTGGATACACTGGTGGTTAAGGTAATCGACCTTTCTAAATCGACGTGGTTGATCGTATCCGCACCAGTGGTTTCCAAGACTTCGGCTACGTCTGATAGTTGAACTCTTTGACCAGAACCATTATAAATTGCCAGTTGGCGTAGTTGTTCTGGGTTGTCCACAAAGGTATCTTGCAACTCGACAGAAACATCTAGTTCTCGTTTACCATCGACAAATTCTGAGGCGCGCAAACCACCTAAAGCAGCCTGTACCATTTCACCGATTTCCCCTTCCGATAGTCCTGCTTCGGCTAAACGTTCGCGGTTGGGAATTACCTGCAATTCTGGCGCACCCGTAACGAAATCAGAACGGACATTTTGAATTCCTGGTAACTCACTAATCTGTTGTCTGAGTTGTTGTTGCAGTTGGTCTAATTCTGCTAAGTCTTCACCAATAATTTGTACCTCGAATTCTTTACCAGGGTCTTGGAAAATAGAGGCGCGTCTGGGTACGAGAAATCGATAACCAGGGAAATTTGCCCCTGCTTCCCGCAGACGGTTAACAATATTGTCTAGATTATTACCCGTAGCTAATTCTGGTTCGACAAAACCGGCAACTGCTCTTAAACCAGGACGATGTACGTAAATAGTACGCATTATTTCTGGTTGTTCTCGAATAAAATCTCTTGGTGCTTGAGAAAGTTCCACGGCTTCGGGAATACTCGTTCCTGGGAAGGGTTCGGCTAGCCAGAGAATTAGGTTGCGGTTCCCTTCTGGTAAGTAGTCGGCGGGGGGTAAGAGTTGAAAACTGGTGACTAATAGGATTATGGGGAGTGCTAGAACTAACAAGCGACGTTTAAATTTGCCTCTTCCCAACGACCAGCGCACGGTTTTTAAGAGAAATTGCTCTAATTTGGTTTGGAATAAGCGGAAAATTGCCGAAGTTTGGTAAACGGCACGTTCTAACCAATTGCCACCCCGATATTCTCCCTCTGATAACATCTGGTCTGCCTCTGACCGTTTGAGAAACAGTCCCGCTAACATAGGAATCAGAGTTAAGGCTGCAAAGAGGGAAAACATTACCGAAGCCGAAAGAGCAATACCGATATCAAAGAATAGCTGTCCTGCTTCCCCTGTTACCAAGACTATCGGTGCAAATACCGCCACGGTAGTTAAGGTAGAAGCTAGCATCGCACCACCTACTTCCTGGGTTCCATCGATCGCAGCTTTCATTGGTGTTTTACCCTGCTGCATATGGGTAAAGACGTTTTCTAAAACTACGATCGCGTTATCAACAACCATCCCGACAGCAAATGCCAATCCCGCTAAACTAATGACGTTTAGGGTACGACCTAGTATATAGAAAACAATAAAAACGGTAATTAAAGTAGTAGGAATGGCGATCGCAATTACCCCAACCGTTCTTAATGAACCTAGGAACAACAGTAATATCAAAGCTGCTAAAATCGCCCCGATAATTAAATTCCCCTGCACAAAAGAAATCGACTCCTCAATATAGTCATTTTCGTCATAGGGAATATCAAAAGCAATACCTTCACCCTCGCGATCGAATCTAGCTTCTAATTCGACTAAGGCTTCTCTAATTCCTGCTGATATTTCGGGTACGTTGCCTCCTACCTGCCTAATAATCCCCACAGCTACCGCAGGTTCGTTATTTCTAATCAAAGCTCGTTCTTGAATCGCTCTACCCATACGTGCTTGTGCGACATCTCCTAGATAAACCGTCCCCGACTCATCCCGACGCAGGACAAATCCTTCTAATTGTTCGACATCTTGAATACGACTAACAGTCCTCACTCGATATTCTCTACGTCCTAATACTAAAGGACCACCGCGAATATCTCGGTTATTGTTACGGAGACTACTCGCTACATCGCCAATGGTCAAATTGCGATCGGCTAAGGCTTTAGGATCGACAATTACTTCTACTTCCCTTTCTCTTCCGCCAGAGACTAGAAACTGTCCTACTCCCTGTACTCGTCGGAAACGAGGGACGACTACATCATCAACTAAATCTCTGTAGTGATAGTCATCGGCGGTAAAGCCTTCTTTGGGTGTTAAAATTACCCACATCATCGGACTACTGCTACCGCTTACCACTTCTACATCGGACTCATCGGCTTCTGTGGGTAGTGCTTCGACTTGTTGTAATTTATTGAGGACATCGACCAAAGAGCGATCGATGTCGCTACCCCAGTTAAACTCCACATTAATCGTACTAATACCTGCCCGACTGGTACTGGTGATTTCTTGTACTCCCTGGACTTCTTCGAGTCTTTCTTCAATAGGACGAGTGACTAAATCTTCGACTTCGGCGGGAGAAGCACCGAGGTAGGGGGTAGAAATACTGATTTCAGGGCGATCGCCTCCTGGTTGGAGTTCTAGGGGTAATTGGAATAATGCGAGGATGCCGAATAGTGCCAATAGGCAAAATAATACTCCTGTACCGTGTCGCCAACGAACGGCGGTTCTGATTAAACTCATGTTATTAGTCCTTTATTATTGGTTGTTAGTCATTAGTGGGTAGGGTGGGCAATGCCCACCTTACGATAAATTGATAATTAGTGATTAGTTGAAACTTCTTGTCGGTGTTGTGTTTGTTCCGTAGAACTATCGACACTTAATGCTCCTGCACCAGCATAAATAACCATTAGTAGTCCTCCAATTAAACCGATATTTTTGAGAAAAGAATTCATTTCGCCAGGATCGGCAAGAGGATTATGGAAAACTAAAGTTGCAGGAATCAAAAATAAAATTAGCAATATCGAGCCAATTTTAACTTTGTATCCTAATAGCAAAGAAAGACCGCCAAGTAGTTGAAAAGCGATTGTAAAAATTAGTAGTATGTTAGCAATTGGTAATCCTTGATTTGCCATCATTTCAGCAGTACTAGCAAAACCAAAAATCTTACCAATTCCTGAATTAATAAAGATGATACAAAGACAAATACGGGCTGCTAAAGGAATATATTTCATTTTGAGATCGCCTCCTATTTATAAGAATGTGATTTTTGAGATTTTGAATAACTAACAACAACTTTGCTAGATTTGGAAAAAATTGGGCGAATATTGCGATCGCCTGTAAAATAATCTTTAATCCAGCTTTTTAAAACTGTTAAGCGATTGGAAAAACCAGGAAGGTAATATAAATGAATCGCTAACCACAACAGCCAGGCAAACCAACCTTTTACAGGAATTCTCCCCAACAGATAAGCAACCCCTGCGTTGCGAGCAATTATGGCTGCTGTTCCTTTGTTGAAATAATTAAAAGGTTTAGGCGGTAATCCTTGCAGTTGTCGTTTGAGATTATTGGCGACTGCCGTTCCTTGTTGTAAAGCTTCGGGAGCAATTCCTAATAGTGGTTTGCCATTGTGTCGGACATATGCCACATCTCCTACGGCGTAAACTTCAGGATAGTCTAATATTTGCAGAGTCGAGCGCACGCAAACGCGATCGCTTTTAGCTGTAGCTAATTTGTCAGGATTGGCAGGAAGATTAGCTTCTACTCCTGCTGTCCAAATAGTAGTTGCGGTTTCAATTACCGTACCATCTTCTAATTCTACTGCTCCAGGTAAGACCGAACGCACGCGAGTGCCAAAATGAATTTTTACTCCACGACGGCGCAATTGTTTACCCGTATAGTCTCCCAAGCGATCGGGAAAATCGCTAAGTAATCGATTTCTAGAATGAATTAAAATGACCTTGACTTCTCGACGATCCAGTTCGGGATATTTTTCGCCCAAAGTAGCTTGAATTAATTCCCTTAAGGCTCCTGCCAATTCAACTCCCGTTGCACCACCACCAACTATGGTAAAAGTGAGTAGCTGCTGTCTTCTTTCGTAGTCATTACAACTAACAGCACGTTCCAAGTTATTTAAAATGCGATCGCGTAAAGCCACCGCATCTTTGAGAGTTCGTAGAGGATAGGTATACTCTGGTGCGCCATCTACACCGAGAAACTTGGTTTGACTCCCTGTAGCTATCACCAAATAATCGTAAGTAATATTTTCGCGATCTGTGGTGATAAATTTATGCTGAAAATCGACTTTTAAAACTTCTGCTCGAACCAAACGAGTATTATTACAAGAACTTAGATATTTCTTAATGGGATAGGCAACAGTTTCTGGAGGAACAAAACCAGTAGCTACTTGATAGAGTAAAGGTACAAAAGTATGGTAATTATTGCGGTCTATTAATAAGACTTCTGCATTAACTTTGGCTAAGTTTTGTGCTGCTCTTAGTCCTGCAAAACCAGCACCGATGATGACTATTTTAGGTTTTTGATATGGCATTGGTAATTAGTGGTTAGTTGTTTAAAGTTAGTTATCAATTAAGATAAATTTTTTTTGAGATAGTAGACTGTATGACCTTCAGGAAAATCTTCGAGTTTACCATAAATGGTATAGCCAAGCTTTTCATAAAATGCCAAAGCTTGAAAATCAAACTTAAACGGTCTGGCTCTTTTAACACCTTTATTTTTGGCTTTTTGTTCGGCAAATTTAATTAAATATTGTCCAATTCCTTTTTTTCTGTAGTCTGTATTGACCCAGATTGTATCTATGTATAACCAGCGACCCCAATCAATGTAGCTAATTAAACCACTAACTAATTTTTCTGGCTCAATTTCTGCGTAGACTTCGATCAAAGTAGGTGAATCAGTTTTCAAGCGATCGCATTCTACTACTTTTGTAGATTGTGCTTGATTAAATTCAAATAGTTTTTTACTAATTAATTCATGTCTTCTTTGGCTATTAATTTTTTTAAAAAAATATCATTATGCTTTATTTCTGTAAACATTTTTTTGTCTAGTTCGATCATTTATAAGCTTTTTTCTTTAATACTTCTTGCTTATTTGAAATTTAAAGATAAGCTTGGTTTTAAATCCGTATTAAACGCCAATTAATTACCTTTAGCTTGGAGTTCTTCAGCAACCCCATCAATATTAATCTCAATTAATCCTGGTAATAAAAGTGAGGTTTCGTAATCTGGGTAAAGCCTTTCTATCTCATTAGAAATACCGCGCTTTTCTTCGTCATCAACTACTCCATCGTTTTCTAATGCTTGACTAACGAGATTGCGGAAGGTTTCGATATAATCTATTTGTGCTTCAATGAGTTGATTGGGGTTATTGGGTGAAGTATGACCTGGATAAACTCGCTCAAGATCGGGGAATCTCTCTTGAATTTCTCTGAGGGTGTTCAGCCAATTGCCAGTATTTCCTTCAAATAAACCAGGGGTTTTTTCTCCATTAACCAAGTCTCCCATAAACATTACTTCTTGTTCTGGAAGATAGTAAGTTGTAGTCGTATCGGATTCATTAATCGGGAAATCATAAGCAATAATATTAATCCCACCAACAGTAAGTTCTTGACCGTCTTCCACAATAGAATTAGGCAAGGGAATATCTTCTGGATCTGGAAAATCTAGCCCTAGTTGCTCATTACGATTTTCTATATAACCCCGTTCGTCACTTTCAATGCTGTCATAGGTAATTTGAGAAGCATAAATGGGAACATCGCCCCCTGCTGCTTCCATAAATACTGGTAATCCACCAAAATGATCTGTATGTGGATGGGTAATTAGAATTGCTAGAATCGGCTTGTCAAGCTGCTGTAACTCTTCTAGGGCATATCTGGCTTGTGACAGCAATCTTCCCGTATCAATCAAGATTAGACCCTCCTCTGTCTCTATTGCGTAGTAATAAATTTCTTCAAATGGTGGCGAAGTATAGTAATTATGAATGGTTATATTCTCGCGATCGCCTTCAGTTTGCGCCACAATTGGTTGAGATAGACTTAGGATAATTGTTCCCAGTAAAATCATAACTGGGAATACGGTTTTTATCGAAAAAAAATCAAAGTGCGATCGATTCATTGTTTTAATTTCAAGAGATATCCGAGCGAATTTTTTAATTAGTAGGGGTTTTTCGCGAAAAACCCCTACAGGCGATCGCGTTTATGTTTCAACCAACCATCTACAGAAATACGATTAAAACTCAATCCTGCTAAGAGAATAAATAAAACAATGTTATAAATTAGCTGACTGCTAGCCCCATCCCAGTTTTGAATGATAGTGATACCATACATTAAGACAGCCATCAAGATAAAACAGGCGATTAATGCCCCCCGCGTCCAGAAGCCAATAATCATCAACGCACCGACAATTAGTTCTACTGGCGGTACTAAAGCTGCATTAATTCTGACTAAGAATACAGGAATCCAAGAATCCTGCATGGTATTGACCATTGCATCCATAAAACCAGGAATATTAAAGATTCTCGTCGCCCCATGATTGAAATAATTAATCCCGACGACTATTCGCAGCAGGGTGTAAGCAGCAACAATGTCTCTAGTTTTTAAACTGAGATTAGTTTGATTTGGAGTTTGGGGTTTATTTTCGAGCATGATTTAAACGGAATTGCGATCGCATTTTGGTGATTTGTCTGACTGATGACCGATACTGCTGACGAACGTTACAAGAGACAGGTCAAAACCAATAAACTCCTTGGCTGTCTAACGTATCTATTACATTCCAAGCTTCAATGTTAAGTTAATCAGCAGTATCGATGACCGTACAGACGTAGCATGGGATGCGAAGCGAGTCCTTGACCGATAGGGAATCCTTTAGGATAGGGCTATGTCTCTACTGACTATCGACCGAAGAATTAACTACCTGCACCTCCGCATTATCTGTTAAACCATCTCCACCCGTAACAACAATACTTTGTCCTGCTTCTAATTCGGGATTGGCAATGACTACTTCTTGTCCTATGTCTGCAACCATCTCAACATCTATTTGTTGTGCTTGGTTGTTATCGACTGTAAACAATAACCATTCATTCCCCCGTCTAGTTAGAGCATCCCGTGGCACGATGAAAGTATCTGTATTCTCTACTGGTACGGCTAGATTAGCTTGAATTGCCATCCCTGGGAGTAATTCTGGGGGTGGGTTATCTAAACTAACTCTGACTAACTGTCTTCTCGAAGCTGTATTTGCTGTAGGTACGACTGCGGTAATTTCTGTTTCCTGTTGCCAATTGGGTAATGCTCTAGCATTGAGGTTGACTTGCATTCCTGGCGCGACCTGTCCGCTGAGGCTTTCTGGTACTTCTAAAAAGATATCTAAACTGCGATCGCTGACCATAGTTAAGACGGGATCGTTGACTTCCACATAATCACCAGGATCGACATCCCGCGACTGGACTATGCCTGAAAAGGTTGCTTTAATTTCGGTGCGCTGCATACCCAATTGGGCTTGTTCGACGGCTGCTTGTGCTGCTGCTACTAAGCCTTGTTGTGCGTCTATCTCTTCTCTGGTAGGGCCTGCTTGTGCCTCGGCTAACAGGGCTTGAAGGCGAAATTTCTCGCTGGTTGCAGCGTCTGCTTCGGTTCTAGCTTCTACTAAAGCTCTTTGAGACAATGCCCCTTCTGCGGTCAAACCTTCTACTCTGTCTAAATTATCTTGTGCTTCTAATTCTCTAGCGATCGCTGTGTTTAATTCTGCCTGTCTTTGGGCAATAATTTCAGGACGAGTCCCTACTTGTAAGCGAGCTAAATTACCTCTTTCTTGTGCTAGTCTTGCTTGTGCTTCAGCTAAAGCCAATCTGGGATCGGCATCATCGAGAATAGCTATCGTCATTCCAGTCGTAACGCGATCGCCTTCTCTAACTAAAACTTGCTGCACTCTACCATCTATTTGAGGACTCAGAGTTGCCCTCTCTCCTGCTTCTACTTGACCTAATAACCTCACCTGTCTATTGCCCGTACCAGGAGTTAAAGCGATGATTTCTACCGATCTCGGTGGTACTTGTGCCGTCTGTACCGTTGGTGCGGACTCTGGTGTCAGCACTTGCCATAAGGCAATACCCCCTCCGCCTAAAAGTAAAATTGCCAGTAACCATCCAGGTAACTTATTTTTTTTGTTACTTGTTTGTTCGGTATTTTCTGTCTGTTCTTGTTTGGACTTGGGTTTTAATTCTGGAGACTGTTGGGGTGGAATGTTAACTGAGGTCATGGTTCTATGTTGGTATACTGATGGACAATTACTATCTTTGTGAAGAGGGACAAGAGTTTACTCCATTTTCCTAAGTACCGATACTTATTTCTATCTGTCTCTGGTCTGATTTTTTTACAATTTGTTTAGTTTGATTTACTTTCTTATACTTAGCTGACAAATATGACATGAAAATGACAAAACTCCAGGACTTTTTGTTGTCAGTTAAGTTAATTGGATATGTTCGTAAAGATTATGATTGCGCTCTCCTCGTTTTTAATACAAAACGTCAAGTAAACTATTTAATTAAAAAACTTTTTTCTGTTTAATATTGCAATTGCTGGCGATTCTTGGAGACAAACTCACGCCAGCTAGTCAGAAACTCCTTCAAGGGCGAATTTGGTATCGCCATAGATCGAAAAACTCAATTCGTTAGTAGAATCCGCGATCGCCGTATTCGAAAATTTGTCGCGACTACTATCGCCTCCACTTTTTTCCCTCTTGGGTTTCGTTAGAAGTCTAATGTCTTTTTTCTCCTATTCAGCGATCGCTCGATCATTAAGTATTCAGCAATGCCCCATAACCTTGTTCAGAATTGAATTTAGTGCGCGTAGTTTCGAGGAGGGGCTGTGATTTCACTTTCAAGTAATTTAAGCAGCAGGTTCTTCGTAAGGAACAAACAGCTTTTTCTCTGCGCCACAAATAGGACAACTCCAATCGTCGGGAATGTCTTTAAATGGAGTACCAGAAGCTATCCCAGAATCAGGATCTCCTTTGACAGGATCGTAAATCATCGAACATTGGCGACAAATCCATTTTTGAGTTACTGCGTTATCACTGGGGGGTGTTTTAGTTACTGTTTTGCCATCTAAAACGCTCAAAGCATCAGTATATTGTCGGGCGTGATGTTGTTCGATACTGGTAAGTAAGCCAAAGTTATGGGCTGCTTTACGGAATATTTGGGCGTGTTCTTGAGATTCTGCGGTTTGGGATTCAAATTCTGTTACAGCATCGCGATCGCGGTCTTGTTTTGCAGCTTCGGTAAATTGGGGATACATCGTAGTGTATTCGTAAGTTTCCCCTTCAATAGCTAGTTCTAAACAACGAGCGGCGAGTGCTTTTTTTTGTTCGTCGGTTAAAGATGCAGAATCGTCTATATTCAATTCGGGGTGCATCAAGCGAAAATGAGCAAAGGCGTGTTCTGTTTCTTGTTGTGCGGTTTCTTTAAATAGCTTGGATAGCTCTTTCATGCCTAATCTTTTGGTTACTTCAGCAAAGAAGAGATATTTACGATTTGCCATTGATTCGCCACCAAAAGCAGCTTCGAGATTTTTAGCGGTATTGTTATTAGATAAGTCCATTGTTCTATTGTGTTATTAGTTGAAGATACGCTTGAAAGAAAACCTAAAGAGTCTTTTATGGGCTAATTTTTCATTATGTTTTATCCTTTATGTAACCAGCTATGAAACCAACGAGTCAACCTGGGCATCACCACATAAGCCAGCAAAATAACCACCAATCCTGTCATAATTGCCTGACGCAACAAATAGGGCAATCCTGTTAAATAGGGAGCTAGAAAATAGCCTAGGATTGATACACAGACAAAAACCCCAATCCAGGTGACAAAAGCTGTTTTATACTTGGGTGGGGGAGGAGAAGCTGTATTAGGAAGAGATACTAAAGCTTCTAATCCTGTTAAGATTTGTACGTCTTCAGGCTTTTCCGTCAAAGGTTTAGCGCGCTCGATCCATTCTTGTCGTTCGGGCGATCGCATCCATTGACAGAGATTCTTATATTTATCAAAACGCAAAATAATCACATATTCTTTTCTGAAACCAGGTTGCGGTCTGAGAATAGTTACCCCATTATGGCCTTCAAATTGTCTGGCGGTTTGAGAAATACCCTTAAGCCACTCTTCATAACCTTGTTCGCGACCAGGACGAATATAATGGGAAATAACGGCGGTAACTTGTTGATTTTGGATATTTTCTTCTAGATTCATCCTCGCTCATTCCTAAAATTTAGCTAAATATCAAAATTATTATTAATAGCAACAAGCACAAGCTAAACCACCCCAAAAACGAGATAAACTACCTGGCTTACTTAGAGAAGATAAATTCAAATTCTGCTGATTCTGGAAGTTAGCGATCGCAGATGATGTTTGTCTAGACTGAGTCGGAGAGATAAAACTAATTTTTGAGTCATTGTGATAACCACCAAAATGTTTTACAGGCGACCAATCGGGACTTATAGGTAAAGATGGCGGGGAAAGATTGCTAAATTCTGCGGTCGCATAGACGGGTTTGCCATCAACAATAGTTAAAACTGATTCGAGGTGTTTAATTCTGTCTTCTGGTACGGAGAAATAATCTTCTGATAACACTGCTAAGTCTGCTAATTGACCGGGAACAATTGAGCCTTTATTCCCCTCCTGATTAGAGAACCAAGCAGCAGCAGTAGTATACAAGCTTAAAGCGTCCATGCGATCGAGACGATTCCCTTCATGATAAATAGGTGTACCCCCAACAGTTTTTCCCGAAGCCAACCAGTACAAACCTACCCAAGGATTGTAACTAGCTACCCTAGTTCCATCTGTCCCTGCGGATATAGGAACATCCATTGCCAAGATCTTTTTAATTGGGGGAGTATGTCTGGCTGCATCAAAACCATAACGGTTAATAAAGTATTCTCCTTGATAAGCCATACGATGTTGAATGGCAATCCCTCCCCCCAAAGCCTTAACTCGCTCAATATTGCGATCGCTGATGGTTTCCGCGTGGTCTAAAATCCAGTGCATCCCGTCAAAGGGAATTTCTCGGTTAACATTCTCAAATACATTCAAAAAACGAGAGATTGATTCATCATAGGTAGCATGGAGTCTAAAGGGCCATTGGTTTTCCGCGAGAAGTCTAATAACATCGGTTAGCTCTCCTTCCATATCGGAACGGAGATCGGGACGGGGTTCGGTAAAATCTTCAAAATCCGCAGCAGAGAAAACTAACATTTCCCCCGCGCCATTAAGCCGATAAAAATCATCTCCTTGACCAGGATTAGCAATCTCAATCCATCGCTCAAAATCTGCTGTTTCCTCTCCTGGGTTTTGGGTAAATAGGTTATAAGCAACCCTCACTGTCATCAATCCTTCTTGGTGGAGTCGATCGATAATTTGATAGTCATCAGGAAAGTTCTGTCCTCCACCACCAGCATCAATTACGCTAGTAATACCCAGGCTGTTCATCTCCCGCATATAGTGGCGCGAGGAATTAATCTGGTCTTCTAAACTTAATCTTGGCCCTTCAGCAACCGCAGCATAAAGAATCGCTGCATTAGGTTTAGCAATTAGCATTCCTGTGGGATTACCATTACTATCCCTTTCAATGACAGAATTGGGAGGAGGTGTGGTATTGCGGTTAATTCCCAAAGCTCTTAAAGCTGCACCGTTTAGTAAAGCGCGATCGTAAAGATTGAGAATAAAGACAGGCACATCTTGGGAAACAGCATTAATTTCTTCAATAGTAGGCATTCTTCGTTCCGCAAACTGAAACTCACTCCAACCACCAATCACTCTCACCCATTGTGGTGCAGGGGTTCTAGCTGCCTGTTCTTTCAGCATTCGGAGAGCATCGGCTAAAGAAGGAACACCATCCCAACGCAGTTCCATATTGTAATTCAAACCACCGCGAATCAAGTGAGTATGACTATCATTAAGACCAGGAATTACAGTACGACGATTGAGATCGATCGTCTGGGTATTATCTCCTCGGTAAGCCATTATTTCCTTTTCTGTCCCAACTGCCAGAAAACGATTATCTTTAATTGCTAAAGCTTCGGCAAAGGAACGTCGATCGTCTTGGGTAGCAATACGGGCATTATGCAGAATCAAATCCGCTTTGTTACTGGTATCAGGAGGATTCTGCGCCCAAGATTTTCCTTTGTCTAGTAAGTAAGTTGAAAATCCTGCTGCTAGAGCAAGCTTAAAAAAATCCCGTCTTTTTGTCTTATGGTAATTGTCCATAATTTCAATCTCCAAACTTGATATGTTAGGTGGAGCATAGGTCTAATATCTAATTAATTAATTACAGAGCTTGACCAAAACTTTCTCCGTAGCAAACACGCTCTGTACTGAATCTACCGCCATATTTTTTGATAGGTTCATCTGCATATCCCAAAGGTAATAGGCAACAAACATCTACTTCCGCAGGAATATTAAAGGCTTCCTTGACTTGTGCTGTAACAAAACCTTCCATAGGACAAGAATCGACACCAAAAGCTTTAGCGACAATCATTAAGTGAGCTACTGCCAACATCGTGTGACGATTTGTCCAAGCTTCCATAGATTCAAAAGAAGGCTTGTACTCAAATAGTTGAGGAATTGCACCACGCATATACTCCGCATACTTTTCATTGACTCCCCCTGCTGTGATTCCTATTTGGATCATTTCTTCAATATATTCAGTATTGTTGACACGGCGATCGCCACAACAGATCAAAACTACAGGTGCTTGGGAAACTTGGGGTTGCTCGAAAGCACAAGCTTTTAATTTATCTTTGTTTTGCTGTTCTTTGACCACAATAAATCTCCAGGGTTGCAAATTATATCCCGAAGGAGACTGTAAGCCCAAACGAAAAATTTCTTCTAGAACACCATCAGGAAGGGGATCGGAGCGGAAAGCACGAGCAGCACGACGAGTTTTAATAGCTTCAGTAAGACTAAGTTGGGGTTGAAGTTGATTTTCGGTTTTCATGAGCAAAATTTTGAGTAGTAACAAATTTAACTAGGTTATTTAACAAACAACATAACAGTTTATTTTTGCGTGGCAAAATAGCTAGTCATTAGATTGCGATAATTGGGGATGTATTTAGACAGTAAAGCCCCCAAGCCTTTGATGTCATTGCGCCAGTCTCGATGCAGTTCACAGGCCACACTAAACCAGTTCATCATTTGTACACCTGCACCTTGCATCCGCATCAAAGCTGCATCCCGTACATCTTTGTTGAAAGTACCAGAAGCGTCTGCAACTACAAAAACTTCAAAGCCTTCTTCTAAAGCACTTAAAGCGGGGAAAGCAACACAGACATCAGTAACGACTCCCGCCATAATTAGTTGTTTACGGTCAGTATCTTTGATTGCTTTGACAAAATCTTCATTGTCCCAAGCATTGATTTGACCAGGACGAGCAATATAAGGAGCATTGGGATGAAATTCCTTAATTTCGGGAACTAGAAGCCCATTAGGCCCTTTTTCAAAACTGGTTGTCAAAATTGTCGGGAGATTGAAGAATTTTGCCAATTCTGCCAAAGCCAAAACATTATTTTTAAATTCATTGGGGGAATAATCCTGCACTAACGAGATTAAACCAGCCTGATGATCGATGAGTAAAACAACAGCATCTTCTTTGGAGAGGCGTTTGTATTGATAGGAAGTAGCCATGATTGTTTGTTCTCTTGAACTATAAAATTGCGTTGGTTGTTAGAAATGAATAATTTTTACATTAAGTGAAACTACTGGTTTATTATCTTTCATTTTTGCTGTATTTAGCACAATATTGCTCTAATTTGCCAGAGAAACTGGTTTTTTTCTGATTTCGTCAAGGCTTGATGCATAAATATCAGTAAAGCCTTCAGTCTCTTACTGTTATTAGGATTTTAAAATCTCCATCCCCAATAGCAGTGTATAATTCCGAGCGACCAAAAGGAGTATATAATTCTCTAAACACAAAAACATATGATTTGGATCATGTTTCGGGAATTAATAACTCTATTTCTCTACCTTGACGGCTGATAATACCCGATCTTTCTAACTCTGAAAGGTTACGGTATAAGGTTTCTGAACTTAAACCTAATTCACTCGCAATATTTTTGTAAGAGCGGTCAAAGACAATTTTGGTTTCCCCTGGAGAAGCGGAAAATAACAGGTATTGCAGAAGGCGATCGCGTGCCGAACGAATACTCCGTAACTCCAATAATTTCTTCAGAGATTGGCTTTTGCGATCGAATCTTCTTAAAAGACTTAAAGCCAGATCGGGATTATTTTGTAGAACTTCCCAAACAACAGTTTTAGGATAAGCAATCACACGGGATGGGACTTCGACGATCGCATTACAGTGATATAGTTCTGTGAAGAGGGCTGACTCGGCAAAACTTTCTTTTGCCCTAACTATCTGAAAAACAACGAGATTTCCTTCGCAAGTGTAACGTACTAGTCGGATACGCCCGACTTCTAAGGCAAAAATATACTCGGCAGAGTCTCGATGATGAAACAGTACCTGTCCTGCGACAAGATTTTGATAGCTAGCGGAATCCCGTAATTGTGAGGGAAGACTATCGGGTACTGATAAATCCATGATTTGTAACGAATGACTTTTGCCAGTGGATCGTTTGTTTTTAGGCTAAATCAAACAACAAGATTTCAGTACCATCAGTAGTAGCTACGAGCGCAATTTCTGTTTCTTGAGTAACAACAGCACCATCACCAGCTTGAAGAACTTTACCATTAATTTCTGCTGAACCTCTGGCTATTTGTATCCACAATGACCTATTTTTGTCAGTGTTATAATTCACGCGATCGCCTTGATTCAATACAGCCACATAAAGACTGGCATCTTGATGAATCGTTACTGAATTGTCTCTACCATCAGCAGAAGCAACTAATTTAAGTTTTCCTTGTCTCTCTGCAACAGGAAAGTTTTTTTGTTCGTAGCTAGGCTCAATTCTCTCGCGATCTGGTGTAATCCAAATTTGCAGAAAGTGAACTAAATCGCTATTAGAACCATTAAACTCGCTATGGGCGATACCTGTACCCGCAGACATCCGTTGTACGTCCCCTGGGCGGATCGTCGAACCATTGCCAATACTATCTTTATGTTCTAATTCTCCTTCTAAAACATAGGAGATAATTTCCATGTCTCTGTGACTGTGAGTACTAAAACCTTTACCTGGTTCGACTCGATCTTCATTAATTACCTGCAAACTAGCAAACCCCATGTGATTAGGGTCGTAATAGCTACCAAAGGAAAAAGTATGTTTGCTATCAAGCCAACCAAAGTTAGCATTGCCTCTTGCGGAGGCTGGACGAACTGTAATCATAATTGAAACCTCTTTTTTCTGAGAATTATTGAGTTCTTAGTTACATTATGGATTGATTCTCTAAAAAAGACAATATAATATTTTATTGACATATTGTCTTTTAAAATTCTACAATTATGATTGTGGCTATGATGTTTCAGCTAAATGAGGTATCAGTCAAATATGATAATGCGATCTCATCTGCCAAGGCGCGAGAGTTCTAACCTAAAAATTAGGCTGGGGTTGGTGTATTATCGTAAAAGGTAAAAACCAGCAACTTTCTACACCTGCCACATATCAGGCGGGATATCGATCTTACTCTACTTAACTTAATATTCTGTCTTGTCAGAGAGAGTAGTGGCGTGTTCGTGTATAATTCGCCAGCTTTGCTCTGTACGTTGCCAAATTACAGTGCCAAGAAAGGACAAATGCTGCTCAACTCTGTTGCTATTAGTGAATGTCGTCTCCTTCCAAACCAGAATCGAAACTGCTAAGTTTCCGTCCACAAAAACAATCGGCTCGCGGATGATTTGAATGTCAAGATAGTCTAGTTGCCTCAACAGACTATCCCATATCCTTCCATACTCAGAGGCTGAGTTGGCGATCCGTGTTTCAGGATCTGCGTTGTCGAAAAGAATCAAATTGTCCCCAGTCTCATAGAAGCAACTCATGCGCTCCATAAAGTTGAAATTCTTGACATCTTCTTTGGGAGAAATCGCTTCTAACCAAGCGCGGGAAAGGCGAGCGATTTCTGTTGCGTCATTCTGATTTTCTGAGATTTTCATAAAATAGACTCATGTATGTTACTTTGCGATCGGGCGAAGCCTGGCACTTCGCGATCGCTTTTGCATTGAATTACGGAGCGAAACATTTTTTTGGTTCTGTTGTTAAAAACCACGAGGCTAGAACCTGTCTGAATCAACAATTCAAAAAGCTTATGTTAGTGTGACAGAAAATCACCAGTGTTAAAGAATTAGGCAGGTGTTGGTGCATTCTCGTGCAAAAGCCCAGAATCCTTCAACTCTTGCCACAAATCAAGTGGGATATTGACACTCATTAGATCTATATTCTGCTTAACTTCATCTGGAGTAACCGCACCAATAACTACCGATGACACAGCCGAATGAGCGAGTGGAAATTGAATGGCTACCGCAGCAAGTGGAACATTATAATGCTTACACACTGACTCAAGAAGCCTGACTTTTTTTACAATTTCTGGTGAAGCTTTTTCATATTCATATTTGGCATCTTCAGTTACTCCAGTTGCCAAAATGCCCGAATTGTATACTCCACCCAACAGGATGCCGATATTCCTTTGTTCGCATAGAGGTAAAAACTCATCCAGCGATTCTTGCTCTAAAAGTGTGTAGCGTCCTGCCAATAAAAAGCAGTCAAAATCTCCAGCTTCAGCAAAGCGTAAGCATCCCTTCCAATCGTCTAATCCACAACCAATTGCTTTGACAGTGCCTTCAGCTCGCAACTTCTCCAAAGCCCGATATGCACCCGACATAGCTTCAGAAAACCGCCTGTCAAGTTCAGCTTTGTCGCCAAACTCTACGGAATCAACATTATGGATGAGTAAGATATCAATACGGTTTGTTGCAAGACGCTGTAAGCTGTCTTCGACCTGGCGCATGACTCCATCGTAACTGTAGTCGTAAACCGCTTCAAAGGGTAGTGTGTTAAACCATAGTCCGCGATTAATCTGACTTGGTTCTTGAGGTTTGAGAGTGCGACCTACTTTAGTTGATAAGATAAAATATTCACGGGGCTTTTGTCGTAGCACATGACCAACTCGGTGTTCGCTTAAACCGTGTCCATAGTACGGTGAAGTATCGAATAATCGGATCCCACCAGAGTAGGCAGTATCAACAGTGGAAATTGCCTCTTCCTCCAATAGTTTTGCGTAGAGGTCTCCCAGTGGCGCACTACCAAAGCCTAACTGTATTACTTCGACCTGGGATTTCCCTAACTTTCGTTTTTCGTTGGCAATAAACATATTTGCTCCTTCATTGAGAAGATTTTTCAAATTATTCAGCGATCTAGACAAAATTAACTGTTCTTATCTGTTGGAATAAATAGCACTGAACCAATAACAAACAGAACACTAGCAGGAAGGTGAAGCAAGACATGAATTGAAATGCCTTCAGTAAGTTCGATTAATCCATCGAAGAGAAACATTAATGAGCCAATGAGAAATAGCCAACTAACTAACGAGGCGCGATCGCTTTCTTCTGTCGTCGTTATTGCCGTTAACTTTTCGGGATGAATGACCGTGACAAATTTGCTTTTTTGCTGGTAAGTGTTAGTGTTAGAGTGTTTTTCTGGTAGCATTTTGCACCTCCTAAAATTTGAATAAAATTTTTGTGTCAATCAAATCGTTACGATTACAGAATAAGTAATTCAAACCTGAAGAGATATTTAAACCTTGCGTGATTATCAAAATCTTGCTACAAGTTGAAAATAATAGGTGAAACGTTTATGGCAAGCTCGTTAAAGAAACCACAAACTAAAATCCCATCACCCATTGTTTCTAGTGAAAGCTTGGGTTGGGAATCAATTATTGTTGAAGAATTTCAGGAACCGCCAGGGAATTTTGAATTTGCTTCTTCTCAAGAACACATAATTACTATATGTTTGGCAAATAAACCCCATCGCATTTGGCAATCTGTAGGCGATCGCTCTTATATGGGAGTTTACACTAAAGGCGATCTTTCAATTACGCCAGCAAAGCTTCCTATTTCCTATCGAAACTATGGTAATGACCACTACTTACTGATAGCAATTCCTCCACAATTTCTTCAACAAATTGCCTTAGAAACAGTGAATTCCGATCCAGATCGCCTCGAACTAACTACAGAGTTTCGCGTCCGCAATCCCCGAATCGAGCAGTTGGCAATGATGTTGCGAGCGGAATTGTATCAGGGCAATCTTGGAGTCGGACAGCTTTATGTGGAGTCTTTAACCAATGCACTTGTCGTAAATTTACTGCGAGATTATTCTGGAACTAAACCTCAAGTAGCAGTTTATGAAGGGGGATTGAGCGATCGCCAATTATTACGAGTGACTGATTATATAAATGGGCATCAGAAACGACATTTATCGGCTAAAGTCCGTGTTTTTGTGGAATTTATGACCAACTGATGGGGGATTTGAAGGGTGTTGGGGTAGTGGACTAAATCAGACAAACACTTTGGCATTGGTTATTTTGATGTATTTTACTCCTGTCTATTTATTGGCGTTGTGCTGTGCGATCGGATTATTTAAAAACAATTTGCTTAGTCAAGACCGTTCTTAATAGCCCCCATCGACTCTAACCCCGATTGCATATCCAATTCCGCGATTACCACCTGTAACTAATACTATTTTGTTTTGTTTACTTAACTCTTGATTTTTCATATTCGATGTTTAGGAAACCTCAAATGACAGCCCATCATGAGTATCAATGCTAACTCTGTTTGACTAATACATTAATTCTTCCTGATGCTTGGCTACAAACTCCCGCCAACTAGTAGGTTTATGTCCCGTTATTGCTTCAAAATTATCAAATGTTCGATCGGCATCAGGAATCTGGTTGGCAATGTTAAGTTTAAACTGAGTATAGACACAGTGGATATAAGCTGTTTCTGCGCCAAATTTGAGCATATTTGCCAAAAACTCTTCAGGCGATCGCGTTTCGACTCGATAGGGTTTACCAATTACTTCGGTTAGAATTTCGGCTACTTCTGACATAGTTGCAGTATCGTAACCCAAAGGATATATCTTACCTGCATGTTTTTCTGACTGGCGTAGAGTTTCTGCTGCGACTAAAGCCAAATCGTCGCTATCTACCCAACTCCAACAAGCATTACCGATATAGTTAGTTACAACACCTTCATTCAACCAACCAAAATCAGTAAGATTTTTCATAAAGGCTTCGGGACGTAGATGAGTGTAACTAAAATCGAGGGATTCGATATACTTCTCAATGTATTGATGCCATCCCCAGTGGGCAACTTCATTGGTAGGTGCGCCAGATGCACCGATGTGGACGATGTGTTCTACTCCTGTTTCTTTGGCGGTATCGAGAAATGCCTTACTCTGCTTGAGCATATCCACGGTGTAACCAGTTAAAAGTAAAGCGCGATCTATTCCTTCTAAAGCAGGTTTTAAAGTATCTTGTTTATCTAAATCTAAATGACGAATTTCTATTCCCTGTTCTTGTAGAGATTGAGCTTTTTCAGGAGAACGAACTCCCGCTATAACTTGGACATCTCCTGACTCTGCTAATAAGCTAGCTACTTTTGCGCCGACTTTTCCTGTTGCACCGAGAATAAGAATGGTAGGTTTAGTATTCATAAATTATGCTCCTATTTGTTTAATCTAGATTTTTTAATTTACGTTACGATGCGTATAATGAACCTAAAAAAACTTCTCTGTCAAGTTTTGTATTTCTCTAAATTATGTTGTCCAGAATTTAGTTAATGGCTATCATAGTACTAAAATACTAAGATAGCGGTTAAGGAAAACTCCATTGATAAAACAAGGATAAATTAAGCAACTGTAACGATAATTTTTCCGTTTTGTTGATTTGATTCCATGTAACGATGTGCTGCTACGATTTGCTCTAGTGGGAAAGTTCGATCGAGAATGGGTTTGAGTTGACCAGATTCTAGACCATTATAGATATACTGCATCGCTTGCTCTAACTTATTTGGATTGTTAGTAATTTCAAATATCGAGTAACCCTGTACTTTCAAACCTTTCTCGATCGCAATAGATAAAGGAAAAGCAGTCATTGCGGAACTTTCATCTAATCCTCCAGGAGCTAATGCACCATATTCAAAGATCGTAGCTCCTAGTGCTGCTGCTCGTACTAAAGTGTTTAAAAACCTACCAGCGATCGCGTCAAATATTATATTAGCTCCATTTCCTGATGAAATTTCCATCATGCGGGGGGCTAAATCTTCTTTACTGGTGACAATTATAAAATCTGCACCATTATCAAGTAACTTTTGTTTTTTAGCAGCATTGCGGGTTGTGGCAATTACAGTTGCTCCTGCTGCTTTGACAATTTGAATTGCTGCGTAGCCAACGCTCGAACTTGCTGCGGTAATCAGAACAAAATCTCCCGATTTGACTTGTCCGTACTCCACCATAGCACCATAAGCTGTGAGATAAGCCATCCAAATGGCAGCAGCTTCCGAGGGAGAAAGGTGTTCTGGATAACGAGCGATCGCACTAGCAGGAACTATAGCAACTTCACCATATACCCCATACTGAATCATAGCAGGAAGGGGGATTATACTAACGCGATCGCCAATTTTGAAACCACTTACACCAGCATCAATCTTATCGATAATTCCTGCTGCTTCGTAGCCTAAGAGCGCAGGAAATTGAGAAGCCTTAAGTAAATAACGTCCCGATCGAAACATTACTTCGGCGCGATTTAAACCAATTGCTTCAATCTTAATGCGAACTTCATCTCGATCTGGTTCAGGCAATGGCAAATCCTCCAACTGAAGTACATCTGCATCGCCTGTATCGTAAAAGCGCACTATTTTTACCATTTAGTTCTCCCAGTTTTCTACTAAAAAAACTATAGAAACTTGTAAATATTTTGTCTTGTAAATTCCTTTCACTTTGTATGAGATTTCTGCTAATGTTGCAAAAAACGCTTTGGAGTTGTTCCTAAAATTCTTTTAAAGTGATAAGTTAAATGACTTTGGTCGTGAAAGCCTACCATTGTTGCCACCTCAGCAATTGTCAGCTTTCTTTGTTGCAGTAGTAATTTAGCTCGTTCAACTCGGCATTGAATGACATATTGATAGGGTGTAGTTCCCGTTGACTGCTTAAATAGGCGTGTAAAGTGAGATGAACTAATATCGATGTTAGCTGCAATATCTATCAGTCTTAACTCTTCATCGAGGCGATCGTTGATATATTCTATGACGAGAGATAGCTTTTGTTTGGATAAGCCTCCTTCTGGCTTACAAATTTGCTGTTTTGAGAGTGAAAACTGCTGTAATAAACGTGCAGCTAAAGCTGTAGTAAGCGACTCAGCAAATAAATGACCTGATAAACCACCTATTTTTAGTTCTGCTAAAAGCGCAAGTCCAATGTGCTGAATTTGTGAATCTCGTACCAGAAATTGAGGTAAAATTTCAATCTGGTTAGCATTGCTCCACTCATTTTCTTGCGCAATTTGACTGACGAACGCTGCATCAAGAGCTAAATGCAAACAGCTACACTGCCCTTGTTGTTGCCACTGCCATTCACTGTCTACTCCTAACGAAAGAATAGAAGTTTCTCCCTCTCTAACATCTCCTTTATAGATTTGTCGATCGATCTTTCCAACACAATTACTGATGCGATCGAGATGAATGACAATAAGATAGCTTGAGTTCGCGGGAATCACAACTTGCCTTCTGTTGGAGCGTAACAGTGCGACTTCTAACCCTTTCCATGACTGATTTTTGCTAGAGAGAACAAGGGAATCTGGTACGGATTTTGTTAAATCTGCTAGCCAACTTTTATAGCTAAAAGAATTGTACATTTTTTAAGGCGATCGCATAAACTAAGTTATCTCAGTATTTTAATGAATAAGAATTTAATTAATAGTTGGCACAGTACCGCCATCTACGCGCAAATTCGTTCCATTGATAAAACTTGCTCTGGGACTTGCTAAAAAGACTACAGTATCAGCAATATCTTCTGGTCTTCCCATACGACCTGTAGGATTGGGAACAACTTCTGTTGCCCATTTACGTTCGATTACCGCGATATCTTCTACCCAACCTTCTTGCTTGGCGCGTGCTAACGCAAAATCTTTAAAACCTTCAGTAAGAATTGGTCCAGGACTGATAACGTTAGAAGTAATTCCCGTACCAGCTAACTCTTTAGCCAAACTAACTGCTAAATTAACATTGGCAGATTTGGTAGCCGAATAAGATGCTTGCTCCGCCAAAGGCATAGCAGAAACAAGACTAGCAATGGCAATTACTCTTCCCCATCCCTGTTCTTTCATATTTGGTACAAGGTGCTGAATCATTCTTACCATCGAACCAACATTTTGGTTATACAAATCGACCCAAACATTAGCGGAAGTTTCAAACCAAGATTCATCGGGAAACCCTCCTGCATTATTGACTAAAATATCGATGCCATCAAATGCATTGACTGCTTGGCAACCAACATCAGCAGCACCTTTGTCAGTAGTCAAATCTCCAATGGCGATCGCAGCTTTACCTCCAGTTTGAAAAATTTCATCCACTACTCGAACGGCTCTCGCTCTCTGTCTGCCATGTATGACTACAGAAACTCCCTCTGCTGCCAGAGCTTTAGCAATCGCCTCTCCAATCCCCCTAGTGCTTCCTGTGACTAACGCTCGTTTACCTTGAAGTTGAAGTTCCATTTCAATTATTCTCCTATTCAAAATCTGTGTTTATAGCTCGCGCATTTCTCACAAAAACCGCGCTCGCTACAAGCAGAAAGCTTACTGCATAATAGACTTGTCCGAAAATAAGCAACACTAGATAAGCCAAAGAGAAGAGGCTTCTGAGTTGAATAAATATTCAAGTCAAGTTGAACCTATTTTCAGGGGTGGTCGGCTATTTGTGTTAGCAACTATCAAATTTCTTATTCCATAGGTGCGGAAAATTGGGAGCCAAAATTTGAGGTTTTAAGGAGTCAAAGAAAAAGTCCCCATACGAAGCCGAACTAAGCCACAAATAGTCAGAATTACTGTTTGATAATTTTGGGGATTCAGTCGAAATTTATCCGCAGCAATTCGAAAGATTTTGAGACGACGAATTAAGTGTTCAATAAAAATTCGGCGACGAGATATCTGCTTATTTTCTTGTTTCTGTTCTGGGGTTAGTTCTCGACCTTTGGGTTTTTTGGTAGGAGTAGTAGTTCGAGCTGCACCAACATAGGCTTTATCTCCAACAAATTCTTGAGATTCAGCAAATTTATTTTGTTGTTGACGAAATAAATTAATATCCGCTTCTGGTCCTCTAGCTCCCACCGTTACATCGATAATATCTTCACCTTGGGCACAACTAACAACTGAGTTTTTCAAAGTATGGAACCCCTTTTTTCCTGAATAATATTTTTTCTGCTCTTGATAAGCTGAAGGTCTTTCTCTTGCTTGCTCTGTGGTATCTACTAGCAACTCAATTTCTTCTAAAAGTTCGCGCCCGCATCTCTCGATTTTTGGGCTGATTTTCTAGTTCTTCTAATAAACTCGCTGGCAATAATTTTCTCAGGATAAGTACCCATTTATGAAATGTATCATGGTTCTTCAGTTTTAGAAATATCAAACTGGATTCCTAATACTTCAAATGTGGGCATTTGTCGCAGATCAAATAAACATAAACAAATCTCTGACTCTTGGGTTAAAATTGGCTTTCTCCCTCCTCCTGGAGCATTAATCCGAATTTTGCTTTTTTCTAAGAGATCTTGTTGCTTTTGAGATTCAGCGATCGCTTTCTTGGTTAATTGTTGCCATTGTTGATAAGTAAGACCCAATATTCCTTGAGTTCGCTCTGGGTATTTTTGGATATAATCAAATGGATTTGACAAGACGGTTACTCTCTACAATATGTTTCTACCGTCTTTTTTTCTCACGAATTTATTTTTCGGACAAGTCTACTGTACAGACAAGGTACGCCTTGTCTCTTCCAACCCCATACAGACAAGGGATGCCTTGTCTCTCCTGTAAGGGAGAACAGCCGTTTGCCCCTACCTCCAGCGAACGCTTTATGCCCAATCTGCCTCCAGATAAAATTTCTGGGCAACTTCTTCCGTATTGTCTCTGATCCTAGAAATTTCGGCATCGCTCAATCTATTTTGCCAATTCTTGATATTCGATTTACTGTCTCGTTTGAGGTGTAGGTGAAATAGATTTTCTTGTTTGGTGGTTTCGCTAGGATTTTGAGAACCGCTGTATTCTCTAATTGTGTCTTTGATTCGATCTGATAAGTCTAAATCTAAAAACTCAAAGATTTCTTGAAACCCAGCTACGGGATTTGAGGAAATATCTTCATGCTTGACAAAGATCCAATCTGGATGGTTGTCGCGATATTTGGCCACAACATGATAGATCAGCTTCCACAATAGGGATGCTTCCTCTACAGCGTCGTATTTTTTGGTAATAGCTTCTTGCATTTCTTGTTCAAAAGGATACAGGTGCTGTTCCATGAGCAGGGGTTGTTCTAAAAGATGCCTGAAATCGAAATGCCAATTTTTTTTGGTATAACTACTGACAAAAGCAGCAGGATGCCTGATCAGAACCACTACATCCATGTCAAATTTTTTTGCCAACCATTCAGCGGAAAACACTGCTATGGGATCTTTGAGCAGGGGTCGCATCTTGGCGATACGATATTGATAAAAGTTCTTGTAGTCTCTTAAAAGTCTGAGGAAATCTTTTAAGGATTTTATGGCTTTAATTTCCTCTGGCATATTATAGTAAAAATGAACTGTTAGATCGATCGCCTGAAAGAAATCAGCTTCATTTTCTTCTGTAATGTAGGTAAACCAGCGATCGAATTTAGCACTACAGATACCAGGACGATGTTCTAGATTAAATGGTTCTTTGATGTAGCCTACATCGGGAGAGGTAGCAATCATTTTACCAACCCAGGTAGAACCAGAACGATGAGAACCCGTAACTAAAATCGGTTTTCTATAACTCATAATAAATACTCAATAAAATTATTACTAGTATTTCAATAATTTAGAGCGGTCGAGAGAGTTTTCATTTATTAACTAAAATTCAATGAAAATATTAGACAAGATGAACATATCTCAATTTCTATGCTTTACCCATAAGTCTCACAAAACTTAGATGGAGATGATTTGGCTAATTTCCAAGTGGCAGCAATATCGTGTAAACGTTGCAAGCCCCTCCACAGACTTTTCACTCCCGGTTCACCATCATTTTTTCGTCCTAAAAAGCCTCCCAATTGAGCAATCCAAATAATTGCTTGTTTCAGACTGGGTGCTTGTTTTGGAGCAGAGGAGGTATGATGAATATGGCAGTATAGAGATTGCCATTCGTGTCTCTCCAAGACTGTATCACTCGAGCGCGATGGATTTTCTCGAGCATGATAAGTAAGCCACAGCAATCTCCAAGCAACGATCGCATAGGTAGCCAAAGCTTTCTTGATCCGTTCTGCTGTTTCGAGTTGCAGCTTTTCAATTCCACAACCACTCTTGAGAACAAAATGAAACCGTTCAATCAGCCAACGATAAGTATACCAACGAATATAACAAACTGTATCTTCCCAGTTGTTCACATCTTTAGTAGTTAGTAAAAGCCAATTGATTGGTTTTGAGCCTTCGGCAGGATGAGCCTCGACGGCGGAAATAACATTTAAAGTTATCGGTTTGAGGTTGTTTGTCTGAGGAAGATTGCTGGGGGGCAGAATCGTTAATTGACCAACACGAATGGTTAGAGTTGCTTGTTGAGGTGGTTGCCCGTCTTTTTTTGGCACAGAAACATTCAATGTTCCTGCTTCTGCCATTTCAGACACAGATTCTCTCAAATATTTCATCGAATGGTCTACACGGCGATTATGCTTGGCTCGAATCAATAACTCCGAGTTGGTTTCTCTGGGCAGCGCAAAGAGCTCATATATATCTCCTTCTCTGTCGGCGACCGTTACTATCTTCGTGGTTGACGGAATCGCTAATTCAGCATCCACCAATCCTCTCAGCCACCTTTTACTTTCTTTTTGCAAAATACTCCTTTTCCCTTTGGGTTTCTTCTTTTTAATTTTTGTTGTTGGTTTTCTCGTCCATATTTGTAAATCTAAAATTCCTAGTGGTACTCCCTGTGAACTCGATGCGAGTGTTGAATGCACTTTTAATCCTCTAACATATTTTTGAGAGCAGGTTTGTCCAAAGCCCCTGTCCCAAGTTTTGCTCTTGTGATGAGTAAAGTTGAAGTCGCTGGTATCTTGTATAGCTAGTATCACCTCTTCCTCTGATGCTCTTTGTGCCGTCTTGCGTCGATGACCATCAATTATCTCTTCACTTCCCAATCTGTCTGAATTCCAGAAATTATAAGTGGCTGAGCGTATTTGCCCAATCACCACTTGCTTGAGGTACACTTGCTTGAGGTTGTGCTGAGGCTTGTTCGAAAATTTTTATCAGTCTTTGATTTAATCTTTTGTCAGGTAAATTGGTGTATTCCAGTTCTTGTGCTGCCCATGATTGCATCGTTTTTGCCCTTTCAACTCACGTTTCTAGGATAAAGTTATAGTAAGCATTTCAGCACTTATGGGTAAGGCATAGATCTCAATTTAGTGTCTTGTCTGGTCTTTTATGTGTTGTTCATATAAAAAATAAAACTCATTATTTTTCAAACATTTATACTGAACTAATTTATGATAAAGTACATCACCAATTAGAACATTCAAAATTCTTTTGATTAGAGAACGCTGTACCTTTCCTCCATCCCAAAAGCGCGTTTCGTGATGACGAAAATACCCCATTTTTCTGTTAAATGTTGGAATCTCAAAATATTCCTTGGGTAATATATAGATGTTATCTCCAACCAATTTCTTTCTATTACCCAACCTAAAATCAGGAAAGGTACGAAGAAAATAATTTGTCAATATGGTATTGTTTACTATCGGACTCCTATTAATAAGGGTATTATAAACATTTATCAAATCATCAATGACATAATAATTTGCAACAGCTCCTAAAATAGATGTGCCTAAAGCACAATCATACATGAATCCTATAAACATTTTCTTATCAAGAAAGCAATCCAAGTTCTTTTTAATTTCTATATCAGTATCCAAATAAATCCCCCCTCATTTTTTAAGACATATAAGCGCACTAAATCACTAGCAAAAGCATACTTTTTAGGCTCTACCGAACTTAGCGTGTTGAATTTGGGTAAAATGCCGATCTGCAAACGGCTTGAGCAAAAAGTATACAAAATCAAACTATCAAAAAATCAAAGTCTTGCTGTGCAAGACTTTCAAAGGTTAGTTTCTAACAGTTTTACACAACAGGTTCGGTAGAGACACTTTTTTTACTAGTGTACATTTTTATTATCCAAGGATGAACATTTAAATCAAAGTTATCTTCATTCCATTCCTTAAATTCATAATTGGGTAGGTGCCGCATCCAAGTATCAATACATTTTTTTATCAGAGGTGTCTTCTGTCCTCTGCCAAGCCATACATAGGGTTTGCTGAAAAAGTAATCGAAAAAAAGAGACAATAATCAGCTTGTTTTCAAGATAAGTTTTCCTGGTAAAAAACAAGCTTAAATATCAGCTTTTTAAATAAAATTATGTATTGTAGTTGTTTGGCGATCGCCT
>JASJEI010000161.1 GCA_030064795.1 Pleurocapsa sp. MO_226.B13 | reverse complement strand
GATGGTGGCTTTGTTGATTGGACTCAGAAGATGCTGGCAAATAAGAAACAGAGACTGTTTATCAGTGGTGTAGGTTTAGAGATTATCCATAAAATTCGTCAAGGAATGCTTTAAGGACAAATTATGTATTTGCTACTTGAAAAACTGCATCAGTAGTTAAGTCAAGTTCAGGAAAAACCAGAGATTTCAAGCGATCGCCTAATTTAATGCGATCGCTTATTTGCCTTATTCCTCGAATTATTTGCTATCTTAAGTACACATATATGTACTTAATGATATGCTAGCTAAACAAACAAACTACACCAATCTCCGTCAGAATTTAGCTTCAATATTAGATGAAGCGATCGCCGATCGAAATGTCATAATTGTTACTCGGCAAGGTAAAGAAGACGTAGCAATTTTAGCTGCTGATGAACTTTCCAATATTCTCGAAACCCTACATCTTTTTAGATCTCCTGCCAATGCCCAAAAACTTATTGCAGCTATGGAAAGGGCAGATGCGATCGAAAATGAACCAGAGTCAAAATCAGAAAGCCTAGCCGAACTTTGCCAGGAGTTAGGTATTGAAAGATAAAGTTGTTATTTTTGATGCTCAATTTCGAGATGATTTACGTTGGTGGGCAAAAAGCGATGCGACCCCGCGCCGACGTAAGGCGCAAGGGAACGCGCATCAAGACAAAGACCGTAAAATATGCGACCGTGTTTTAGATTTGGTTGAAGCAACCATTGCAGATCCCATCAAAGGAATTGGCAAACCAGAAAAATTAAAATATTTACCTGGATCTCGTTGGTCGAGAAGAATTACTCAAGAACATAGACTTGTATATCAAGTTAGTGATGACAAATTAATTTTTCTACAATGTCGTTACCATTACTAGATGCTTAAAAGTCCAGAGATTTTAAGCGATCGCATCACAAACTGTCTGTCCACTTCACTACTTGAATAATTGATATTTTTTGTTAATAGCGGTTCCAAGTTTACCTTGTTGAAAAATGCTTGAAAAGGAAAATGTCTCAACAAATAACGTTATTCTCTTTTAATCCCTCACAGATTCTTCAAACTTAAAACCTAATATTATTAGCGACACTCCCCCAATGCTTACTTAGCAAATGAGTCAGCTATTATTTCCTCCAGAGACACCTGAACCAAGGAAAGAACACGATGCACCCGCTCCTAGTAAAGCATCACCTTTGACTAAGTTCTTTTTTTTCAAGACAGTATTTGCCATTTTGTTATCCATACTACTGATTGTAGGCGGATTAATGGGTATGTCAACCATGGTGAAAGAAGGCGATCCTGATATTAATATTGCGATCGCCAATATCGAAACTACTTGGGCGGGGGCAGATCCAGAAACCATTGAAAATCAGGTAACGGATAAAATTGAGAAGGAATTAAAATCTCTTAAAGGATTAAAAGATTTAAGTAGTGCTTCTTTTAATGGTGCGTCGATAATCAACGTAGAGTTTGAAGCAGAAGCTCCCACTGCCGAGTCGATTTCTCTAGTTAGGGCGAAGGTAGATGAAGCCAAACCAGAAATAGCCAAGGATGCAGATGAACCTAAAGTAGAACAAATTTCAACTCAGGATGCTCCCGTCTTAACTATGGGCTTATATGGGGAGATTGACTTGGCAATATTGAGTAAAGCAGCCGAAGATCTGGAAGATATTTTAGAAACTATCCCCAATGTCCGCAAAGTAGACTTAAGTGGTAATCGTGAAGAAGTAATTCACGTTCAGCTTATACCCTCTCGCCTGATTACGATGGGAGTCTCAGCAACCCAGGTAGCTAATGCTATTCAACAGGGAAATCTAGATTTACCTTGGGATCAGATTGAGAGTGACGAAATTGGCACGCAGTTACGATATTATGGACGATTTCGCAGTTTATCAGATTTACGCAACTTACCTGTAGCTCGTTTATCGGGGGATTTGGGTGGGCGAGTCGTAAGATTGCAAGAGGTTGCCGATGTGAGGCGGGATTTAGAACGGGAGAAAAATCGAGCTTTCTTGAGTTCAGATCGGGGAAAGTTTCAACCCGTAATTAACGTTGATGTAGTTAAAGTTCCAGGTTCGGATACGATTAAAGTTATTGATGATTCCCTAGCAGCTATCGAAGCAGCTAAACAAAATCCCAATATTTGGCCCTACGGCATGGAATATCGGGTAATTAGTACCGATGCTGATGAAATCAATCGAGACTTGCACATTGTCTTTCAAAATGTTGTGGAAGGGATTGTTGGGGTTTTTATTGTTCTCTTATTCGCCCTTACCTGGCGGGAAGCGATTATTGCAGGGTTATCTATTCCCTTGACTTTTTTGGGAACTTTGGCAGTGCTATTTTTAATGGGTTTCACCCTCAATAATATAGTGCAAATCGGCATGATTCTGGCGTTGGGGTTGCTGGTAGATGTGTTTATCCTAATGATGGAGGGGATGCACGAGGGTATATTTGTTGAGGGTTTGAGTTTCAATCGCGCTGTTTTAAAAACCGTTAAAACCTATGCTGCCCCTGCTTTTGCCGGTCAACTTACCACCATTTTGGCATTGGCTCCCTTAATGGCAATTAGCGGTACGATGGGTAAATTTATCCGCCTCATTCCCATTAGTGCCATAATTTGTCTGATTCTAAGTTATGTCATTGCTTTACTGGTCGATCTTCCCCTATCCCGTTATCTACTGGAAAATGTTAAAGCTCAAGAACAAAAAAGTAAGATCGATCGCTTGACCGAAACAGCATCGACCAAGTTCTGTAACTGGAGTTTAGCAGCAACTATCCGCAATAAAACTACAGCGAAAATTTGGGCATTAAGTGCGATCGCTTTATTTGTCACTGCCACGATCTTAGTAGGAACTGTTCCCGGTACTCTGTTTCCCGATGACGACTGGCGCAAATTAAGTGTCAATATCGAATTACCCCCAACCACAACCCTCAATAGTTCTCAAAAAGTAGCAGATGAGGTGGGTGAAATATTACGCAGTAAAGACTATTTAGAAAGCGTCATTAAATTAGTCGGTCAACGGAGTAGTTTAGTAGAGGAAAGTGGCATTAAACCTAATGATGGCAATTATTTAGTTGGTTTCTCGGCTATCTTCACCCCAGAAGAAGAGCGAGCTAAACTCTCCTTTGAATATGTCGATGAGTTACGTCAAGAGTTAAATAAAGCACTACGTCAGTATCCAGGGTCATCTCTAGTTGTTAATGCCCCAACTACAGGAGAAGGAGGCGATCCTATCGAAATCGAACTGGTAGGTACAGATATGGACGAGTTGCGCCGTATCTCTGGGGAAGTACAACTCGCCTTGAGACAAATTTCTGGAGCGATAGATGTCCGAGATGACTTGGGTACATTACGACCAGATCTTAAGTTGCGTCCCCGTCGAGAAGCCATAAACTTCTATGGTTTAGCCGATGAAGATCTGGCTTTGCAAGGACGTTATATGATGACGGATAATGACATTGGTGATTTTCCCATCGGCGGTGGTGAAGAAGATTTAGAAATTCATCTCAGTACTCTTTGGGCTTCCCGCGACGGGGGAATTGGAGGCCCAACTCGTCGGGATGAATTACTAAGCATTCCTGTTTTTACTCGCAATAGCACAACTCTTTCCGCAACTGAAGTATTTGAAATAGAATCGGGAGTTGCTCCCTTGTCGATTACTCATAGAGATGCCCAACGCACCGTTACTGTCTTGGCAAAAAATCAAGACCGTACTGTCGGGGAAATTGTCGCCGACTTAGAACCCAAGTTAGCGCGAATGAGGCAAAACTGGGGTCAAGGTTACAACTATAACTTTGCAGGAGAATTAGAAACCCAGGGAGAAACTTTCACTTCAGCAGGGCAAATGGCAATAGTAGCCGTCTTTCTTATCTTTGCTGTCTTGGTAATTCAATTTGGTTCTTTTACCCAACCATTTATTATCATGCTGGCAATTCCTTTCGCCTACATCGGTACTTTCCTCGGCTTCTTTGTCCTCAGAATCCCGATTTCTTTTCCAGCGGTTGTGGGCATGATTGCCCTCACGGGAATTGTCGTTAATGATGCGATCGTCATGATCGAAACCATGAACAATCATCGAGCCAATGGTATGGCAGTCAAGGATGCAGCAGCTAGAGGCGCAGCAGATAGATTGCGTCCGATTCTCACTACCAGTATTACAACTATCGTTGGCTTAATTCCCCTGGCATTAAGCGATCCAATTTGGTTTCCTCTAGCTACTGCGGTTGGTTTTGGTTTAGTTGCTTCTACCCTAATTGCCTTGCTAGTTATTCCTTGTTTGTATTTGCTTTTAACTCCTAACAACAAGATATTAGACATTGAATAGCGATCGCTCAATACTCAATGTTCTAAAAAAGATTTTACTGGTGGACTGAAATTACGCGATAGTTTCGACGACCTTATACCAATTATCAAAAAAGGATAAATTTAAAAGAGACACGAGATGAAATGGTTTTTGCAGAGTATAAAGTGGGTAACGATTATTTCAATAGGTCTTTTATTACTCGTTTTCATTGCCTTGCTCGCGTACAGACTTTATTTGAAATTCGACTAAAATTGGAACAGATAATGGCATAAGTTCATTAGAGGAGATTACACTGGGTGGTTTAAAGCAATGGATATTTATCAGGGGTGAAGATCGAAATAATCCAGTCTTATTAGTTTTGCATGGCGGTCCTGGCGCAACAGCAGGTTTTATGCCAAGCTCGCGTAATTTGGATGCCGAATTAATTAAACATTTTACAGTCGTTCATTGGGATCGACGAGGAGCTGGTAAATCATATAGCCGTGATATTCCAATTAGTTCAATGACTTTCGATAGAATGGTTGCAGACTGCAATGAGTTAATCGATCGCTTGCGAAACAAGTTTAATGTTCAGAAAGTTTTTCTCGTTGGATACTCTGCTGGCTCCATTACTGGCATTAATGTCGCACACAGATATCCAGAAAAAATACAGGCGTATGTAGGTATATCGCAGTATATAAACGACTACGAACGGGAAAAGATCTGGAATGATTTTATTGCTAAAGAAGCTGAAAAATCTGGAGATGTGAAAATACAAAGGGCAATGAAAGCAATGAAACCATTGTCTCATGATGCCGATCCTCTAGAAAAGCATTCTGAAAAGTCTGGATATCTTTTTAGATATGGAGGCGTAATCCATAAACGTAAGGTTCAGCAACTGGGTGCTCTTTTGTTAAGCATATTATTGGACTTTGGACAAAAAAAAGAGATGTTAGCGAATGACATGACTTTGTTGGCGAAAGTAATCTTTGCTGAAATTATTAGTACTACATTAACGAGAAATCATCACTTTAGCTTTTCGTAATACTTTGTGTAAGATTGCCTGTAGCACATTCGCCAACAAAGTCATAGCAATCGCGGGTAGTCCTAAAAAGGAAAGGATGAATGCACAGGTAAAGAAGCATTGTAATGATGAATAAAATACCAGATGGCACTGATATGATTGTCTAATTTCTTAGAAAAAGATAGGCTTTTTCTGACTAATCGTGACACTCTTTGTCGCAAAGTACAGTTAAATCGCTCGATATAGCTAGTTTTGCCTGTTTCTTTTCCCACGGCTCGATGACGATTACTGGGAAAGGCCACAGGATAAGAAACCCAGTAATCACTATAAAATACTGCACATTGCCGATAAACCGCAGGCAGCGAGTGCCAAAGAGCTTTGGCTGATTCTCGCCTTGCGATCGCCAATATAACAACCCACAATCTCACGAGTCTCTACATCAATAGCTAACCAAACCCATTGCTCATTCCCACTATCATCCACAAATGACCATAACTCATCCATCTGCACTGTCAACCGTTTCTTAGGTTTTGATTGTACTATGACTTGTCGAGTTACAGTGTCATATTTAGCGTTGACATAGTTTTGGAGCCAAGCTTCGGAAACTTTTATCGCACGAGCAATCCCCGCTAAGGGAATTTTTTCTAAGAGCAATCGGTCAATCAAAGCTGTAGTTTCCTCCTTGATCTTTCTCCACTTGGGATTCTCCACAAATTGACGACCACAGTCGTTGCACTTGTAATTTTGTTTCCCGTGGCGCGTTTGACCATTTTTAACGATCGCATGAAACCCACAAGTAGGACAAGACAACATTGACTCTGACATAAAGACACTTTCAAAAGAAAACTACCTTGCTATTTTCCCTTATCCTTTCCTTTTTAGGACTACCTAGAACTGTAGTGAGCTTCTGTGTCATAGGGGGAATGGATCGCTATAGTCGAGGGAGGCATATCTTTGGGCGATCGCCATTTCACTTTGCCCTCAACAGGCGCGTAGAACTGTTGAACCCAGACTATTCTTAGGATTTCTACAGCAGGAATCAAGCGTAACCACAAGGCGAGCATTAGGGGCATAAACTTTTTTGAGTAAATTCTCACCATCTTCTCCCATTTGATTACCTAAATTTTCTCGTTGAGAATCGAGTTTGGGTAGACGATAATTTTCGACTCTTCTTCCATAACGGTCAAACCAATCTTTCTTGAGGCGTTTGGCTAACCAATCAGGAGCAACCACCGCCAAACTATTGAGGGCTGCTCGCATTGTCTCCCCCAGGGTTTCTAGCCGATTGAGGGGACGAATTGCAGCTAAAATATGTGTTGAATCGGTGCGTTGTCGCTTATGCTCTTTAATTAATTCTTTTTCTCTTAATTTCTCCAAGATTCGGTTCAATAATAGTTCCTCAGAACTCCCTTCAATTAAACGTTTCCGAAACTCGCGCTATTGCTGAAAAATCAAACCCAGAGTCTGACAAAGGTAGAGAAAGCGCATATTTCCAATCGATTCTTCCTCTGACTGCAGACGGCACGCTTGACGGTCTGATAAATTTGACCTGTACTGCATGATACAGATTAAAGCTAAACGCCAAGGTGATTGAGCGGGTTGACCAATGAGATGAAAATAAATCCGCAAAGTCTTCATCAACGTAGATACTGCCCAAGGTATCTCGAATCTGTAGATAAATATTACCTAAGCGCGAAAGCAGCACGGGCAACTCTTGAGGTTACGTCACGGAACTGGCGGAATGGGTTGTGGATGTAACGACATTGACTTGATTTATTTATCCCAAATTTCTACTTTCAGGATATCGATTCAAACCATGTATTACTTGGAAATTGATTTTACCTCTCTCGACCATGTAATACTTGAAAAATTGCTGACCGTATTATAGAGTCTTTGTACTAATTGCCTACTTCATATTACGTTTGAAACTCTTACTGATTACGTTCGCCAACAGTATCTTCGCGCTTATTTCCCCCTTGTAGGCATTAAAATTTAGGGAACTGATTTTGAATTAACGTCTAGGTAGCGAGCGCCAGATTCAAGCTATCTTTTTAACAATTCTTCACTTTTAGAGGAGTCTATAGGGTCAGTTTGCCAAGATTTTAAAATCTTTCTAGTGGTACTTGCGTCAGCCAGCCTTTCACCTGTCAGACAGTGTAAGAAACCTTCTTTGAAACTAACGGTAAATTTCCAAAACTGCGAGGTTCTTACCGAACTGGGGCAATTTTTAATCTTGAGATAGTTAACTGAAGAGGCGATCGCTTCAGAGGTATAATTTTGCCAATAGTTGCGCTGCATTCTCAAGCTAACTATTTTGGGAGTTCTTTCATGGACTATGCCTTGAAGGTAAAACCAATTGTCGCCTTCAATCCAGTAAGGAAATTTATCATGGATTGAACGTAGGTCAAGACTATAGAAAGGACTTGTTTGATGACCTTTGAGCCAAGCTATAAATCGTAATCTTGTTTGCTGACCAGATTCGGATAGGTCATGACCCGCAAATCTTGGAAATGTTCTTCTGACTTGTTTCGATGTCTCGGCAGGAAAAACCCCATAATCGGTTAGCAAAGTTCCATATTTGAGATGGTCTTGACTAGGCAAATAAATTCCTTCGACTCCACCAATACTCTGGAAGGCAATTTTCTCTACCATATCCGCGATCGCCCCTGTTGATTTCAATACCTTGTATCTACTTATTTTAGAAAAATTGGTGCTTAGTCTATCGTAGGAGCGTTGATTCTGCTTTTCGATCCCAGTCGAGAATTCAGTTCGCTGCTCTCATCATCAATAGCCATTTTCTCGTAATAAATTGGCTCGTAATAAATTGTATTCTATTTCGTGACTAACCCATCCAGATGAGTCTAAATCAATCTCAATTTTTCCAAGCCGGAGAGCTTTTCTATATAATTTTTGGTACAACGAGTCATTAATTTCAACCCGCTCCATACACATATTTGTTCTTAGACTTTGCTTTTTGGACTCTGATAGATTTTCCGACTTGAGAGGATCTATATAAGTCTTTTTATACTGAGCTTTTGATGTAACTCCTGCCATCGACAAACATTCAGGTAAAGTTCCCAGAGCAATATTTTCATCACATCCTGTAAATATCCAATTTTTTTCATTTGCTGGATATTTTGGCTTTTTATTGGTTTTACCCATTATCTATCTTCCGCCTACGAAGGTAACCAGTTTCTTAGATTTTAATAAACAATTAATTATGATTAAAGCTGTAGTTGGCTTCGTTTCTTCTGTTTCGGTTTTGGTTTAGGTGGCTGGGGTTGTGGCTGATTGAGATTTTTTAGCCTTATAAAACATTCATTGATTTGATCTCTACCTGTGGGTTCAGGTTTAACCTGATTGCCTTCATCTGAGCGATTACCCGAAGGGTACGCTTTGCGAGCGTCATGACTCAGCCAGGGACGTAGCTCCTTCCTCACCTCACCCAAGTTTAAATTAAGCCGATGCTGCACGAGATCGATAATCGTACCCTTGTCCCTATCATCATTAAGGGAAAAATAAATACCGCGATTTTCGGTGTCAGTGGCAACTAATATTTTGTCTCCTGAGCCATGACGCAGCACTGCGCTAATTGGACTCGACTCATCAGACAGATATTTATATCCCATACTAGTCGCGTATTCAACCAAATTAATCTCAGTTTTAAACCGCTCCAGTTGTTTAACTTTTCTTTGCTTTAAATTTCCCCTGACTCTTGGAAGATTGAAATCAGTTTGTTGTTGGATCTCTTCAACTGTTCGATTTGCCCGTTTAAGCCCTGCACTTGTGAGTTCAAACCCATTACTTGAGTTTGAAGCTGCTTGTTCTGCATCGACAACCGATTCATGTCCGTGCTGTATTTGTGGGACAAGTTCGTCATGTCCTGCTTGTACTGCTGCGCTAACTTTTCTAAAGCGGTCATTAATCTGTTTTCCAGTTCGCTCATCATCTATATGCGTAGCGGTATCCTTTAGGACTCCAGTTTCAGACAGGGTTTTCCCTGGCATTGCCAGCCAGGAGTTAATGTCGAGTTCGTCGGCAGAGTCAGAAATGTTCCGTTGTCTGTCTGAGTAATCGTTACTCCTGCTGTCTGAAACTGGATTGACTCTAAAGTTTGTTGCTGCTGTTTTATCTCTATTACTCCCGAATCGATCTTCTCTTCCAGGTAATCCAAGGTCCTCTGTTTTGATTCGATCCGACTCGACAGATATGAAGTCATCCCCCAACTGCCGAAGGAGATACCCAAACAGAGGCTCAACCCCACCCCCGCTGGCATCAACCAGAACTTGCCCACGATCGAGGTCAGTATTGACTGTTGACGCTGCATATCTTTCTTGATGGTATTTATAGCGGTACTGGTAATTGCTTCTAATTCTCGCTCTAATTTGCCGTAACTCCTCTGAGTTAAATCTCGAACTAGTTGTCGTTCCCGATCTAATTTCTGCTGTAATCTCTGGTTGAGGTCTAAATTCTCGTTCATAAAGTTTTCCTTTTAAGCGATATCTTTTATCTGTTTCGGGGTCTAGGACGGTTATGTAATTCTTACCTTTCCTAGTAATCTCCAGACCCAATTCTTCTTTAAACAAATTAATAATGTCGTCACGACCCGTAACCAACCCTGCCGTTACTCTCTCTAGTACATACTCCGTCAGGAGTTGTCTTGTATCGGCAATGGGTTCATCGCCCTTGGCTTCACGCTCGGCATTAATTAAAGCGATGAAGCCTGGTTCATAATCTCTCTTTCTGGTCGGGTCATCGGGTCTTGCCCATCCTTGCCTAATATTCCAAGACGTTTGCCAAGGTTTGAAATAACCGTGCCAGCCTGGAGGAGCAATATTGAGGCTTTTGCCCGTATATAGTTCGACTCTGGGAGTAACAAAGTGTAGCTCTACTCGGTTAGAACCCGTATGAGTATGTTTGACCCAAAGAGTGTTATAAGCATCTTTGGAAAGTCCCGCAAAAGCGTATTTTTCAAAAGAATCAATTACTGCTTCAATCTCTCGGTCAGTTGGAGCATCTTCTGGGGCGAAGCTGAGTACGCCACTACGATACTTATGTTTAAACTCTAATGAGTCAATTAAGCGACGGGTAATTACAGGATTACCTCTGAGTACTTCTGGGGCTGGATAGCGCAACTTACCCGTACTCGGATCGTTTCTGCGAGTGATATATTCCACTGGCCCACGACCGCTACCAGTACCTCTTGCAAAAAACTTAACCAGCACGACGATCTAAGGCAAGTAAAGACGATTCAATTCGCGCCAAACTGGAAATCACCTGCGTCGCTTCTGCTGCACCTTTGTAAGTATTAGCCCAACGAGCAATCTGATTGAGATTATTACCGATACGAGCTACCTGTCGTATGAATTCCTGTCGCGATCTCTTGTCCCCTACTTTACTTAAAGGCGATCGCGAATTAGAACCATGACTATTTGAATAATTATTCAATAAAGCACGGGCAAGCTGAGAGACTTTTAAACCCTCGGCATGGGCTTTTAGCTCCCAATCGAGCTTTTCAGCATCAGTGGCTCTGATCCCGATATGATTAGTTTTATTGACTTTAGTAGACATCATAAATAAGTTGTTATATTCAATTAATTAACCGTGTTGACCGTGTTTTGACCTATTTGCCCCTGACGAGTCGCCAGAAGGGGTCGAGGGGAATCCTTTCCCCCGCCAGCCCGACCTTTGTTACCCATAAATGTAGTATTTTGTACAACACAAGGGTCGGCTGGCTTAAACAGCTTAACAACCGTATTTGGTATTAGTTAAATCGAGGCTAACTTCTTTAATAATTAATTGGGTAAAGCTATAAAAAAGAATTTAATCGGTTTATAAAGATTTGATTTTTAAGGATAATACTAAACTCGCTCGCCAGAATTTTAATTCAGATTATTTAATCAGTATACGAGTCTAGTTTTCCATCTAAAAGTTGACGATAAATCGATAATTTTAGTAATAACGAACGACCTAAAAAGTTACTAAAGCGCACGTTGGCGTATCAAACGTTTTTGAGTTTTTCGCGATTAGTATTTGAATAAAGCTGTTAGATTAAATGAATTCTTATTTAAAACGCGCATCAATAAATAAAGCGTGCGCTCTTGTGCGCTTTAGTTGAGGTTAAAGAAAAGAGGTGATTTTGGGCAAACTATCAATACAGTTATAAATATTTTGAGCAAATGAATTCTGATAAGACCGATCCTGATAATTCATCCAAACCAAAAGCCAAATCGAAACTAAAAAATCATCTTACGGTAGTTTTCGATCCTGGTACTTCACTATCAAAGATTCTTTATGTTGTTAACAACGGCACGGTGAAGTGGATGACAATGGGAGCAGAATATCTGTCTTTGCCGAGTGAGAGTGCTGAATCCTTACCGATTGATAATGGTATGGGTTTGCCTGAAGATAATGCTTGGGTGAGACTATCCAAGTCGGGAGAATGTCATGCGGTAGGTTTCGTAGCTAGAAATCAACTTGCTAAAACCAGTATCAAAAAACTCAAGCATGAATCTCTAATGTTTAAGCTTCTTGGAAGTATTGGAGCAATCGCGAAGCGTGAAAAGTTAGGTAGCAGTTTTAATTTAGAATTGGGAGTACTACTTCCATTAAGTGAATATCGGTTAGAACAAGATTGGTCAGTTGAGTTGAAATCTGCTTTATCAAGTTTTTATTTTCAAACCCAAAGGTTTAGAGTCAAGTTGTCAGATTTTTTGTGTATGCCTGAAGGTTATGGCATTGCTATGACTGCTCATCGAGGCAATAATGCCAAGAAATTTAAGGAAGGTAATACAGCGATAGTTATGCTGGGTTATCGCAATACTAGCTGTTTGTTTCTCCGTCGAGGAACTGTAAGTAAACCAGAAAGCGGTACGACAGATCTGGGTTTCTATACTTTATTGGATAAATTGATTGAAAAAGTCCCTGGGTTATCGCGAGAGGATATATTGAAGGCGATCAAAAATGATTTTGACGAGTCTTATAGAAGAGTTAGCAGTAATAAAACCTACTTTACCTACAGAGAGAAGTTGGCAACGATCAATTTTGTCTCTTTGGTCAAATCGAATTCTCCCGAATCAATTCAAATCGAATCAGAAAAAATTAAGAACGCCTATAATACCAGTTTGAATGAATATGGTCGTCTTTTGAAGAATTGGTTAGAAGAAATTCTTCCGCGAATCAAAGAGATAGATGCGTTTGTATTTGCTGGAGGAAGTTACGATTTACTATCGAATCAGTTGGACAACTATGCTCGTTCAAATGAGGCTGAAAGTTTGTATACTGACTCCGCCGAACAGCTAAAAAAATATTTACTATGGTGTGATGTTCCAGGAAAAGAGCGGTTTATGAGGGACTCTTTGGCTAGTAGATTTGCCGATGCCTGGGGTTTTTTCGTGGATTTTGCCGAATATGACCTCAGTAAGATTTTAGATCGTAATACAGGGGAGGTAATTAAAGATGGGGAGTGATAAACATTTAAAACTTCGTGCTACGCCTGATAGTGCTTTAGGACTTGTGATTACTCATTTGCAAAAGGGGCCTGTCAATCAACAAGAGTTAGCTGCTGCGACTTTATTGGCTCGGTTTCTGCCTTTTGCTATGAATAAAGATGACCCTCAATTTCGAGAGATGGCAATTCGCTGTGCGACAGATTGTGAGGCATGGGTCAAAGCAATTCGAGAGTATGCTGAGTTGTCCATGGATGCTTCAACCAGTCTAGAGACGACTCAGTCTCTTCATCCAACTCATTATTCTGTTGCTTACCCAGATGAAATTGATGATGTATGTGAACCAGAGACGGAGCTTGACCCTGAGCTTGATGAGAGGCGGTATCGGCGACGTGAAAATCCTATGGGTTTTTAAGTGTTTTTGTTTTAAGGCAATCGCCTTAAATAACGCTCAGTAGAGCGTTTTGAATAATTTAATCTGACCAAACTGTGGGACAGATAATAAGTGCCTTCCGCAAATCTACCACGAAAGGGAAGCTCAAAACCCGCACGATCGATATTCCCGCTCCTTTAAAGCAGTATTTGTCTGAATATCAGCCCCCCGATAATCCCTATAATCTCCACTTATTTCCCAGTCGCAAAGGTTTGGCTTTGAGTCGTTCGATGGCGGATAAAATTCTGCGGGCTGCTTGTAAACGGATTGGAATAGAAGGAGTTAGTACCCATAGTTTTCGCCGTACAGCACTGACCCAGATGCACAATGCAGGTATCCCTTTAAGACATATTCAAGAGATATCGGGTCATAACGATTTAGGAACTTTGCAACGGTATTTGGAGGTGTCTCCAGAACAGAGGAAACAGGCAGTATCGGTAATTGGTTGGTAGTTTTTTAAAAAATGATGATTACTTTAGATGGAGGAATTGTTACGGTGCAGCTAGATCCTGGTGGATCTAATTTAGTGGGAAGTATACGTAACGGGATTGAAACAAAAGATGGTCAATCAGCTGATCGTTCTATTTCCTTTGTTGATAGTTCAGTTAAACAATAATATTTTTACGCAACCAATCATCTTAGTCTATTGTTTTTGACTTAAGAAGCGATCGCAGTGAATAATAAAGTGACCGCATAACTCAATAATTATCTGATAGTTACTGAGTACTGATGGGATTCACTTAAAGATGCCCAATCAATTACTCCTTCAGTATCGCTTTTCAGTAACGCCTTAATCTTAGTTAAATCTGGCTTGTGAGTGACCCTGACATATTCAGCGGGTAATTCTTCAGGGGGGTATATTTAACAATACTTGAGATGGTTTTTGACGCAGACTGATTTTAGTCGAGACTCCATCAATGCGATTAACGTTAGACCGGATCATCTGATTCGTTAAATACTTTCTCAATCTACCCGCTTGATTTTCTGCTTTAGAAGCTAGTTCGCGAATTCTTCTGGCTTCGGTCTTTCTCGCTTCGGCGATCGCTTCGGTGTGTCTAATATATCTTGCTACCTGTTCGGCTTTTGCCTTGAAAGAATCGCCAGTTTCAAGCCACTGGGCAAATGCTTCTTGTAGCTTAGTTTCTTTATTTTCATCATTTAAAGATTCATCATCGGCGATCAGAGCGATCGCATTCTCAAGCTGTTGGATTTCGTCTGATAGTT
>JASJEI010000160.1 GCA_030064795.1 Pleurocapsa sp. MO_226.B13 | reverse complement strand
GGTTACTTTTCATTGCCCCCTAAATCCCCCAATAATGGGGGACTTGAAGAATTCGATAATAACTTTTACCAAGCGGATTTAGTATAACGTCGTCTCCCGACATACCTGCTAGGGTGTCGCCCCCCTCAGCACCATAAAGAGTATCATTGCCTTCATCACCGAAAGCATAATCATCACCTGCTTCGCCATAAATGAGATCGTTACCCCAACCGCCACGAACACTGTCGTTACCATCTTTGCCGTAGAAGTAATCGTTACCGTCTCCTCCTTCTAGTGAGTCATCACCATGACCCCCATCAAGAGTATCGTTACCGTTACCACCATACAAAGTGTCGTTATCTAGATTGCCGTAGAGTTTATCGTCTTCGTCTTTACCGTAGAGGATATCGTTGCCATGGTCGCCATACAGGGTGTCATTACCATATCCTCCATCTAGGGTATCTGCATTGTAGCCACCATACAGACCATCATTGCCTAAATTGCCGTAGAGTAGGTCGTTACCAGCGTTACCCCAAAGGCGATCGCTATCGTTATCTCCATAAAGAGTATCTCGACCATTACCACCTTTTAAAGTATCTCGACCATAGCCACCATAAAGACCGTCATTGCCATTATCCCCAACCAAGGAATCATTGCCACTTGACCCCAAAGGCGATCGTTGTCATTCTGACCGTAGAGGGTATCGTGATGATTGCCACCTTTAATCGTGTCATTTCCGTCGTGACCGTAAACGAGATCTAACCCATCTCCTCCTTCTACCGAATCGTTTCCCCGCCAGCTATAGATGGTATCGTTACCAAATAAGCCCTGGATAAGATTATCTAAATAGTTACCGTCTAATCTTTCGCCGAGGTTTGTACCTAAAATATTTGTCATGATTTATCTCTCAAGCGTGTTGTTTTGTCTATTGGTTTTAGAGAGATAGAGCTATTAACTGATATTATTTAAAGTTATCTAAGAATAAAAAATTTATAGCGAATAATTTCTTTTTTCAATTTCTCGATAATAAATAGCAGGATCTAAATCTTGTAGTTCTTTTCCTTCTAAATGATTTCTAATAATAATGAGGGAAGTGTCTTCAGAAACTAATTCACATACAGGACGAATATAGGGTTCGCTTGTATAATCTAGAGGAAACAATATTTCAGTATTGTCGGCTTTTTGTTCTAACATCTTTTGCCAATTTTCTTCACCATAATTTTTTTCAAAATAAGTATATAAATAGTAGGAAAAATTTGATAATATTTTCCAACCATGAGGACTTATTCCTATTGGAAGCATATTTTCTCCATTTTTATTACTAACATAAAATTGCATCCACATACATCCATTGCTAAATATATCTTTATTTTTGTTTTGGTAGCCCTCTACTTGAAAATTATATATAAACATTATTCTATCGAGGACAAGTTCTAAGTTATTGTAAATTTCTAAGTAATAAGCAATATCTCGATCGGGAGAACTTTGAGGTTGTCTCGGAGTTGGCGATTTTTTATTTTCTGGTATGTTGAAATCCGCAGAATAAAAAAGTTTGCAGGATATTTCTTTTTTGTTTGTCATATTAAGATATCATTGCCATCATTACCAAAAAAGCGATCATTGCCATTCTGACCGTAGAGGGGATCGTGATGATTACCGCCTTTAATTGTGTCATTTCCGTCGTGACCGTAAACGAGATCTAACCCGTCTCCTCCTTCTACCGAATCGTTCCCCCGCCAGCTATAGATGGTATCGTTACCGAATAAGCGATCGATAACATTAGCTAAATAGTTACCGTCCAATCTTTCGCTGAGGTTTGTGCCTAAAATATTGGTCATGATTTATCTCTCTAAGTATTGTTTTGTCTATTGGTTTTAGAGGTATAGAGCTATTTACAGATAAACGTTATTTTATTTGATCTTGAAAGTAGTAAAGCTACTTTGTGGCTAAAGCAAAGTTTTTAGATAATCAGATAAATTTTTTTCCCTTGCTATACAATCAAAACTTTGGTTTAATCTAATTATTTCAGATTCACTGTCTAATTGGACTTGGTTCATTTTTTCCCTTGGTAAAAATGTAATATCGGGTATACAATGATGACTTAAAGTTTCCTTGTTTTCAGGTTCAAAAATTTTTCCAAAATCATAATACTCGGTAGTTCCAAACTGATCTAAAGTAAAACCTAGAAGCTTGTCTCCAACTTCGGCTAATTCCTGTAGTGCGAATTGAATAAAAATTTTAGATATTTCTTTTTCGATTCTATCGTATTCTAAGTAATTAAAACCAAAGTTTTGAACAAAGCAATTATTTTGCTCATAAAACGACCAAAAGATACGGTAATTATATTCTTGATTGAGATAATTACCTTTAGTCCAAAGATCTACTCCCAGGTTTGAGGTGTTATAAACAAGATCTCGTATTTTTTCTTCTTGGATTTCTGAAAAATCATTTTCTTCACCTATACCAGTAATTAATTCTGTATCAGGATGTTTTATGGACAAGCCAAATCTTTTTAAATAATTACAGATTTTTTCAAAGTCGAAAAAATGTTTAGAAATATAATAGAAAGTTGCTCCTTCGTCAGCCATATAATTTACCTATTGTTTAAATTAAAAATCGATCTTATCTCTAATTATTTCAAGATCTCTATTCTCTTTTTAGGAATCGTACATAATGGTGTTGCCCTGGCTGCCTGACACATTTATTTGAGGGCAGCTAAGCTTTTAAGCATTTTAATTCCGAAATTCTGGTAAACCAAATGGCATCATAATATTTTCGTTTGGCTTTTTTAGATGCAAAACAAGGTGGGATATCCTGGGAAAATAGAGGTATCGGAGAAAATAAATCTCGACCTTTATGCCTCACTCCTTTCAGCCATCTAATCCCAATTTTGAGATAACTTAAACCTCTCTCCCAATGAGGGTCAACTTGAGTTCTCAATCCTTTTAACTGAACCTTCATCCCATGAACAGTAGCAAAGAGAAGAGCTAAAGCTACTACCAAATACAAACGCTCCAAAGCTCGGGGATGGCGAATTTTAGATTCTTCGAGTTGAAATCCCCCTGATTTGGAATCGAGAAACAACTCTTCAATACGAAATCTTAAGGCATATTGCCACAAAGTTTGCAGAGTCGGCTCTTCGTCAGTGATGACCGCCCAAGGCTCTTTGACACCCCTGACATTGGCGAGAACGAAATTGCTTCGACATTCTCCATCGAGCCACAGCCCGACATGATGATATAAAACTGCCTCTGACTTTGGTGGATAAAGATATTTTAACTCGATGGGATGTCTTCTTGCCCCATGAATAGTTACGTCACAAGGTAACCGCAGACGGGTATTGCCATTGACTAGTTTTGAGCCAATTGACTAACTGATGGTTGGCAAAACCTCTGTCAGCCAAAAGCATGACATCGGAATACTTAGAAAGTAATTGATGTGAAAGCTTCAGCATTAGTTTGTATTCCCTAAATGCCACCGTCGCACTTTTGTGTTCTATTACTTTCCAGAAAAAAGGAATTGCTCTTCCACCACAAATTACTGACAGATGAATCATACAATATCGATTCCACAAAACTGTTGTATCTAATGCTAGATCTAGGCGTTGCCCATCCCATGAACTCATTGCTGCCATCACCAAAGGCAAGTACAAAGATCTAACTTTTACTCGACTGTTATGAACAAATCTCTGCCATCTCCTTTCAATACTCTGTGCTTGATTTGCCCGACTTATTACATAAGATTCCCATTCACTCAGATTAATTTTACTGCTACAGAGCAGCGCATTTATCATCCACGCTAACGCTTTAAGATGTCTAAAATCCCTGTATTGGGAATATTGACTCAACAAACTTAGCAGTTGATCGTAAAGAAGGGTAGATGTTGACATGGAATACAAGGCTAAAAATTGTTCATTTTCAGCTGACCATGAATGCTCTCCCTTTTCTTCTTTTCCACCAAATATCAATACTTTCAGATACTTGTGTCAGGCAGTGAGGGTGTTGCCTATCCAGTAGTTTGGGACATGCTAGAGAAGAAAGGAAATTCCAATGGTAACGAACGGATGGATTTACTCGATTGCGAAGCGTTGTCCGTTGGCATCGCTTCTACTCAATCTTTCCCGATGTTCAGGTAGCATATCTAACTGGCGATCGCGAGTTGATTGGCAAACAATGGCTGTCATATCTTTTGATTGAGCCGAAGATTCGATTTCGGTTGAGAATCAGAGAAAGCGACCAGATTAGTAATGGACGGCGACAACTGAGAGCAGAAGATTGTCTTTGCCCATCTTCAACCAGGGCCAACTCAAATTCTATCTGGTAAAAGACTCGTTTGGGGGCGTTTGGTTTATGTTTCGGCATTGCGTCTGGATAATGGCGAGTTATTAATTGTGATTACTCCTGAACCTTGTGACACTGCCATTTCAGACTAGGTCAAACGTTGGGGGATTGAGACTTTGCGCGCGAATGTTCAAGACCAGAGGTTTTTGCTTGGAATCTACTCACTTTAATGATTCTGAGCGATTAAGTAAACTCATAGCTTTGATGACCCTCGCCCTTTGTTGGGCAGTTAAAATAGGAGAATGGTTACATGAACACAAACCTATTAAAGTCAAAAAGCATGGAAGACTTGCTAAGAGTATTTTCCGTTATGGTCTCGATCATTTGCGCTCCATTGTCACTGATTTAGACCTCAAACAAGACGATTTTATTTTCTCATTGCAATTTTTGTCCTGTACTTAGCCATTTTCTACATAGTCGGTAAACAGATTCATCCCGTTAGGGGTTACTCCTTGATTGAGATAATGGTTACTATCAAAGAGTTCATCACCTTCAAAGGCGTAATCTAAAGCGCGATAGTCGCTAGCATTAAACTGCTCAAAACTAACTCCCGCATTAAAATCAGCAGCAGAAAGTTTGTATTCATAAAGATTGGCGTTGGCTGCAAACAAACCTGGATTGAAGTAGAAAGTATCGGGTTTGTAGTCAAATGTTATCGAGTCAGATCTGAATGTGACCGCAGTTGCATCGAATAAGAAGTTATCTGAGATCCGAACTATATTGTCATATTGAATATCATAAAAATCGAAACTACCAGGATTAAGTTCAAAAGATAGCGAACTTCTATCAGTTAGAGAGCTAAAATCCAAAGTACCCGCATCAAACTTGAAGGTAATTGAATCGTGAGCAGAATCAATCGTACCGAATTCATTGGCAGATATCGAAGTAAATTCAAAATTAACTGCATTAAAATTTAAAGAACTAGCGTCAAAGTTAAATATTAGGTTATTAGTAATCGGTTCTTCATAATCATAATCATCTGGAACATAATAAGGAAGATTGTAATTACCTTGCCCAAAATTGAGAGAAAAAGGTTGATTCTCAGCTTGTGGAAAATCAATTATAGATACATCTGGATCGTTAGGAGGATTCGTAAAATTCAAGTTAATTGGCACATAATCAACTCTAAAATCACTACCTGAAAATTCAGTACCAAAGTTAATAGGGGCAAATTCTACAAGATCGGGAGAATCAAAAAATTTATCAATTTTAATCAGTGAAGGCGAATTACGAGTACTTGAACCTGGAAGAGTAATTACATCTGTTAAATCCTCAAAATAAGTCCCGTTGTCAAAGACTGGAAATTCGTTGAAGATATTGTCATAAATTTCAAAAACAAGATTGTCGAAAATTATCTCTGCTTCAATCTCTCCCGTCGCATATTCTAAATACCAGTCTCCGTCGAGTTCGCTACTGCCAGTCAGATCGTCAGAAGCCAGAATATCGGCATTAGTATATTGGCTTAAATCTTTAACAAATTCCACACCAGCTAAATTCGAGGCGACATCGCAACCATAGAGAAGAATGTCGCCAGCTTCTGTCAGCGAATCTCCCCAACTGCCTAATTCATCGGCATATTCAGATAGAGTATCTCGTTCTAGTACGGTACTGCCCAAAAAGAGCTTGCCTACATCGCCATGAGAAACGATATGAACTGCATCTAAATCGTCGTAATTGCTTAAGGAGTCGGTAATTTGAGCTATACCATCTAGTTCGGCATCTAAAATTACGACTTCAGCAGGTTGGGATAGGTTATCGATTAAGGTTTGATAATCTGCAACTGTCGGATCGATAAATAACAGGCGATCGCTTTTAGTTAATAACTCTGTATTTAATCCGTAATCAAAATTTTGATTGTCAGCAGAAATATGAAATATTTCTGCTGACAATTCTTCTAGTTCGCTATTATTGGTCATGATGTAGAGAGGAAAATAATTGGTTTCTGCATCTTTATAACTAATTTGTAGTTATGTTAATTACAGGGGCGATCGCGATCTTTTGGTAAAGTAAATCACAGCATAATCTGAATCGATCTTGTAAGTAAGTACTTTGAATAAAGACTAAAGTTCTATCAATTCAAAATCTGGGAATGTTGAAATACATGACCAATTAGATATAAAGAACCGCACAAAACCAATAATTTTTCGGTTTTTGAAGCTTGCGCCCTCTTACTAGCAATGTCTAAAGCAACCAACACGTCCTGGTAGGTTTCACAATCAGTTAGCTGAGGACATACCTCAAGCGCGATCGCAGCTAGTTCTTTTGGTTCGGCACTGCTATGTTCGGGGACAGGGACTAAATGTAGTTCGTCTTCGGGTTTTAATAAGACTTCAAAAACATCTTGATGATCTTTAGTCGAGAGCATTCCCATTACCCAGACTACAGGTCGCTCTAGAGTATCTACATATTGCCTCAATGCCTTGGCTGCTGCGGGATTGTGCGCCCCATCTATTAAGAGAGGAAGATCTTTCCAAGTTGTCCACTGGAGTCTTCCCAACCAGCGAGTTTTGTTCATCCCTGTTTGAATTGCCAATTCGGGAATATGCCAACCCTGTTGTTGTAGAGTTTTAATGGCTGCGATCGCCAGTGCGGAATTATTTAGCTGTACTTTACCCACTAAGGGTAGGGGATATTTAATCTCTTGATATTTTGCCCATTTAGCTTCGTTTCTGTTGGAGATGTTGATTTCTTTTGCTGGTTCGATCCAACTCAAAGGACAATTCAACTTTTTAGCCCTCGTTACTACAACATCTCTAGCCTCAGAGGGTAATTGACCGACAATTACAGGACAATTAGGTTTCAAGATTCCCGCTTTTTCTCTGGCAATATCGGCTAAAGTCGGGCCCAAACGTTGCCAGTGTTCTCTACTGAGGGAAGTAATGATACTAACTAAAGTGTTGTCAGTGACGTTAGTTGCATCCAGTCTACCCCCCAAACCCACTTCCATCACGGCGATATCGACCTGCGATCGCGCAAAATAAAGCCAAGCCCCAGCGGTAATCACTTCAAACTGAGTCGGGCTTTCTGCATTAGGGTCGATCGCCTTTTGAATATCCTGTAATAATTCAACTAAAATAGATGGCGCGATCGCTTGCTCGTTGAGATGGATTCTTTCTGTCCAATCAACTAAATGAGGCGAAGTATAGCGTCCGACTCGATAACCTGCTTCCGTCAATATTGAAGAGAGATAGGCACATACCGAACCTTTACCATTGCTACCTGCAACATGAATAATTGGTACTTGACGTTGAGGATTTCCCAAAGCTGCCAGCAGTTTCTCAATTCTTGCTAGACCTAAATTTACGCCGAAACGCTGAAAAGGTTGTAGAAGAGAATCTATTTTATTTTCACAGACGATCATTACCCAGACTTTCCTCAAATCATGCCGATAAGGTTAATCATAATCGATTTGGTTAACATAATCTTTAGAAAATCTTAAAAGTCATCTAAGATCATTGAGAACTGTTATGGAATGAACTTCTAGCTAAATCGAAGGGATATTAATATTAAGTTTTAGTGCGGGATTGTTTTCCCAGCGATCGCCTATGTGAGCATAGATCGAGGTAGTGCGCGGATCGCTATGTCCTAATAAATCTTGTACCTGACGTAAGTCAGCCCCCGAACGTAGTGCTAATGTACCAGCGGTGTGTCTGAGGCTGTGAGCGGAAATGGTTCTACCAGGAGTATGCTTAAGGGAAGCTTGCTTGAGATACTTATCGACGATCGTTCTAATACCCCGACGAGAAATTCTGTTTCCCCGTGAATTATTTCCAACTGTGGTAAATAGTGGTCTAGTAGGCTTTAATACTTCACCTTTGGTTTCCCGAAGATGCAAATAATCAACCAAAATCTTAGCAAGATCCCGAGTGAGGGGAACAACGCGAATCTTTCTTTTTCCTTCTACTCTGATCCCCAGATTTTGTCCCTGTCTGACTAAACAAGAAATATTAGCGCGATGTAATTCTACTGTCCTCGTACCTTCTAGTGCCATAATTGCCAACATCGCTCTATCTCTGGCAGATTTTAGCGTGCCATCATCAGCTATGGTATTTAGTAGGATTTCTACCTCTAGCTGTTCTAAATAGGCGATCTTTTCGGCTGGATCGCATTTTTCCCTTGGTGGCTTAACTCCCGCAGCAGGATTGATTGAAAGCAACCCCTTTTCTACCGCAGCCTGATAAAAGCGACGCACTACCGCGAGTTTTAAAGCAATAGTAGCTGGTTTGTATTTCTTTTGCTCGATCGCCCAACGACGGTATTTTTTGATATCTTCTTTGGTAACCGTGACTGGATTTAACTGACGGCGATCGCACCAACGCAGAAACTGTTGTAGTTGACGGGTGTAGGTTTTGAGAGTATCTTCTGCTGCATCCCCTGCACTTACGTCGATATCTAGAAACTCGGCAAATACTACTAGTAGACTGGTGGTAGTTAGATTACTAATTTGTGGCGGATTATTAGTAGCTAGCATTATCTCCCAACCTGATTTGGCATGATTATAACACGCTTAATTTAAATTGTCTTCGTTATCGCTTATATAGCGTTTCTGTTATTATTCACAGTAATAGGCGAGCGGTTTAAGTTATTTATCTTCTTGAGATTTGGTCTCAATCAATTGTATTTTTTGCCAAACTTGTTCTACTAAATTGACACTGTTACTATCAAACCAATTAATCCGTTTATTCTTTCTAAACCAAGTACGTTGTCGTTTGGCAAACTGACGGGTATGGGTAATAATTTGGGCGATCGCCCATTCTAAATCAATCTCACCAGCCAGGTACTGTTTGATTTCAGCATAACCTAGGGTATTTAATAATGGTAAGTCTCGACCGTATTTATCACAGAGATATTCTACTTCCTTAACTAAACCGCCCTCGATCATCTGATGAGTACGAGTGGCAATGCGTTTATCTAATGCGGATACCTCACAATCCAAGCCAATTTGTAAGATTGGGTAAGGGGGTGGATTTTCTCCTTGTTGTTCTGAGATCGGAATACCCGTGACATAAAATACTTCTAAGGCTCTAAGCGTTCTAAATTGGTCGTTGAAATGTATTTTTTGGGCTGCTCTGGGATCGACTTGCCATAACCAAGCATGAGCCTGAACTTGTCCGATTGCCGATAGTTGCGATCGCAATTCTGGTTGGGGAGACACCCTGGGAATTTTCAAGCCTTTGGTAATAGAGTCTAAATACAGTCCCGTCCCTCCCACCAATAAAGGCAAATTGTTGGTTTTATGGCGAGCGTCAATTATTGTTTGGGTTTGCTGTTGATACTCTGCTAGAGTCAATACCTCTGTCGGTTTGCAGATATCAATTTGGTAATGGGGAACTAACTGTTGTTCTTCTTTGGTTGGTTTTGCCGTACCAATATCGAACTCGCGATATATTTGTCGAGAATCTGCACTGACGATCGCCGAATTCAAACGGCGAGCTATCTCTAGAGCCAGCCCAGATTTACCACTTGCAGTTGCACCACAGATAACAATCAACATATGCTTGGTAATTTTAAAAACTAGTAATAATGCGTAAAATACGTTGAAGATCATCAAACTGTCCTACTATACGCCGTGTCGGTTTGGGAGCTACTTTAATCAAAGTTGGAGTTACTGGGATTTGATGAATTTCAGCTTGTTGAGGATTTTTGCTAATATCTATTACCTTGAGGGTATAAGGACTGCCCAGATCTCGTTCTAATAGCTGATGTATACTACTTAAGATACTTTCTGCATTAGCGCGATCGCCAGAAATAAATAGGCGTAGAATATAGCCAGCATTATTATCGGCAGAAATTGCAGTATTAGGATCGGAAGAACTAGACATCCCCAGATTACCTATTTCTGGAGTTAGTACTTCAGAATGATTTGGATCGAGGCGGATCATTAAATCCCGTTGTTCCCAAAGTTCAGGAAAATGGGGTTTATAAGTTTCAATTACAGCACGATTACAGTGTTCTTCTTGCCAAGGTGCAATATGCCATTTAACCGTACTTTCCAGATTGAACAAGACTTGTAGTAACGGAATATACTGTTCTACGGGTGGGTGAGCTTCCGCAATAATCTCTATCTGTTGGGTTTGAGGATTGAACCAGCGTTCAACAGTGGCAGTATATCCAGGTACTAGAAAATGGGGAGAATCGGCTAGATGCCACATTTGTTGTAAGCCATGACATAAATCGCGATGCCACTGAGTCTGTTTTTTGGGGTCTATGCCATAAATCAGATCCCCCCCTGGGGTAAATAAGGCGATAGCTTTGAAAATATGAGGTAAAACATTGGTCATCGATCGTCTATTATTTTTTACTTATCAATTTAAACAAAAGGTTTAAAACTGATTATCTGTCACTCTTTATTTACTTTAGTACAAGGAGATCGATGTACAAGACGACCATTACTTTTGTGCGACCAGATTCTCCCGCAGTAAAATTAGCCAGAGAGCTTTAGGTAATAGCAAAACTTTTGGCAAATGCTCCGAGAAGCCAACCAGAGTTTTATTCTCGACGATCGATGTTTGAGTTTAGATCCTACCCCTTAACATCATTGCCATCTCGTTAGCAGTAGGAGACATTTCTAAAGCCGTTTCTTCAGTAATTCTACCTTCTTCATAGAGACTAAACAACGCCTGGTTGGTAGTAATCATGCCGTCGAATTCTCCATTCTGCATCAAATTGTGAATTTCTTCGTATTTGCCCTGTTTGATATAGTCTCTAACGGTTTCGGTATTAACCATGATGTCGTGATATGCAGCCCTTTTACCGTCAGTGGTACGACATAATCCCTGAGAAATTACAGCTACCAAAGACTCCGCAAGAGCAATTCTCATCGCATCTTGTTCTTCAGCACTATAGAGAGTCAAAATTCTTTCAATAGTTTTGACAGCACTGTTGGTATGTAATGTTCCCATGACTAAGTGACCAGTTTGTGCTGCCTTAAGGGCAGTATTGACGGTTTCGCGATCGCGCATCTCCCCTACCAGAATGATATCGGGGTCTTCCCGCAACGCTGCCTTGAGTGCATTATCAAATTTGCGAGTATTAATTCCAACTTCTCGTTGTTTGATTAGCGAGCGTTTACTGTTGTGGACAAATTCAATTGGATCTTCGATGGTAATAATGTGTTTGGCGTGTTCTTTATTGATATAGTCGATCATTGCAGCCATCGTAGTCGATTTACCCGAACCCGTAGGGCCTGTTACCAGAATCAATCCTTTATGGGCATCGGATATATCTTGGAATACAGGCGGTAAACCCAACTGTTCCATGGTTAAAATCTTGAGGGGAATTAAGCGCATCACCAACGCAGGCCCACGTAAGGTATCAAAAATATTAATCCTGACCCTAGCAAAATCGTATTGAGTCGCCCCATCAAATTCTAATTCTCGTTCAAATTTGGCAACCTCTTCTTCGGTTAACACTTCGTGTATCCAACTCATAAAGGTATTGTGGTCGGTTTTGGGATACTCGGTTAACGCCATTTCACCGCGATCGCGCATTCGCGGTACTTCCTCTACTCCTAAATGAATATCAGAATATCCTTGTTCGTAAGCTTTTTTGATAATATATTCTAAAGAAGGTTGACCAGAAGAACGCTTGGGACGATTGGATTTTACCTGAGCTGGAGCAATATCTACTGGTTTTTTAGGGTTTGAATCTTGTATTTTTGATTTTTTAGCAGCAGCAGCATTGTTGTTAGTCCTTCCCAAAGTTGACGGAGGAGGAGGGGGTAACGGCTGCGAACCTGTTCTTTGATTCATTGTTTGATAATTGTTTTAAAGCTAATCTTTTCTAGCCTTAGTATGCCCAATCAGCTTGATTTTATATCAAGCTACTATCTCCGTTTGTGGCTTCAATTATTAGTATTTGGCAGCATTATTCACCAACGGTCAGAGATTACTGAGGAAACAAGTTCCTCAGTAATCTCTGACTTTTTCATCTGTTTATGTCATATTTTTCAGACATAACTATTTAGTAACCAATTTTATTTCATAATTACTTCAGGTAGTCTGACTATTTTTTAATACATTTGTTTTAGCTGACAAAAAGCTTTTTGTTTAACTAAATTAACAATTCAAGATTTATTGGCAAGAACATAGTTTACTAGTTGTATAAGTATTAATACCCAAAAATACCAAAGAAGTTAAATATTTGACAGATCAAAGTATCCCCGATAATTTGAGAAATATTTATTTTGGAGCATAAACGAGATAAAAAGCCTTTAACACAATGGGGATCGTTGATTATCGCGAACGAACTTGACCTCCAGAATATCCAGAATATTTATCGATCTAAAGCAAATGTAAAATTATATTTAAAAAATGTATTTTATTGATTAGGGTTTCTTATACTGAATCATAACGATAAAAAAGAGCAAATCTCGCTCAAAAATATCTTTTTTTAGTTGTTGTTGTTAATGAGCCTTAGAATAATGGAATTAGTACAAAAGCATAGTTACTTTGACTCGATCAAGAGCTTTTTAATTTGGAGTTTTACTCTCACAGTGTGCTTACTAGTAGTAGGTTTTCCTGTAGGAGTTTTGATAGTTACGATTGGTATTTTAGCTACAATAATTTTACAAACAGTTATTCCTGCCAGCGCAGTACTAGTGGTCACTGGAAGTATTTTTGCTTTGAACCTTGCCATAGTTTTATTCGGTGCTGCAATTCTTTCCTTTAAAGGCATTTACCCAGAAGAGGTAAGTTGGTTAAGTTGGCTACACGGACAAAATGATGTGGCTAATACACCTATTTATGCTTCTTGTCCTCTAACCTGTGACTTAAAATTTAACAGTTGAGACGAAGCCAGAGCTTATTGGAATTGAGAAGTGAAAACTCTCTCAATTACGATTTTCTGAATTAATTTATTTCTGTAAGAAGTCCAATACTCCCCTGAATCTATTTAATTCAGGGGATTTTTATGGTCATGGTGGCGATTACGCTGGCGCGCGACGCGGAGCTAGTCCTTTAGGGTACCCGACCGATCGCGATTCTAATCATTACGGACAGGTGTAATCTACCTACTTGCCTTTTGTCTACAGGCTATCAGGGGAAATTTGGCTGTTTCGGAAATAACATAATTTAAGCAGTACCTTAATGAAATTTAAGATAGCTGAGCGATCTTTTTCAACAGTAACTGAATTGTATTGGCATCATCACTATCGGGAGCAATTTTGAGAAAATATTCTAAGTCTACTGCTGCTTCTTGCCAACGATTCATTTGGTAGTAGAGTAAACCGCGATCGCGTATTTCGGGAGCATTATTAGGAAATAGTTTGATGATACCACTCATTGTCGCCAGGGCTCTAGTTGTTTCTCGCTTGTGTAGATAGATAAATTTGAGATTATTGAGCATTCTGGCAAGTATCTGTCTGTTGCTTACTGGAGTAAGCCAATCTGGGTTGAGTTCGACAGGCTGTTGATAAATCTGGCTTAATTTTCTCTGGCAATCTTGTTCAAACAAAATTTCTCCTTGGTTAAAGGCATCGATATAAATACCTGCATCTTCAAAATGGGGACGAATTAAAAAATGTCCTGGCATTCCGATCCCAACCATGGGAAAATCGAGCCGTTTTGCTACTGCTAAATAAATTACGGATAAAGTTATGGGGATACCTACTCGACGTTCGATTACCTGATTTAAAAAACTATTTTCGGGAGCGTAATAGTTTTCAGTATTGCCTTGAAACCCCATACCGTCAAAAAGTTCAAAATTAATCGCTTTAATAACTTTGAGAGGATAGGTTGCTCCAGATAGTTGAGATTTTACCTCAGTAGCGATCGCCTCTAAAATATCTAAATACTTTTGGATATCAAGAGTGGGATATTCTGCTTGAGCATAATGCAGAGATGCCTTGGCTAAATCGATTTGCTCGTCTGGTCGGTCGATTTCTTGATAGAAACCATGCCACAACAATTGATTATCCATTACTTATTTATCCAGTTTTAGATCTGTATTGCAATTATCTTAATATTTTTAGAGCAATTATTTACACGACTTGGAGGGTTAGCATTCTTAAGCATGGCTGAAACAACGTAATTCTGTTAAAACAGTACTTATGTTCGATCTCTAGAGTCCTTAATTTGCAAAGATTTCAGAGAAACCTTCC
>JASJEI010000159.1 GCA_030064795.1 Pleurocapsa sp. MO_226.B13 | reverse complement strand
AGCAAGGAGTACAGCTATTTTATCCTGAGCCTGTCTGGGCAATTAGTGTTAGTAATCCAAGACGAAGATTAAAGACTGGTGGGGCTGGCGAGTTATGGGTTTTAGCAATTGCGATCGCCCTGCTGAGTTTCGGAATCTATCTCGCCAATGGTGGCGGTATAACTCAGAAAGTCAGTCAGAATCTGGGCTTGAGAGATGGTATTGTCAGAGTTTATAACGAGAATGCTTCTACCAATAAAGTATACGCGAGAATCACAGGTTACTGGACGAGCGATCGCACTCCCGCCGATGGAAGATATCTAATCATTGGCAATGAGGGTAAAGAGTTTGTAGTTACTGATGGCAAGGGGATTTATAAGACGGGAGAGCAGATAATTACTAGCAAAGTGACAACTACCGTCGGGGAAGCTGCGAGTACTGAAATTAGGAATTTGACTTTTAATGATGAAAGTCCTATTGCACAACTAGAAGAATTACAACAGGCTTATCCTAATGCAGACATCTACTTGAATGGAGAATTAACGGTAGATTTCCCTGAAGATGTGAACATACCAATTGAGTCAAAGCAAATGGTTACGGCTTCGTTAGTTGGGAGTAGAGTTAAGTTTAGTTATTGTGGGTTGGAAAAGGCGATCGCACTTTTGAATGGACAGTATGCAGTTGGGACGGTGGAAGTTAGGATAATTCGCTCTATATTTATATCTTTGTAGCAAAATTGTTATATATTTTAACGCTCAATATGCGCTAAATACGTTAGAAATAAAGGTAATACAGCCTATATAGACAACTTCTAAATAGTTAGACAGCGAAATAGTCGTTGCTGCTAGGCAAATCGTTAAGAAAGGAGAAGATTATGTTACACGAAAATAAACGCAATCTTGAGTATTTTGAAAGTTACTCTATGCGTGAACTACACAAAGACATGGAGAATTGACAAGATAAAAATCACAAACACTTTCTTTCGACAGATATTCAGAAAGATGGTGAATGTTTGGCTGCATAGCTTTGACCAATCCAGGTGAGGTTTACATTACCGATCCGCGTGATGGCAGTCATGCTGAGTTGCATTTTCACAGTCTTCGTGTAGTAGATACAAAATAATCTGCCATACTTTTTAGCTTAACAACTTCTACTTAAATGGAGAACTAACGGTAGATTTCCCTGAAGATGTCAAGATACCCGTCGAGCCTAATCAAATGGCTACGGCTTCTCTAAGTGGGAACAGGATTAAGTTTAGTTATTGTGGGTTGGGTAGGGCGATCGCACTTTTGAAGGAACAGTATGCAGTGGGGACAGTGGAAGTTAGGATAGTGCAACCAAGATCGAAGTATGATGTTTAGGAAAATTCGGAATAATATACCAATAAAGGATGGTATACAGAGAAATTCGGGATAACATCCGACATAGGGTGGATATCTAGAATAATTCGGGATATCATGACCTATAGGGGGATTATACGGAAACTTTCCGTATAATAAATAGTTAGCTGTAAACCGTTAGCTGTTAAGTGGCACCTTCGTTCTCAAAGGTTATTGACCAATCGCCATCCCAGCGAAGGAATTACCCATGTGGGTACCACCAGCCAAGAAAATCTCAACTACACTAATACTACAAAGAGTTCAAGCTCATTTGTAATAAAAATACTAGAGGGCAAATGCATTTGACACTGTGGAGAGCTTGTAAGCTAAACAATATAAGAGAATTAGAGTCTCCGACAGGAGAGCTATGAATACCCCGCTTTTAGACGGTGGATAGGTCTGGTGGTATAACCACAAGCAATTAAACATAGGTCTAAACATTACTAAAGGAAGCTCTAAACCATGTCTGACTACTCCTCTCGTCTTCGCAAGTTCGCCACGATAGTGGTAGCCTTTGCGATACTATTCTTTTCCTACGCCACCCCAACTTTCGCAGACAGCAACATAACTTTCCGACAGTGTGGGACAGAGCTGAAGCAGCGAATCACCGCCGCCCATCAGGCAATGCGTTTCCGCGCTATCCAGGAAAAGGACGAGTTGATCGACTGCATGGATCGGGCGTATCTTATAGAGCATGATCGCCGCTCACCCGATAAGATCGTTAGCTATTTGACTCGGGCGCAGACCACCAAATACCGCTGCCGCAACCTCGGTAACCCCCCCAATGCGAGTGCACACCGCATCTATCGTGAAGCTGGGGTGATGAAGATAGACCGCGATTTCGTGCGAAATAACAGCCGATTGCGCGTGGCTGGCGTGATCGCGCATGAGCTGATGCACAATAATGGGTTAAATCATTCCAAGAACGATAAAGGATCGACGCTTTATCCAAACACTGTTCCTGAGCAGATCGAAAGCTGTGTGGAAAAACTTAAGCCTAATCCTTACAAGGGAGTCGGCAGAGACTACTACGCACCAGAGCATATGGTTGGATTTGGCCTCGACGGAGACAACAATTACGTTTTTGCCTGGTCCGACGACGGAACAGTGACTGCAGGATCGAGCACCCGCATTCATAATTACCGACACCCCTATAGTTACCGAATCGCTCCAGGCGTGCCGCGTAACGACATCGTTGGCATGGGTCTCGATGGTGAAAACAACACCGTCTATACTTGGCTACGCGACGGACGAGTGATTGCAGGATCAAGCGACAACCTCGACCGAACCCGCTCGCCCTACAGCTATTCCTTACCCCAAGGGTACAGCCCAAACGACATAGTCGGCATGGGGGTCGACGGCGAGAACAACTACAACTTCGCATGGTACCGAAATGGTATGGTCTCTGCAGGAACCTCGGACGATCTCGACAAATTCCGAGCACCTTACCGCTACACCCTTCCACCTGGATATGCGCCGACCGACATCATCGGTATGGCCATTGACGGCGAGGAAAATATGATTTTCGCCTTCTACCGTGACGGCAAGGTTTCAGCGGGAACGTCCGACAATCTTGATCGTTACCGCGCGCCTGCTCAAGTCATCACAGGTCGCTGAGGGGGCATTGAAGCCGCTGCCGTTTATCCATCATTCAATAGGTTTCAGTATAACGGTCGACGTTATCTGTGGCGTGTGATAAAAATTACCTTGACGGGTACTGTCTAGAATCAGGCGTATTCACTAAACTTTTATCACTGTTAGCGTACTTCAACTTTCAAAATTTCCTTGATTTGTCAGTTCTCAATTATAGGAGGTCTCCACTGATGAAGCGAATTACTCTAATTTTTTCTGTCCTTCTAATTCTTTTTTCCCTGACCGTGTTCATGACAGCGTCTGCATCGGCTGCAGTTCGTCGATGCGATGCAACATATGAATGGCAAACTACAGGAGGCACAATTGGGCCTAAGTCCTTCGGTAAGTTCACCGCCAAAGGGGAATGTGGGTCTACGGCACCAAATAATTGTCGTGACCGTGCACGTGAAGCTGCACAGCGCTGTATTGGTACACAATGGGAAAGACGTTGGCAACATTATGAATTTAATCCAGATGGTTTTGATTCCAATGCTCCTGAAGCATGTTTGGAAGCCGCCAATATAGAGGACTACGATCTGACTACAAAATGTGATAAACGAAAGGACAACTTTGATCCAAAAGCGATTTGTCATAAAAATGTTAACAAGAGTAACGCCATACCTGTTACTGTGGCCAGAAAGGGGGATATTAAGGCTGCGCTCGAAGCTAGGGTTTGCTGCATATTTGAAGAGGGTAAATATCAGTTCCCAAATAACGAGGATGTCCATGTGCGCCTTTCAGCTCACACATGGAGTAATAGTGGCAATAAGAGATGCCGCAGTAACCAAGACTTATCGAGTGACTACAAGATTGATTGTACACGAGTCCGCAAAAGTGTCTGTCAATCTTAAGTGGGTTCGCGAAAGTGATGGGTCAGTAAAACATTAATGGTTACTTTGGAGATTAAACGTGAGTGATATGATTCAAAGAAATTCGCCTTTCATGAAAAAAATTCTATGCATCATTACCATTGTTTATTTGGTGGTAATCGTACCTTGTCAACCAACTCATGCCTTAAGTTTAGATGACCAAGAGCTTGAGTTGAAAATCATTCAGGTTCTGAAAGAACATCCAGAGGTTATTCTTGATTCAGTAAAAACATATCAAGAACAACAGTATGCCGCCCAACAAGAAGCACAACGCGCCTATCTAAAGGAAGTTCAATCAAATCCAGAGCAATTAATTGGTCATTCTCCAATAACGAGCAATTCGGAAGGGAAGTTACTCATGATAGAGTTTGCTGACTTTCAATGCCCCTATTGTGCTATTGCCCATGAATCTCTGAAGGCATTCGTAGAAGACCATACCAGTGAAGTAGCATTAGTTTACAAGCATTATCCATTGGCCAATATTCATCCTGAAGCTATTCCTGCCGCACAAGCTGCATGGGCAGCAGGGCAACAAGGAAAATTCTGGGAATACCATAACTTGTTGTTTGAGCAACAAGAAAACTTAGATGATGCAGTTGTTGTAGAACTAGCAAAATTATTGAATTTAGATCTGGAGCAATTTAATCGCGATCGAAATAGTACTGCTGCTGCTGAGGCTATTGACAAAGATATGCAATTAGCAGAACAGCTAGGTATTGATGGAACTCCTTTCCTAGTGATGGGCAATCAAGTTATGTCTGGTGCTGTAGAACGAGAAGTTCTTGAGGAAACCTTAGCGAATCAATTGTGAATTATGCGTATCCGCTCAATAAATCGGGGTAGACAATGATTGTAGGAAGCTCAAGCTCGTCTATATAAACTCGTCTATATAAATATAATTACATGAATGATATCGACTCAAGATTACTCTAGTAGATCATAATTCTGGTTGCCATGACCAACCGAAAGGATTATGAGAAGAACGCTCATGAATTAGAACTGCCAGAGAAGGAATTGTTTCTGTCTGAAAAATGCGATCTCTCACATACTCAAAAAAGCTAATGCCTAACTTACGAGTTGTGGCCACTAAGGACATGAAAGTATCCCAAGACTTAGTTCCTTGAGCAGTCTGAGTCCCATAACTAATATTACGTCGCTGCACCATCGTCCTGGCACCTAACTCTGCGGGATTATTGTGTAACGGTAATTCAGGATGGTCCAACACCAAAAGTAATTCCGAGATTTTGCGACTCGTTCGTCCCTTTCGCTCATCCAATTGTTGATAACCAGTCTCGGTGCCGAATAGCAACTCAAATTCATCTCGGAGGATTTCGGCCCTTGCTGGGCTAGGGTCATCTTTGTAAGCCAGTAACTGGCGGTAGTAGTCCCAGAAATCATCTTGGAACTGCTCTAAGAGTTGTTGATGATAGGTCACCAGAGGATTTAACTTTTTATAGTGTCTGCCCTCATGTACCCAGCACAAGGACAAGCTCTCAGTTAGGGACTTAAACTGAGGCGCATCATCACAAACTAGAGTTTGTACTACTGGCCATTCTGTTGAGGAGTGATAACAGGCAATGGCTGCTGCTTCTACAATCCGACTCCTGACCCGTGAACCTACCCTCGGTAGATGCTTCGCTAGTAAATCCTGAAACTCATCATGGTCAAATACAGTTTGAGGTAATTTTTTCAGTCCATCCTGCCACTTTGGCGAGACCTGGAACTGAGACAACAATTCGTAGGTCACTTCATTGAGCAAAAACTCCAGCTCAAAACCATTTTGTAATGCTTTGAGTACACTTAACCTGTCTGTAACCGTTCATTCCCCCTCCAAAAAAGCAAGGGAAATCTAGGACATGGCGATCTCGCTTTCGCGAGGCGCTGCGCGATCGCGGTAGTCCATTAATTAACTGCTAACAGGAAATGGTGGTGGAGAAAGACCTTGTCGAGCATTAGCTAAAACTTCAGCTATGTAAGTCCAAGGATTAATCTCTCTCAGACGACAAGTTTCAATCACGCTCGTACCGCGAACTATAAGCTAAACTTCCCTCTGATGTGCGAGTACCAAAGCCAATGTTTCGGGCAATTACAGCATGGCGGTTTCGCCCTTTCTGCTTCATTATTGGTTGGTGGTAACTCAGGATTTTTCACGCATTGCTACCACCGCATCCCAGTCGTTGAGTATTTCTTTAGCTAAAGCCTGTAACTTCGTATGGTCGGCTTTTTTGCCTAGATGACCAACTCGCCTCAGACCAGCGATTCGTTTACGAATCAGACGATTATCTTCACTGGCCGAAGCAATGGTGGTAATTAATTCTCTTAAATCGTCTAAAATCCATTGTCCAATTTGGGCTGCTTTTTGGTTAATGGCTCCTGTTATGGCAATGGCTTTACGAATCAAGTGTGCCAAACACCTCTGTCTTTTGGGGTGAGAGCGATAAGCGGAATAGCCATCAGTTATTAACCAGCCCACAAAAGCGGATGTCACCAAATGGGATAATTCTTCTTTTCTGCGAGAGCCAATATGAAATACGGCGGTTTTAGTCGTGACAGCTACCCAGAGCCAATGTAATTTTCCACTCTCGTACCAATGGGTTTCATCCAAATGTAAGATATCTGCTTGTTGCAGTTGTTCTACCAACTCCTCTACTACTGGCACACAAGCAATTCCTGTTTCTCGAATACATCTGTCTATTGTTCCGATGCTCAGTTCTGTGTTGGTCCAATCTTTTAAAAACTCTTGAATTTTCCTGCGACTCATCCGATAGCGAACGCGATTGGGAAGCGATGAAGGTTGCTAAGACTGGTCCTACTAAAACATACTCTGTAAGTTGTAAATCTTTGCTTCTTCCTTCTACTACAGAAATATATCCTGTGCCTGGTTTGGCATGGTTGCAATGACCACAACTACAAGTTGTTCGATAGTAATGATGTAAAGATGTGACTATTCTAAACCCAAATAATTCTGGCTCTAACTCTAGGACATAATATCCCATGTATCTCTCAGTTTCAGATTCCGTTAAATCCTGATTACAAGCGGAACATTTATGGGGATAGTGTGGAATGATTACTTCAGCCTTCAGGGGTTGCTGACGCCCGAATCCTTTTCCTCCTGGTTGCTTCCCTGGCTTTCTTGAAGAGTTTTTCTTCTTTTGTTTTCCAACAGACTCTTCTATTTCCTTCCCTTCAGTTTTGCCCGACCCAGTTTCAGATTCCGAACTGGGGTGTTCTGCTTCTTGTTTCTTGTTGGAACTGTAAGGATTATCTTTCGATGGGGGCTGGGAGCTATTTTCTGAATTCTGCTGCTGCTTTTCCCATAACTCCGTAGCTAATTGATGTAAATTATCTGCTACTTCCACCAACCTTTCTTGAGACAAGGATTGGAAGTAACTCCGATTCATTTGTTTGAGATCGTCTTTATCTAACTGAGCCATGTTCTAAACATACACCACCAGGGCGCAGTTGGCTCATTTTTGACTGGGGGGAATGAACGGTTACCTTTGATGATGCTGTTAACAAATAGAGTTTTTCCCGTTCCTGCTTCGGCATAGAGTAGGGCAGTGGTTGCCATCGGCATTAATGCCGCTACCAACCAGTCAAAGCGTTCGGGAGTTTTACCTAAGAGATCTCTGACTCCTACTCCATCAAAGATAGGTTGATTTGTCAGGGCAGCTTCATAGGCATCCATGATTTGCGAAACGGATACTTTGTGTTCTCTGGCTAACTTGTATAACATCCACTTGCGTTCGCCAGGGCAGGGGATAGCGTTGATTTCGTCAAATTGGGCGCACATTTGGGAAAAGGTTATATCTTTTGATACTTCTTTCTGAATTGTATTTCCCTTTGCCCCAACATGATAAATAACTCGCTTTGCCGATAGTTTATAATCAGCGATCCAGTCAGCTACATCAACTCCTTGGGATTGGGGTAATTTTTTCCAAAGAGGAGAATAGGGAAAGGCATATAACCATTGAGCTTCGGGGAATATATCAGCAATAGTTTCCATGTGCTTCATTCCTGGTTTATCCCTGTCGGGACAGAGAACTGTTCTTGCCATGCCAACTAAATCTGCTGTATCCGACGGTTGCCATTTACCAGAACCGCCAATATTGGTCGTAGCTGGTAAACCTATCGACCACATAGCATCTGCACAGGACTCGCCCTCGACAATAAAGACGGTTTTCCCCTCGGCGATCGCTTCTTTAATTTCTGCGTAACGATATACGGGAATATTTTCTCGTTTAATACCTTTTAACCCCTCGTAAGGATGTTTAATAGTTAACGACAGAGCGGGGAACTGGCAAGGGGCTGTCTCTTGAACTTGGTTCAAGAGCTTGTACGCCCCGTAAAGCATTCCAAGGTGTCATGACTTGAATAACGTAGTCTGATGACTTAGGCTGGTCAGCTAACTACAGCTAGAGGCATGAAGCCCTGTTTGCGTGATTCGCGGGGTGCTGACAGATTCTTTTCATTTTGGAAACTCCTTCACAGACTTAAGATGACACAGGCGAATTTTGGGTAGGCTTCGCCGAAAATAACTTGCTAAAATCTGCTGGTTTTTACGCGAAAAGTAATATTTCTTGATAACAAGCTCTGAAATATAAAAGTTACATGACTAAGGGTTTCATAATTTACTCTTAATTTGTGCTTAATTATACTAACTCGATCTTTCACTTAATGTAGTCCTTCTGATGTCGAATAATGGCTTGTAGACTAGGATTCGGTTAATTTATCGATATATTAAGCTCAGACAAGGGCTTTTTTTCTCTTGCTGGTCTTGGAAGAGTTGAATTTGGATATGGGGCGATCGCCTAAAGGAAAAAGAAAGTGCGATAATTTGATTATTGAGTCGATTTTGTTTGAGTTGGAGGGGTTTAATTTTCCACTTAGTAAAATAGAATCAGAAATTGAGTCAAATTATCACTACTGTATGTCAACATCGATTGATATCGAAGCCAACCAACATCATCTAGGGTTAGATGCTCAGGCTCGAACCTATATTAGCCGTCAGGCAATTTTGTTTGAGTCGATGCTGCCAGAGTTACTGAAGGAATACTCTGGTCAATGGGTGCTATTTGAAGAGCGTCAAGTAATTGATGCAGATTGGAACTACCAAGATTTACTCGCTAGAGTCAAAGAAGCTGTGGGAGATAAAATCGTTTTGATTAAAAAAGTCGAACCAATTATCTCGAATTCTTAATCTGTGGCTACTTACAGCTATACTTTTGTCTCAACAGCTATTCCGCCTATTCCGCTAATTTCCGTCACTTTAAAAACACCATCATCTAATTCTGCATCGCTCAAATGCCAGGGAATTCTCGACACCGGTTCTGATTGTACCCTCGTCCCAATTCCTCTAGTAACTCAGGTTAAGGGTAAAGCTAAAAAAGGTACGGTGAGGATTCCCTTTAGCGGTCAGATGACTTTAGGCATTCCCTATGAAGTGGGTTTGGTGTTTGATGGTTACGAATATGCTTCGTTTTCAGTATTTGCTTGTTCGGTAGAGGAAATGGGGGAATTATTAATAATTGGTCGCGACCTCATGAATCAGCATCGTATAGAGTTTAACGGTCAAAATTTAACCTTTACAGTTTTCTAGGATTGTCATGAAATTTTGTACCGAGCGGAAAGGGCGACCTCTTCGAGATCCGCGAAGCTGTGCGCTTTTGGGAAGATTTGGCAAGAAATTGTTAACTATTCACTAACTCATTAGAAGTCAAACGTAACGGTTTAACATTCCCTTGATGCTCTCCTTCAACAGGAACGAGATTAACTTCTAGCTCATAACCAGCGGCAGCAGCAAGCTTGGCTAAAGTCTTCAATTTTGGGGTTTGCTTCCCCGATTCAATTCTGGCTAACTGAGACTGTTTCATACCTACCTTGGCAGCAAACTCTCTTTGAGTTAAACCAATTCCTTCTCTTAGAGTAATAACTGCTCTTGCTAGCTCAAACTCAGGAGAGAGGGCATCATATTCCGCTTTAACTTCTGGATCGGATAAGATCTCGTCGCGGATAGAATCCCAGGTAATAGTATTAGCACTCATCGTTTTTTCCTCTTTTTCTTAGTTTTGTTATCATTTGGGTTATTTTGCTGTTCTTGAGCTAAAAACTCTTTTCTCCTTCTCTCAGCTAACTCAATCTCTTTCTTTGGTGTCTTCTGCGTTTTTTTCGGAAACCCGTGCAATAAAATAAATCGTCGTCCCGTGTAGGCAAAATAGAAAATGCGATAGATATTGGTACTTTGTTCGACTCGGATTTCATACAGTTTGGTGTTAAGGATGGGACGTACATAAGGCATTCCTACCGATGTACCTTTGTCCTGAAGTAGATCGAAGATTTGGGCAAACCTAGCTTTAACTTTGGCTTCTTGTTCTAGAAACCAGTCATAAACTACAGGATTGCCACTGGGGGACTGATAAAACTCAATCTTCCATTGAGCCACAAGATTATTTACCTCCTACGATAACAAAAATGTTATCAAATATTATGTGTTTAATGAATTTCGTTTGATATATTGCACCCAAGCCAGGGCTTTTTTACCATTCCTACTATCGAGAGAATTAAACTCAGCTTCTAGGCGATCGCGGGGAATGTCGGGTAACTTTTTTGCTGCCCAGGCGATCGCATTTTCTTCTCGTAGAGATACAGACCGAACTAAAATCGATGGGAGTAATTCTCAGCTATATCTTCCATTCTCAATAAAAATTGGGTTGTAATAGAGCGATCGCTACAAACCCTATTCCATCGTAATTTTTACTTCCTTTATTATTTTGTGTTTTCTTGAAATCTGGAATTTCGGTAAAGCACAGAAATCAGCTTCATATAATCAGAAAAAGCAAATTAGCTTGGCTCACTAAGAGTTAGCTTAATTGCGATATCATTTCCATCCGAAACCCAAGTGACTGTTTCCTTAGAATTCATTCGTTTTTTCTTGGGAAATGGAACTTCTTCCAAGGGTATTTTGACAATACCATCTTTGTCCGATCTAACAGTGAAGAGGTCCCCAGAAAAAATGGCTGCTGGCTTAATAAATCTGCCGTTCCAGGTGTCGTACCAAACATAAGTGTAAGTTTTATTCGGCTGTAGCTTAATTTTTAACTTACGCTTCACGGATTTGCCATTTGTAGTGAACGTGCGGTCATATATCCAGGCTATCAGGGTTGTTCGAGGCTTATCAATCAATGCCCAGGCATTAAAATTCGTATCTAATTCATCTTTATCAGGACCGTCAATAGTTTTTATAGTTTTTATAATTTCCAAGTCCTCTTGTTCGCGTAAGTTATCAACAGTAATTTTGTAAACCTCGAAACTAACCTTTCTGAACTTTTCGGGATAAAGAAATTTAGCCACTTTAGTTATCTCGTCATAATTATCAACAGGATACTTTTGTGGGTTCCATACTGGGCTATATTGCTTGCCAGCAGTTCGAGACTTCATTTCGCCAAACTCTTTCCCGTCATTCCACTCAAATGGAATACCTGCATGACCTGACGTAAGAGCTGCCCAATATGCAAAGTGGGTATAAGACGGATATCGTTTGCCATATTGGTCATATTTTTCGGAGGGATTCTCCCTTTCCCAACAGCCAAATTCAGTTATCAATTTTGGACAGTCATACTTTTTCTGATTTGCTTTGCTCCAGTTATGTAATCTCAGGCAAAGTGAGTCCCAAAGCCAGCGATCGCTATTAATATTAATAGCCCCTTTTTTCTGACAAGTATCTTTATCAATTGATATGCCTGAGTCGGATTTATGCCAACTCGTAAAACTACTACTAGGTTGATAAATACCATTCTTCCAAGTTCCCCAGGTGGGAATATAGTGATAGGCGTGATGGCTTACAAAATCGATTTGTTCGTAGCCCTTACCTCCTCTCCAGTCTCCGTGATTTTCCTTTTCACCAAAATGGCTATACATCTGTAAAGCATCTAGTTGATTTTTGGGTTGCTTGTTTGTATTAACTTTATAATCTGTAGCAGAGCTTGTAATTGGGTGGTTTAGATAATCTCCTGTATAAAAAAGCTGCTTGCCTTTCCATCCTGGAGAATCCCAAGGCAACTTACACCTGAGCAACCTTACGAGATTTTGATGCCATGGAAAAGTAAGCTGCTCTTTTTTCCACCACCAGTCACCGCTAGCTCCAACTCCATCCATCTCATCAATAAGAATCCATGCGCCCAAAGCTGGATGGGCTGTCCAACGACCAATTAGATAACGCCAGAAGTTTGCATAATGTTTCCAAAGTTGTCGTTTCCAGACATTATTGTCATCGAGCTTTGGAACCATTGAGAAAAAGTCTTGAATGCTGATGGTTGTCTTTGGATCTTTTTTGTCTTTTCTAAAAAGCTGAAAACCATTTAACTGAGAAGGGTGCTTGCTTTTTTCTGGATTACTTATGCGACCACATTTATTAATTACACCACTTTTAAATTTTTTCTTACATTGACTATAATTCCCTTCGTCTCCTTTACCAAAATAAAACCCTCCCCATGGATGATTGCAGTCTCGCAAAAGTCCATGGGGCATAGCAACCAGGAATAGTAAAACGTTATTTTCCTTCGCAAGATCGAATATTGTGTCTGTATGGACTACTCGTCCTCGATCGTAATACTTATATCCTAGTTCAAAATCTTGGTTATCTAATTTAGCCTTAGAAGTATATACTTTCTTAACTAAATGAGCTTGTTTTTTGATGAATTTGCCTTGATTTGGTTGATAAAAGTATTCATAGGGCGATTGATGAACAAGCTGACATTCCCAGGGTGCCATCCAATGTAGCAAGGCATTACAACCTGCTTTTTGCATAGGCCGAAATAGTTCGGCTTTGCGATCTAAATAGTTATGACCAGACCAAGAATCAGATTTTGTACTCTGTTTTTTTTCACTAACCCATGGACGAGCGAAGCCTAGCAAGAAAAATGGTTTTCGCTTGCGCTTTTCTCCTTTCCCCCGCTGACTTCGATAAAAGTAGTTGGGATTATCCTCATTATCCTCTCCTTTATCACTCGGTTTTTCAAGTGGCCCTTGGAGATAAGGAGGCTTGTCGTAGACAGTAAATTCTAGTAGCTTCTCTGGCCCAAAGACATATTCATAGTAGGTTATTTCAGAACTTTGATTCTGTCCTGAACCTGCATCATATGTCATTTTTCGCTCATGTTTGGAATCTTTTTTATCTCCATTATTCGTCCAGTGGAGGACAAAAAGTTGCATTTCCCATTTGCCAGGCAGATGAGGTTGAAAACGTATCAGCCATCTCCATCTAGTTTTATTCTTCTCGGCAAAAATAATGGGGACTTCACATGGTTTTCCTGCTTCTACATTCTTAAAAATCGCATCGGCACGAAATAAATTGCCATTTTCATCTGCATCATAGGCGTTATGACAGTCAATTTCTTCTAGTGATGAAAGATGGAAATAATCTTCGTCAAACTCAACTTCCCATTCGTACATCTCGAACAGCTTATAAGTTCTTCCCTTTGGCTTTATTCTTTCTACCTTTTTGATTGGATGAGGCATACTTCACCTCACTAAGAAAACTGTAAAGGATAGTCTTTCTCGATCCTGATTAAAGATAGGCATTGATACTTCGGGGCAATAAAGTAATTTAGACGAAATTTTTAAGAGATTTTTCCTTCAAATGCCCCTAGTGTCGTTACTCATCGGTAAAGTCAGGTAAGTTTGTTTTATCTTGCGGCAAGTAAACAAGCGAAGTCGGAACTTTGACTTCCCAGGGTTCACCAACGATCTTTAGCCCAATTGAGTAGGGAACTTGATTATCTGTTTCCCCTGTATAGTTTTCAGATAAAGTCAGTTTCGTAGATGATTCGACTTTAGCAATACGATATTTCTTTTGCCTGATTACGATTTTTCCCTGAACGTCTTCTTTCTGCCTGATTACGATTTCTCTGTCAACATCGTCTGGAACAAACTTTGTATCTTGACCAGTGATATCTTTATTATCTTTGGTCACTGAAATCGTGCCTTCCCGTTTAGAAAAGTCAATACCCTGCTGCTCTCTAATCGCAGTTATCAAGGGTACATAAAGCTTTGAACCAAGCCCAGGTGGCCCAGCTATTTTATTGGTACTGAGATAATATTGAATAGCATCTTCATACCCTCGCCTTACAGGGACTAAAACACGGGCTGCACCTGCCTGCAAAAACTGAGCATGAAGTGGATCGTTATCTTCAATTTGCTGTAAGGTTGCCCAAAGTTGTTTTCTGGCCCAGAAGTAGGGATAGAAGATGTAGGTCATTTGAGACCATTCAAACGCCTGCTCAAAGAATTGAATATAGGGGCCTTCACGATTGGCTTCAGCAAAGTTAATTTCTGGATGTCCTTTAATCTTTTTATACCCGTGTTTATCTTTGTCATCTTTCTCAATGACATCGATAGAGCCAGCATAGTCAAAATGAGGGCTAGTTTTTCGAGTCAATAGAGTCAATGCCCCTTTTTTCAGTTCTGTTTTCTCCAGTTCGCGATTTAACGCTGGATTACGCCCAGAGATGGCAATTCCTTCTTCAACAGCAGCAGCAGCTAATTGCTCGTCATATTCTGATTTCAGGTTGAGATAAGCAGTCATAATTGCGTCATAGGTCTTCTGTTGCCATTTCTCCA
>JASJEI010000158.1 GCA_030064795.1 Pleurocapsa sp. MO_226.B13 | reverse complement strand
AGTGAGGACAAATCACCCCCTTTATTAGTATTAAGTTACTACTTTGTCCCTAATTTTGGGGGGTGATTTGTCCAAGCCTGTCCTACTTTGTCATAGTTTATTGGAGCCCCTCAATATAGCGTTCTAATTTTCACCGAGACCCCACAATTAGTCACTTCTCGCCGTAATATTGCAGGAGAAGTTAAAAAAGAATCAATTCAAGTAGCAGATGTAGTTATCATTCCTGCAAACGCTACCCATCAAGTAGAGTGGTCAGATCCAGGTTCGTGGATTATGTTAGGATTCGAGCCTAGAGTGTTCGATCGCGCCTTATACGAGACGGTAGATCTCGATAATATTGAAATTACCACCCATTTTGCTAGAGCCGATCCTCTCATTCATCAACTAGGCTTACAACTCAAGCAGGAAGTAGAAACAGATGGTTTGGGAGGAAGATTGTATGCTGATGCGATCGCCAATCTGATGGCAGTACATTTATTTAATAACTACGCCACAACCAAACCCCAAATCAAAAGCTATACCGATGGTCTGCCTTCTTACAAACTAAAACAAGTTAAGGAATACATTGAAGCAAATTTAGAGCAGTCACTAAGTCTTGACGAACTAGCCCAAGTGACAAATATAAGCGCGGGATATTTTTCTCGTCTGTTTAAACAATCAACAGGCTACACACCCCATCAATACTTAATTCGCCGTCGCGTCAAACGAGCCAAAGAATTATTACGTCACAGGCAGTTAAGCATTGCCGATGTAGCTTATCAGGTAGGCTTTGCCAATCAAGGACATCTTAATTATCATTTCAAGCGTTGTATTGGTATTACCCCCAAAGCTATGCAGAAGAACCAGTAGTGGAATAAAATAGTCCGTTGCTAGCACCACTATTAGCTGAAACAGTAGAAACACGATCGAATCCAGAATTTTGCATTAACCTAGCCAATGCTTCGGGTTCGTAGGTTTTAAAACCATAATTCGTTAGTTTAGCTTGTTCTAAAAATGCTGGTGAATTGTAGCAAATAACTAATTTTCCGTGGGGGTGCAAAACACGACGACATTCCGCCAGTACAGCTTGAGGATCTGACCAAAAGTAAACCGTATTTACAGTACAGATTTTGCTAAAGGTATTATTTTCGTAGGGTAAATTTTCTCCACTGGCTTGTTGGAGTTCTAGATCTCCTGCTGCGATCGCTTGTGAGAATTTTTTGTTACCCATATTAACTACATCTATTTGAGGATCTATACCCACGATCCGATGGGGAATTTGACTACGAATAATTTTCTCCAAAAGATATCCGCCACCAAAGCCAATCTCCAACACGGCATCTTTTGACTGTAGATCTAGCTGTTGAAAAGTAAAGTCATTCATGTTTGCATTGCCTTTATTGAGTAGCTTCATCAGCAAGCGACCAAAAATTCCCGATGGGTAGCCTAATTGTTTTGCTAGAAATGCGCGAATCATTTTTCTTTGGACGATAAATTTAGATCTTATAAAAAATCGCAGAAATCTGTAAGACGATCGCGCTATAAATTTTCGATACTCAAGACATCCAAGAAATTATAGGTGCAGTCAATGAAGTATCAAGATAAAGACAGCCAACAAACTCTCAGGGAAGGTTTAGCCGAATATTATGCAGCTTTTCCGACTTTGGATCGTTTTGCAGAAAACGACTCTCGAATTATTGCCCAAGCTTTTATGGCACACGATGCGGTTCATGTCGTTACAGGAATGGATATTTCTTCCGAATCGGAGATTATTTTAGACACCTGGCAATTTTGGGCGACTTATCCAGGTAAAGACTTTTGGAATTCGATGCGAGTTACCAAAGAGATTTTTAGCGACCAGGAATTTACTCAACGCATCAAGGATATTCTTACCGCCAGTTCCCTCAAAGACTGGTTGTGGTGGCTATGGCAGTGCTTTATTCCCTGCTGTAAGGCGATCGCTTTTTCTTTGCAGATGACTAAAAAATGGCACACCTATGACTTTCAGAATTATTTAGACGTGCCATTAGCGGATATTCGTCAGGAATACAACATAAAAGTAATGCAGCAGGGCGAGACTGCCTTAATCCCTAGTCCATCGATGAATTATCAACTTTAAGTTATTGAGAGTTATTAGATTATGTTTGTTCAGGCAAAAAGAGATTATGTAGACGAAAATTTAGACAATTATCAATATGAAGGTATCGCCTACTATGCCGCTCCTTTGCCCTCAGATACAGATCTAGTGTGAACTTAGGTTTTTATTAAATTTGCCCGATGACCAATGAATTTTTTATCGATTAATCAATTTTTCTCCTTAGCTGTTAAGCAACCTTGGACGGCTATTTATACTAAGATCATAGCGATCGCTTTATTTTATGGGGCGACTGTACATATCAGCAATATATTAGGGTTAACGGGAACACCTTGGTTAGCTACTCCCTTACTATGGCGATCGCTCGATCTACTCTTATTAATCTTTAACTTGGTAACGGCGATTGTATTATGGCGCGGTATTGCTTGGTCTATTTGGTTGCTGTTTGGCGGTATTACTTTACTACAAATATTGCCCTATACAGTATGGCGTTCGCACTTTATCCTTAAACCTGAAGATGGGGAGATTCTTAATGGATTATTGGGTACAGAAATTTTACTTTTAAGTATTCTCGGCATTCTACTCTGGCTTAGAAAATAAACAATTGGTATCTGTTTAATTCAATCTATAAGCTTTTGGTGTAATACCAGTAATCTGTCGAAACTGTTTACTGAGATGACTATGGCTGCTAAAACCGCACTCCAAAGCAATATCGATAATCAATCGATCTGTTTTTTTCAATAACTGCTTGGCTCGTTCAACTCGTTGCTGACTCAAATATTGATGGGGTGTCATCCCAATTGATTGTTTAAAAAGACGGCTAAAGTGAAATGGACTCATATCTAGTAATTGAGCCAAATCTACCAATTTAATATTCTTATCTAAGTAAGCATCGATGTAATCTAGCACTTGACCCAATTGGCGCGGAGGTAAACCTCCTGAGTAGATAGGCAATTGAGGTTTACAAGCAGTGTGGTGTCTGAGTAAGTTTACCGCCAAAACATTCGTTAAAGAATCAAGATAAAGTCCATTATCAAAATGGTCTTGTTGCCATTCAGTAAATAACATCATGGCGATTGCTTCGATCTGAGCATCGCGAATCTGAAATCCAGGTAATAATTCTAGGTGGTCTGAATTTTGATTTAAAGTTTCTTGGGCAATGCTTTGAAGAAACTCGCTGGTAAGTCGAATCTGCAAACAATTTTCAATACCAGACCAGCGAACAAATAAAGGAGTGTTGACAGGAGTAATTAAAATCTCTCCTCTTTGATACAAACCTGTATGAGTTTTACCATCTTGAACCTGCAAGTATTCAATCGGACGGGGAGCAAGAGATATAAAAACTGTATGTTCTGCATCATTACAATAACTACCTTCCCCAGCAGGATTTTGCAGGTGTTGGATTATTATGTTTTTTTGACGAGGAGTAGTTGGTACAGAAAACTGGGACAAGCTATTTTTCGACCATTGGTTAGCTGGATTTGCCATAGTTTGAGTCCAGTATTTCTAGTTTCAATATTATTTAATTGATACCACAAATAAAGATAAGCGATCGCAAGATTGTGATAGTTCGATCGGAATTTGATAGTTGAGATTTTTGAGTCGCCCTAAGCTAAAGGTGTTCGAGTTTAGGAGACAAAATTATGAAACTAGTAATTTTTGGTTCGACAGGAAGCATTGGCAGTCACGTTGTAGAACAAGCATTAGAAGCAGGACATACCGTTACGGCATTTGTTCGTAACCCCGATAAGTTAAACGTGCAGCATCAGAATCTCAATATCTTTACGGGGGATGTGATGAATCCCGCTGCGGTAGAAGAAGCGGTAATCGGTCATGAAGCTGCGATCTGTATTTTAGGTTCGGGTAAAAAACTTTCAGGCAACGTGCGATCGCAAGGTACAAAAAATGTCATTCAGGCATTAGAGAAAGCAGGGATTAAAAGATTTATTTGTCAGTCAACTCTTGGTGCGGGGGATAGCTGGGGTAATCTTGATTTTTATTGGAAATATATTATGTTCGGCTTTATTCTTAGAAAAGTATTTGCCGACCATCAGATACAGGAAGAATACGTCCGACAAAGCAACCTCGATTGGACAATTGTTCGTCCAGCAGCTTTTATCGAAGGGAATCGCACTGGTAAATATCGTCATGGTTTCCATAGCAGCGATCGCACTTCTAGCCTAACTATCTCTCGTCCAGATGTAGCTGATTTTATTCTCAAGCAACTTGGCGACAATACCTACTTAGGAAAAGCTGCAAGTTTATCTTATTAAATTATTTGGGTTCAATAAAAAGTACGACATGAAAAAATCTAAATTTTTGACAGTGATACTATGTCTTTCGGGATTAATAGCTATGGGTATTGGCACGATCGTACAGATATCACCATTGGATTTTTACAGTGCCAATAACATCGATATTGGTAGTAATATAAATTTATTCAGCGAAATTAGAGCCTCTTCAGGTTTTCTCTTAACTTCAGGCATTTTGATCTTAACTGGTGCATTTGTGTCTCAGCTTACATTCACATCAATCATGTTTGCGACTGTCTTGTACCTTTCTTACGGTTTATCTAGATTTGCCAGTATGACTATTGATGGAATGCCAGTTAATTCTCTAATCCAGGCTGCGCTAATTGAGATAACAATTGGTCTATTTTGCCTATTTTCCCTCTGGAGATATCTACATAGTGAATTTGGTAATTGAATAAGAATTTGACGTGAAAATATGATGAGTACATTAGAAAACTGGCGTTTGCCTCTAATTCTCTTGGCAACTGTTGGTAGTGCGGTGAGTGGGGGAATTTTCTTTGCCTTTTCAACTTTTGTTATGCAGGCGTTAGCCAAACAACCGACACCTCAAGGAATCGCTACCATGCAATCGATTAACATTACCGTTATCAATCCCTGGTTTATGGCAGCATTTTTCGCCCCTGCTGTAGCTGGAGTATTGTTATCTATTTCCCTACTATTTCAGTGGCAGCCGACTATTGGTGCATATTTACTCACTGCTAGTCTGCTCTATCTAATTGGCACAATTGGCGTAACTGTTGTGGGAAATATTCCTTTAAATGATGCTTTAGCAGTAGTTACTCCAAGCAGTATCAAAGGTTCTACTCTTTGGTCGAGATATCTAACAGATTGGACATTTTGGAATCATGTCAGGACAGCAGCAGCATTATTAGCAGCAATTTTATTTGCGATCGCTTTACATCAACAAGAAGGATTAATAATTTAAACTATCGTTTATCTCTCAAAGTGAAAGTTTCTAAACGGTAATTCCTTCAAAGTAGCATTGAATTACCGTTCTTTGTTGCTTGGGGCTGAGACAAAAGTTACACCTCTGAGGCTTTTGATTAGACTGCTATCTTAGACTGAATATTTTCTGTTTCATAAGCAGCCTGGATCTCTGGTAAGGCGTACACCTCTTCTACCAAACGTTCAACATTTTCCCCCAGAATGAATTTAAGCTGTGGAAAAGCTTGGTTCCAGTTACCATAGATCGCGATTAAATAATCGATAATTGTAGCTTCATTGCCTACAACAAAATTGCGTGTTTCTAAGCGCTCATTCAAAAGTTTCCAGGTGTCAGATACTTTATCAGCTAATTGTTGTAAAAGCTGAGCCTTAGCATCACCCTCCTCCATGATTTTGGATACCGTAAAAATCCGTCCATAGGCAGGATGTAGGGTGGCATAGTTGAACATAAGCCACTGTTGAAAGTCAGCTTTTTCAGTTCGAGCGCCCATCAACCAGGGACTGTCGTGCTTCTCCAATAAATAGAGGACAATGGCTGCGCCTTCGCGGATTAGCATACCATTATCATCTAAGATCGGTACCTGATTGGCGGCATTAATTCGGATTGCATAATCAGGAACATCATCCCGGTGGATAATCTCGGCAGGCTGCCCTAATTTTTTGAGTAATGCGACGATGCCAGTGGAACAAGTACCGGGAATAGAATAGAGTTTGTACATTGTGTTTGCTTTTAGTAAATTTATTTGATTTGTTGACGTGTTTGCCTTAGGCTGCTGTGTTTTCTGAAAACGCTTGGTTCGACTGTTTAGATTTCGTATCAAGCTGAGTAATATAGTGAAAAACTTTCGAGATAATCTGCCATTTACCATCGATTTTGATCAGAGCTAAAAGATCGATGAAATTTTTGGAAAACATTGAGCTGCGCATGCGCGCGATTGCAGTTACATCACCTACAAACTCAATTGAATCAATCAAAAAACCGTAGGCTTCGCCTGAAGATTGAGGTGAAATCCTTTTTTCCACAATTGGGAAATAGGTTTTCATATCGAGGTGTAGCAGTTCCCCACCCGATGCCGTAAAGTATTGAGCGCTGGAATGAAATACTTGTGATAAAAGCGCTGTATCGCAACGATAGAGAGCGTCATAATATTTTTTGAGTACTTCAATAATGGCTAAATACTCAATATCCAGTGTTTGTCGATTGTCTGCATAGACTTGTACTTGATGCATCATTCCTCCGTATGTCGAGTTGGCTTATCTGGAAGCGAACAATTTAACCATAACTCTTCACTCAAAAAGAATAAATAGCTAATTTATTGATAGACTTTTTACTTATAGTAAATAATACAGATACAAGTTCAGACCTTTATCAATCAGCTTTTATGGATAAATTAGTAGCGCTGGAAGTTTTTAGACGAGTGGTTGAGTTGGAAAGCTTTAGTCGTGCGGCTGAGGACTTACACTTATCTAATGCAGCTGTTAGCAAAAACGTGCGTGAACTAGAACAAGCACTAAAAACCCAGCTAATCCAGCGAACCACTAGACGCTTGAGTCTGACCGAGACTGGACAGCTTTATTTCCAGAAAGTTTGTTCGATTCTGGATGAATTGTCAATGGTTGAAGAGACGGTTTCAGATCTCTCGACTAAGCCTCATGGACGTTTGCGGGTAACGGCACCAATGTCGCTGGGGTTAACCCATGTAGCCACAGCTATTTATCAATTTCAATTGGCGTATCCAGATATTCAGATAGAACTCACCCTCAGCGATCGCTACGTTGATTTAATTGAGGAGGGATTTGATGTGGGAATTAGAGGGGGAAAAGCTAACCAAGACACTAGTCTAGTTATGTATCGTATCTGCGAGTTTAAAAGAGTCGTTTGTGCGTCACCTGCTTATCTTCAGCAGTATGGTGAACCGCACTCTCCCGAAGAGCTTAAACAACATCAGTGTGTTATTTATAGTTTGGCGAGATCTCCCCGTGAGTGGAGTTTTTGGCGAGGGGAAGAAACAGCTATCGTAAATGTCGATGGCTCTTTGAAAGTAAACAACAGCCTAGCTGCTAGTCAAGCTTCTGTGGCTGGAATCGGCATAATCTTCTTGCCTATATTTGTAGCATCAGATGCATTAAAAAAAGGAGACTTGCGAATTATCTTGCAAGAATGGTCGGCAGAACCATTGACCTTGTATGCCATTTATCAAAAACATCGCCAGCACTCTAAAAAGCTTCAAGTATTCATAGAATTTATCTCAAATGCTCTTACATCAATTACTAAATGGTAATTCCCTTAAAGTAGCGTCGGATTACCATTTTCTGTTGCTTGGGGCTGAGACATTTTTCTTGAATCAAAGAGTCCAAGGCAATACCATTTACCAGAGCTAAGAGAGTATTTGCTTCAACAGCAGGATCTATATCTTGATGAATCTTTTTCGCTGACAGCAATGTCTTTAATTCTTGGATAATTATTTCGCGCAGTTGACCAGCACTGGTCTGATGTTCGAGCATTAATGATTCTCGACCCACTGCATATCCGAGGAATGCTACCCAGACTTTGAGTATTTCTTGCCTTTCATTATCTAGAGGTAAAAATGCACAGAGCATTTCTATCAGTCGATCGACGCTGACAGGTTGCTCGGCTACTTCCTCCATTGCTTGTTTGAGTTTTTCTGTAACTTGATGAAGAGCAAATAAAATCAATTCCTGTTTATCTCGAAAATAATGAGTCACAACTCCTGTCGTACAATCTAATTCTCTAGCGATCGCTCGCATACTAGTACGGTCTAATCCTTCGCGGACAATAACTTTCCAAGCTGCTTCCGAAACTTCAATGCGTCTGTCTTGTTGGGGCATAAGAAAAGACCAAAATAGATTTAACGTTATTTATTGACAGATTATCATAACAGTTGTTATCTCTATCATATAACAACTGTTATAAGGTAGTTAGCAAAATGTTTACTGATTGGAATTGTCCTTCACCTCGTCCTGGTTTTCGAGGTTGGTTAGATCGGATTACGGGAACAGAAGCCACCGCTGCGGAATTGATAGTACAGTTTGTCCCGTCTTTAATATTTGCGATCGCTACGCCAATTTATGCCCACACTTTAGCTGTAGATTGGACTTATCTGCAATTAGGCTTAATTTCTCTGTTAGGATTTGACCTAACAGGTGGAGTTCTTACCAATGCCACTTCTTCAGCTAAACGCTGGTTTCATCGAGAGGGTCAAACTTGGCAGCACCATTTAACGTTTGTCAGCATTCATATCTTGCATATTTTTCTAGTCGCACTCTTGTTTCGCGATTCTGATTGGAGCTTTTTGGCGATCGCATCTAGTTATCTGATTGGGGCTTCAATCTTGATTTTGCGGACTCCTTTATATCTGCAAAGACCTGTCGCATTTGGACTATATGGGTTGGCACTTTTAGGCAACAGCTATTTATTTGCACCTACAGTCGGTCTGGAATGGTTTCTACCTTTGTTTTTCCTCAAAATTTTAATTAGTCACCTACTAAAAGAAACGCCATATCGCCCAGAATAAAAACTTTCGTGATGTGTGTAACAAACTACAAGACCGAGAAAATATTATATTTCAGGAGATTGTCATGATGAAGAACATCAAATACTGGATATCTGGATTGCTAATTTTATCTTCAGGGCTGTTGGGAAGTTTAGTTCCTGGTGGCTTAATTGAAACTAGAGATTTTTCCCATATCAATCCAATTATTTTGGGTGCATTTAATACTTTTCTTACCGTACTAGCGATCGGCAGTATTTTGCTAGTTTACTTTATCTTGAGAGAGGCTAAGTGGACATATCTAGTGGCGACAGTCTTTGGTGTTTCCTATTTTCTAGTATACGTTCTAGATTTGGGAGTTATATTTCCTGTTTCCAGCGATCCGATGCCAATGACTTTATTTGTGATTGAAATAGTCGGCACAATCGTCTCTGTTCCTCTAATCTTGATGTCTGTCAAGCAATTTATGAAGATTCAGCAAGACGATAAACCAGAAATTAGCTTGAAAAAAACATACTCGCCAAAATTCCTGTATATTGCTTTTCTCTCTATCTTTGTCGGTTGTGGAATTATCACTTTTGCAACTGACTCGGCTATGGGTATTTGAACCATAGTGGTTTGCGATCGCATTTTTTCAAGATTGCTATACGCTAGATAAGTTAAAAGTATAGATAGTTTCATACCATCTACAATCGCTCATGAAAACAGATAACTTGGAGAAATTCGAGCAATTACTAAAGCGATACAATCAATGTTTTTACGATCGAAACATTGAATCCCTGAGAAATATGTACGTCCCAGATGGAGAAGTTATCTATTTTGATAACCATGCTAATTGCGACTCATGCGATCTTGAAACACATCTAAGTAAGGTAAAAGATTTTTTTGATAGTGGCATAATTGTTGAGTTATTGAGTGAAAAATTAACTGTTTATCAATTTGGAGATGCAGCCTGTATGGTTGTAAAAGTTAGATATAGCAACAATCCTCAACCTGGAGTAAGAGCTAGCTTTTTTCTGGAAAAGTATTTTTGGGAATGGAAAATTAGACACATTCATTTCTCTACCGATCCTAATGAAGTCAAAACTTAATCTTCAGGAGTCCTACAGAGCCATGCAGATTGAATCATACGCTTCTCACCACAAAGATGCCATTGTTCGTCTTTCCCTTCGCGCCTGGACTCCTGTTTTTGATTCGCTTCAGAAGGTGATGGATACTGATGTTTATCGGGCATTCTATCCAGATAATTGGCGCGTGAGTCAGCAAAAAGCAGTAGAAGATGTCTGCGCCACCGAAGACACAAATGTATGGGTTGCTATCGATGGGGACTCTGTTGTGGGTTTTGTAGCAGTGAAACTACATTCAGAGGATAGTATGGGAGAAATATATATGGTTGCTGTCGAGCCAGATTTTCAAGGTCGTGGTATTGGCACTGCTCTAATAGAATTCGCTCTTACTTGGATGAAAGACGCGGGAATGTCTATTGCTATGGTTGATACGGGTGGCGATGACGGTCACGCTCCAGCACGGCATACTTATGAAAAGTTGGGCTTCGGGCTATTACCGATTGCTAGATATTTTAAAAAGCTCTAGGTAAAAGAAAATTAAAGATAAAATACGCAATGGAAATTAAGTTTCCCGTGCGCAAGTGCGAAGCGATCGCATATACTCACAGAAATATTAATTAAGTAAGTTTGTTTGTGCAGAGGTCGTAACTATCTCTTACGTTTTTTAATAAATTTCATCTCTCCTCTGAAGTCTCCATCAGTTTCAACCCCAACTGGAATCCAATCGAGATGCAAATAGAAACCGTAAGCTCTCAAATTAGGGTCGTTGCCTGTGACCAACCAAATCTCTTCTATTCCTTGTGACCACAACCAGCTTTCGGCAACCTGCATCAATACCCGTCCAACTCCTTGAGCTTCAAAAGAAGGGAGGACGAATATCCCTAATATTGTTTTTTCTGTAGCGTTAGCTATTGAGAAACCAATCGACCTATTTTCAATTTCAGCAATCCAGGCACAACAGTCTGTTGTTAGCATTTTGGCAACGGACTCTGGAGTGATGCCGAGTTCGGCAATCTCTTCGCGAGATTGGTGATTTTCGACGACACTAGTTCTAATATTAAAGAGCGTTTCAATATCTTCTTTTTGAGCAGTTTGGATATTCATGCTTTGATAATAGTGGTATTTATTATTCAATGTTATTGACTGAAAAGTATTCAACAATTCTTTTCTTTATTTGAGCCTCCAGTCGCCACAGTACCTTTGCGCTGTTTTTAGGATTTTTCAAAAACGCAGCGTAGTATGCCGAACGAAAAAAGGCTTCTCCCAGCACCTCAGACTTTAATGAAATTACTAAATCTTCCATAGTGTAATTGTAAAGAAATTTTGCATCTTGCTTGAACTTCACGTAACGTCACCCCCTATCTTGAAAGTGAGATACAGAGAAGTAAAGATACGAAAACATCATGTATAGTATTGGGGAATACGCTCGCATCGCCCAGGTTTCTAAGCGATTACTGCGTTACTACGATGAGATCGGTTTGTTTCAACCAGTCAAAATAGATCGCGCTAGCGGACATCGTTACTATAGCGCGAGTCAACTGTCAGAACTCAACCGCATTCTGGCATTAAAAGATCTGGGAATATCATTAAATCAGATTCAAAGGTTTGTCCGAGATGATATTTCTCCCACAGAAATTCAGGGGATGTTATCTCTGAAAAAAGCCGAATTAGAACAACAGGTATTAGAAGAGTTACAAAAGATTCGGACTATTGAAACCCGCCTCAAGCAAATTCAAGACCGCGATAGCTTAGTCAAGGATGTGATCGTCAAAGAAGTTCCCCAACAAAGACTAATCGGAATACGTAAGGTCTTACCCACAAATGAATCAGGAGAAGCACTTTTCGGGTCTGTGATCCATGCTCTTCCTGGAGATAACAATAGCACCTATGGAGCGATGACCATTGTGGTACACGGGGATGGAATAACAAGCGATCGCACCGATCTCGAACTGGGACGGTTGCTACATAAAACCAATCATGCACCCCTTACTACTTATGATGGTCTGACCCTAGACACGCGACCGCTGCCCTCGGCAACAATGGCAACATTGATTCCACCAACAGATTGCTGTGCCAGACTTTTAGGACACAATGCGATCGGGGAGTGGGTAGAAGCTAATCACTACGCTTTTGCGGGTGCTGTGAGGTTGGTTTTTCTAAAATTGCCCAAACATCCAGGGGATTCAGACTTTGTAACGGAAATTCAATTCCCCATCCGCAAACGAGAAGTAGATTTGAACTTGTTATCTGCAAACTAGCATTGCGTTAAGTTTTAGATCGTTAAACTCATCAATATCGTTCCAAAACAAGAGGTAGGAAAATGATTTCCAACCACAAAACCATCGGCACAGATATCAAAGCTTTGCTTTCTACATTATGGATCTTTGTACTGTTTAACATGATTTTCCGAGATCTTCATGAGTTTGGCAGACCTGGATTTATAGAAGAAATTATGACAGGAATTGTCAACGGCGTTCAAATAACTGAAGAACTTATGCTGCTGGGGGGAATCATGGCAGAAGTTCCGATTTCTATGGTTCTTCTATCACGAGTTTTAAACTATAGAATCAATCGCTGGGCAAACATCTTTGCAGGTACGATAACGATCGCCATGATTATCAATAATGGAGTCAAAGATCTCGACGATATATTTTTTACAGCTATAGAAGTTGTCGCTCTGATATTAATTGTCTGGTGTGCTGGGAAGTGGAAGAAATAGAAAAATAAGCAAGAAAATACCATGAATCATTCAGCTAAATTTTGGGACAAAACCGCAGAAAGTTATTCACAACAACCTATTGCGGATGAGGCAGCTTATCAAAAAAAACTGCAAGTCACACAGGAATACTTTAAGCCAGATATGTCAGTGCTAGAGTTTGGCTGCGGTACGGGAGGGACTGCTATTATTCACGCACCTTATGTTAAACATCTGAGGGCAATAGATTTCTCATCGGAAATGATTAAAATTGCTCAAGCTAAAGCCGAGGCACAAAACATCAACAATGTCACCTTTGAACAATTGACTATCGAAGAATTAACTGTAGCTGATGAAACCTTTGATGTAGTGTTAGGACTGGGTATTTTGCACTTACTTGAAAACAAGAAAGAAGTAATTGCTAAAGTTTACAAGATGCTCAAACCAGGGGGGGTTTTTGTCACCAGTACGGCGTGTTTGGGAGATACGATGAAGTGGTTTAAGGCGATCGCGTCAATTGGAGTATTTTTGCGATTGATACCGCTAGTTAAAGTCTTTACCAGCAAAGAATTGGAAAATAATTTGATTGATGCTGGTTTTACAATTGACTACCATTGGCAACCGAACAAAAGCACGCGGAAAGGGGTATTTACATTAAAAGGAGTGTTTATTGTAGCGAAGAAGACTAATTGATTAAAATTCTGGATACTAAATAGTTTTTAGTCCTAAAGGATAAGCTTCGCAAATCATTGGTCATTAGTCGTTAGTAATTTCACGATCGATAATTTATCTAGGAGCAAGAAATATGAAATCTCGCCCGAAGTTTGACGTGGCTGTTATTGGCTCTGATATGGAATGGACAATCGGATGGTGGCGAGTCTCTCTTAAACGAGTTTATCCTACAGTCGCACAACTGTCCCAAACTTATGATAAGGCTGCTCTCCAGTGGCACGAGCATCTCCGTCTTCTAGGGTATTGTCATGCCTATCAGAAGCTATGGAAATCACTAAAAGATGCCGCTCTTCTACCTCACTGGCAAGACAATTCAAAGATTTGTGATTGTGGAATTGGCACGGGAGCATTTAGCCTAGCATTTACTCAAGCGATCGCTCCAAAAGCGCACATTACTGGAGTTGATGTTTCGCCTGAGATGCTAAAAATTGCTCGTCAAAAACTAAGTCAAGCAAATGTTAGTCATCAAATCTGTCAAAGTGACATAAAGAGGTTGCCATTTGCAGATGAATGCTTTGATGGAGTCATCAGCGCGCACGTGCTGGAACATTTACCCGATCCAGAACAGGGGTTAAAGGAAATAGTCAGAGTTTTGGGTCCAGGGACACCATTAATCCTTGCTGTTACTCAGTCTAATTTAATCGGCAGGTTGATTCAGTGGCATTGGGGAAATCGTTGTTTTTCTCAAACAGAACTTTCAGAATTAATGAACGAAGCAGGACTCGTTAATTTGCAGTTTTTTCCCTTTCCAGTGGGACTAACTCGCCTCACAAGCTTTGTTTGTATCGGATTTAAAAGCTCAATGTAACAGTACTTGTCTATGAGATTAGCCATGAAAGCAATTGTCTTAACAAAATATGGTTCATCAGGAGTTCTTCAGCTTCAAGAAGTAGCCAAACCCATACCTAAAGATAACGAGGTTTTGGTTAAAGTTCATGCTACATCTGTCAATGACTGGGACTGGTGTTTAATGAAGGGAACTCCATTTTACATCCGCTTGCTATGCGGGCTTTTCAAGCCAAAAGTCCAAATACCTGGGGTCGATCTAGCTGGAGAGGTGGTGGCAATTGGCAAAAATGTTAGTCAGCTAAAGCCTGGCGATCGAGTTTATGGAGATCTATCCGAAAATGGTTTTGGTGGTTTTG
>JASJEI010000157.1 GCA_030064795.1 Pleurocapsa sp. MO_226.B13 | reverse complement strand
AGTCGTACATTACCCGCCACGGAATCATAGATTCCGCCGAAAAACATCGCTTTACCCACAAATAGTAAGGCTGCTACACCCAAAAATATTAGATGATGACCCAAGATAAAGCCCAGTTGCTTGGGATCGTTCCATTCATAATGAAACTTAGAAGCTCTACCCGAAGCATCTTTAAGATTAGCTGCACCACGAAAGACATGAAACAATCCCCCTGCACCTAAAACTGCTGAAGCAATTAAATGCAGCATCCCAATGACAAAATAGGGATAGAGGCTGACAACTTCACCTCCCGCGTCAACACCGAAACCCAAACGGGCGAGATTGGGTAGTAATAGTAACCCTTGTTCGTTTAAGGGCAGATCGTAAGTAAAGCGATCTATTTCTAACAAAGTAATAGACCCCGCCCAAAACATTATCAATCCAGCATGGGCGATATGCGCCCCCAATAGTTGACCCGATAGATCGATTAAACGCGCATTACCCGATAGCCAACTATAATCATTATTTGAAACGTTTGTGGTAGCTGTCATAAGTTTTCAATTTGTATCTAAATGAAAAGAAAAGCCTAATGCAATCCAATATTTGCACTAAGCTATTTATGAGAACACGATAAGAACAATGCCATAGGACTTCCCTAATCCCCAGCCCCCTCTGTAGCTGGTTTGGCTGTCGCCTGGGATCTGCTCATCACAGGTTCGCCCGATTGGGGAGTTCCCGCATTGTCTAAAGCTGTTATAACTCGTCTAAAGTCAAAGCCGATCGCCCTTAAAGCGTGCCAGAGATGACCCTGTAAAAAGAAAAATGCGAGGAAGAAATGGGCGTTAGCCAACCAACAGCGAGCAGTATGAGTACCTGGAGGTAAAGCAACCGTATCTTTAAAATAAGGCACGACTCCCAACTTGATGCTCAAAGTTGCACCATAAAATTCTGTAGGGTAAGCCAAAGTATTCACCGCACAATAATAAGCAGCGACAAAGCCAGCTAAAGCAATACCACCCAGAGAATAGGATAAAATTGCCTCTCCCGAAAAGATTAATTGTTTCTTTGCCCACTCTAAAGGAGGGGTGATAATATGCCAGATTCCGCCACCAATGAGCAAGAAACCGACATAAATATGACCACCTACTAAATCTTCTAAGTTATCAACCTGGGCAAAATGGGTTTGATAGCCAAAGATCGTGAGCGGATTTAAAGTAGGATCGGTGACGACACGCACATCTTGAATGTTGACATCATAGAGTCCGCCAAAAAACATTGCTCTGGCAACCAAAGCCAATGCACCGATGCCTAAAAACAATAGATGATGCCCCAGAATAATCCCTAATTGTTTAGGATCGTCCCATTCAAAATGAAAATCGCTAGCTTTCCCTGTAGCATTTTTTAAATCGCTTGGTGCTTTAAAGGTATGAAATAACGCTCCCGCACCCAATACGGCAGAGGAAATCAAGTGTACCGCACCAACAACGAACATGGGATAGGTATCGACCACCTGTCCTCCTTCACCCACACCCAAACCTAAAGTAGCTAGGTGAGGAATCAAAATCAAACCTTGTTCGCCCATCGGCAGAGATGGATCGAACTGGGATAGTTCAAAAAATGTAAATGCACCTGCCCAAAAGACGATTAATGCAGCTTGGGCTACATGGGCAGCAATAAATAAGCCCGACAGATTGGCAAAACGAGCATTGCCCGCCCACCAATCGTATCTAACCTGACTTTGCGGTTTATCGTATGTCTGCAAAACGAAACCTCTTAACTAATTTTGTCAAACTTGTTACTAGTTATTATTCTCAATAAGTTAGCAACAATTTAATTTTGCATTATTGATAATAATTTGCAAGTTATAATTCAAAAAAGTTTACAAAAACTGCATACATTGTAGTTTTTACTTGGCAAATCTAGTTTCTTTCTCGATCGAGTATTGTCTTTACAATTTATTTGGTTTAACAATACTAAATATTTAGAGCGATCGAGCTTCAATTGCAAACCATTAGTTACGAGTATTTTTAGTAGATTTTTTAAAATACTTGTCAATAACTCGGGTTTACCTGTATGGTAATTGATAAAATTATTGAAAATTAAAGTCAATAGATAAACAGGGAGGTTTCAATTGTGACCGCCATAATGAAAAATTCCCAAGGGAGCGATCGCATTGTCGATATTCCTTGGTGGGCAGGTAACGCTCGTTTAAAAGATCTTTCTGGTAAATTACTAGGAGCGCATATTGCCCAAGCTGCATTAATCTTCTTTTGGGCTGGAGCGATGACTTTATTTGAGTTGTCAAACTATAATCCTGATTTACCAATGTACGAACAGGGTTTAATTCTGTTACCTCATCTGGCTACTTTAGGCTTTGGTATAGGTGATGACGGACAGGTTATTGACACCTATCCCTATTTTGTAATTGGAGTGTTGCATCTAATTTCCTCGGCAGTATTAGGCGCAGGTGGAATCTATCATTCTCTAATTGGACCAGCAGTATTAAAGCAAGATGATACTTTCGGTGGCTTTTTTGGCTACGACTGGAAAGATACCGACAAGATGACTACAATCGTCGGTATTCATTTAATTTTGTTAGGTATTGGTGCATTTTTGCTGGTCTTCAAAGCTATGTTCTGGGGTGGTATTTTCGATCCCTGGTCGGGAGGGGGACGTGTGAGAATTATCACCGATCCAACGGTTAATCCTGCAACTATCTTTGGTTACTTGTTTGGGGCTTTTGGCAAGTCAGGAATGGCAGCAGTCGATAACTTAGAAGATCTAGTCGGCGGTCATTTATGGATAGGTTCGCTTTGTATCTTGGGTGGCTTTTGGCATCTTGCTACTAAGCCTTTTAACTGGGCGCGTCGGGTGCTAGTATATTCGGGCGAAGCCTATCTTTCTTATAGTTTGGCAGCAATTTCCTACATGGGATTTTTGGCTGCCTATTTTTGTACTGTTAATGCCACCGCATATCCCGAAGTCTTTTACGGACAGGTCGGTTTAATTCAAAGCGATACGGGAATAGTCACTTCCAGGGGATGGCTGGCGACATTTCACTTTGCATTTGCCATCTTGTTTCTTTTGGGTCATATCTGGCACGCTGTTCGCGCTAGAAGCAGGGAAGCTGGTTTCGATCTTGATGGGAAAGCAGTTTCTTTAGTTGTCTCTGAAGAGCCTTTGGTGGGTAACTTAAAAACTCCCCTTAATTCTTCAGATTTTAGTAGGTGGTGGTTGAGCAATATACCCTTTTATCGTTCTGGTCTTTCTCCCTTGTTTCGAGGATTGGAAATTGGCATGGCACACGGGTATTTACTCTTTGGCCCATTTGCTTTACTAGGCCCTCAACGAAATAGCGAACAGGGAAATTTAATTGGCTTGCTTAGTGCTGGTGGATTAGTGATAATTCTAACAGTCTGTTTGGCTATCTATGGTGTAGCTTCCTTGAATAAGGAATGGCGGTCTAATTTTCCCACCTACTCTACTGCCAACCCCGATGTGCCTAACGAACTTAAAACCACGGGTGGCTGGAATCAATTTACTGTCGCTTTTCTGGTTGGCGGTTTGGGAGGTAGTTTAGTTGCCTATTTGATTTACGACAATCTTGAAGTGCTAAAAACTATCTTCAGTGGCAACTTCTAGGGTTCAAAATTTTTTAACAGTTGTATCGTCTTCCAAACCAATTATCATCTTGGTCGTCAGGCAGGAATGATATTTGCTGAAGACTTAAACATCTTGGGGCTTAGTCACAGACTACTCCGCCTTAAGACGACGGAGTAATCTGTGAACGTTGGTCAAAATATAAAATTTTGTAACCAAAATGACAATTTCCTAGTGACTTAAAAAGATGCAGAGAAAACTGCCAATTATCTTCTGTATTAAGTACGGATGATTGCTTAAAATTAAGGGCGATCCCCCAATCCCCCAATCTCCCAATTCCCTAAGTCAAAATATTTAGCTGTTCAACCTAACTTGATATTAATGATTAGATTTAAATTAGCTGTTAAATTACTCTAATATCAAATTTAACTTTGGGTTTTTAAAGTTATTTCTAGTGAGTAAATTTAAGATGCCTGTTATTAATGGAAAAGTCTCAACAAATCGCGCCAGAAACTTCTGAGAAAAATTTAGCAGAGTTAATCAAGTCTGGCGATCCTACTATTTGTCAGCAAGTAGCGCGACATCCCAACGCATCACCAGAAACCCTAAGAGAATTATTTCGCCAATTTCCGCAAGCAGTTTTGAGTAATCCCGCGCTCGATTTGTTATTGTTGGAAAATCCTCACTTTTTTTCAGATTTATGTAGTGCAAATTCCAATTGTTTTAACAAAATCTTGCCCTAATTTTATTTAGATTGGGCTGCTAATCATGATGATATTTTGATACGTTGTTCTATAGCTACAGGTATTAAAACTCCACAATCTATCTTAGATAAATTAGCAAAAAATCGAGATTTATCGGTTGTAGAATCTGTAGCCAGAAATCCTAATACTTCTACTGAGACTTTAGCTAAACTGGCACGAGATCCAATGGTAGAAATTCGCGCTGCTGTAGCTAATAGAACTAACAACTAACAACTAACAACTTTATTTCCCAATATTGCTAATGTTATGTTGAATCTCCGCCCATTGACGGGGAAATTTATCTTGAGTGTAGACGAGTAAAGCTTTGTTAAGAAAAGCGATCGCCTGACGTTGATTATCCTCTCGATCGCCTTTTACTCGATGACGATAAGCACCACCAAGATTGTTGTTGAGCATTGCCCAGTTGTAAGGGAATTTTTCTAGGGTATGGATGGAGAGGGCGTTTTGATAGTGAGCGATCGAGCGTTCGATATTGCTGCTGCGATCGCCTTTGATGCGAGATTGAAAAGCATTGCCTAAATTATTTTGTAACATCGCCCAACGATGGGGATTAGCAGAGAGGGTATAGACTGACAAAGCCCGTTCTAGATGAGCGATCGCGATTTCGATATTTTCCGCTTTCTCACCCACCAGGCGGTTGGGATAAATGTCACCTAGATTATTTTGGCTGGCTGCCCAATCCTGGGGATAAGCTTCTAAAGTATGGACGGATAAAGCGCGATTGTAACAAGTTATTGCCTGTTCGATATTTTGGCTTTTATCGCCTTCGATTCTATAGGTATAGGCAATACCGAGATTGCGCTGCACGTTGCCCCAGAGGAAGGGATATTTGTCTTTGGTAATTACTTCTAGGGCTAGACGATAGGTAGCCAGAGCCTGTTCGATATTTTCTTGACGACTACCCAAAACGCGATCGCGATAAGCATTTCCTAGGTTGGATTGAATCGTTGCCCAATCTTTGGGAAATTTAATTGGCTTGTAGACTCGTAAGGCTGCTTCGTAACCGACAATTGCTAACTCGATGTTGTTGGATTTATCTCCTGCGGGAAAACTGCTAATCAGATTGCCAAAATTAACCAGATCGCTGGCGATCGCTCTTTGCTGCTGAGGATTTACGGATAAGATAGTTTCATTTGCCCAGTATCTTAAAATCTTGGTCGAATTTTGGTCGAGTTTGTCTTGATTTTGTCGAATTAAGGCATAAATTTGCCTCGGCTCGACTTTATCTGATACCTTTTGTAACAAAGTCATCAAAAACTCGAAGTATTCTCTGCGTTGAGTACTAGAAGAGTTAGCTTTTTGTAGCTGTAATAACTTACCTGCCAAATTAATCAAACGCTCCGCTGAAGCTAGATCGCCAGAGCGGTTTAATTTTTCCCCGACAGACATTAAGCAACTAATAAACTCTTGGTTCACTAATTTTTGATTAGCATTTAAGATGTTAATCTCTTGCTCTCGGGGATTGTTTAATAAAACGTCGATTAGTTTGAGGTAAGGATGTTCTAATTTACTCATAAGGAGATTTTAGAGACTACAGACAATAAATAAGCCTTTAACTTACAACCGTATAATATATCGAACTCTATTGCTCATATCTGTATACTGTGACTGCAAATAAAAAATCATCTCCCTCGGTGGGTAATATTGCCAAACTAGTGGCGATCGCAACTTTGGTTAGTAAACTGTTTGGTTTTGTCCGTGAGTTGGTAGTTTCGGCAGCTTTTGGCATTGGTGCGGTAAAAAACGCTTACGCCTATGCCTATACTATTCCAGGCTTTCTCTTTGTTTTGATTGGTGGCATTAACGGTCCTTTTCACAGTGCTTTAGTTAGTGTACTAGCTAAAAAAGATAAATCCGAAGCCCCCGAAATTGTCGAAACGGTTTCGACTCTAGTCAGTATTTTACTAATTATAGTCACGGCGATAATTGTCGTTTTTGCAGGTAATTTTATTGCGATTTTGGGTCCAGGATTAGCACCTGAAGTAAAACAGCTAGCTACTTTGCAACTACAAATTATGGCCCCGATGGCTCTTTTAGCGGGGTTGATTGGCATTGGTTTTGGTACACTTAACGCAGCTGATAGTTACTTGCTTCCTAGTATTAGTCCTCTATTTTCCAGTGCGGTAATTACTACGGGTATAGCGGGAGTCTTATGGAGATTTGGCGAACAATTAAATACACCCCAATATTTTCGACTGGGGGCATTTGTCTTAGCGAGTGCAACCTTGGGGGGAGCAATTTTGCAATGGCTGGCTCAATTAATCGTTCAATGGCGCGTCGGGATGGGGACGTTAAGATTGCGGTTTAATTTAAATACTCCTGGAGCGATCGAAGTGTTTAAAATCATGATTCCCGCCACTCTCTCTTCGGGAATGTTATACGTCAATCTCAATGTCGATCAATTTTTTGTTTCTGGTATAGCTGGTGCTGCTGCTGCGATTCAAAATGCTACTTTTATTTTTATTACTCCCTTGGGGATTATTTCTAATGCGATCTTAGTCCCTTTTTATCCCGTCTTTTCTCGCCTAACCGCTCCCGAAAACTGGCAGGAATTGAAACAAAGAATACGTCAAGGGATATTTCTGGGTGCGCTGAGTATGCTGCCTTTTACGGCGATTTTTATGTCTCTTTCCTTACCCATTATCAAGCTAGCGTTTGAGCGTGGGCAATTTAGCTCGGAAGCTTCTCGTTTTGTCGCTTCTTTACTAGTTGTTTACGGTTTTGGGATGTTTTTCTATATGGGCAGAGACGTTTTAATCAGAGTGTTTTATGCTTTGGGAGATGGAGAAACGCCTTTCAAAGTCAGCATTATTAATATTTTTCTTAATGCTATCCTCGATTATTTTTTAATCGATGCTTTTGGCGCACCAGGATTGGTTATGGCAACAGTAGGGGTAAATATTATTTCGATGACGGCATTTATTTGGATTTTGCACCTTCGTTTAAATGGTTTGCCCTGGTTAGAGTGGAGTAAAGATATTTTAGGGCTGTTTATCGCTACAGCAGTGGCGGGATTAGCTAGTTACGGAGTAAGTCAGGTTTGGGAGACAACAATCGGTAACGATAATTTATTCTTGTTGTTAGTTGAATTGAGTGTTGCCAGCGGAATCGCGATCGTTATCTTTGGTGCGATCGCCTTTCAGTTAAAATTGCCCGAACTTGAGATGTTAACTAGCAGAATTAGACAAAAGTTGGGCAGGTAAGGAGTAAGGAACGAGGAACGAGGAGTAGGAATAAGTTGATTTATAAATAAGCAATGTCAAGAGGAAACAAATTGATTAAATCGCAATTGCTTACTTCTTTGTTTCGGGGTACTGCGATCGCTCTTGTGCTTCAGATATCGGGAATTGCTATTAAGCTGCTGCGCCGCTAGATTATATAATTTAAAGATTAAAATCAACAGCGATCGCCTTGGAAAGAATGCCAGCTCGTCATCATCTTACAAACTGGCAATCAGAAACATAACTCTAAATTCCCAATTTGCGATTTACCCTAGCAATAGCATTAGTTGCTGCTTCCCAATCTGGTTTTAATTGAGAGGCTCTTTGATAATGATCTTTTGCCTGTCGATAATCTCGCAAATATTCGGCAACCGCTCCTTTTCCATACCAAGCCTCGTGATAATCAGGATTAATAGCCAGAGCGCGATCGTAGGACTCAGTAGCTTGCTGATAGAGACGGCTGGATTTTTGGGCATTACCCAATCCAATTAAAGCAGGTAGATAATCTGGTTTGACAGTTAATGCCCTTTCGTAGGCAGTAATTGCCTCTGAATAATCTCGTTGTTGATAATGTAGTTTGCCCAAGTTATTCCAGGGGACAAAACTTTTTTCAGGCGCGAGTTCGATCGCTTTTTGAAAATCAAAGGTAGCTTTACTGACTTGTTGCAGGCGAGTATAGGCTTCACCGCGATTGTTCCACAACCAGACGTTTTCGGGAGCTATTTCAATTGCTCGATCGTAAGCTTTAACTGCCGAATCATATCTTCCAAGACTGTAGAGAGTTAAAGCCTTACAATTCCAAAGCTGAGGAGTTTGATAGTGTCTTAAAGCCGTACTGCAAGTCTGTAGTGCTTCTTGATATCTATTTAACTGTCTTTGAGCTTTGGCTTTCTTCAACCAAACCTGTTCAAAATTTTTGACCTGTCCTCTAGTGTTGGGTAATTTTTTTAAGCCGTTATTATAATAATCAATTGCTTGTTGATATTGCTTAGATTCTAATTTGATATCTCCTTTATAAAATTCCAGAATTGCTACTCGCTGGGCCCATTGAGTTAGCCCGATCACGATCGCAAAAACTAACACGGGTGCGATCGCGAGATATTTATAAACTCCTCTAAATTTAGATTTGTGTTTGATTTTTCTCAGATCTTTGATAATCCGATTAACTGATTGATACCGCTGATTTTGATCTAAGCAAATCATTTTATCCAGGATTTTAGCAAAACCATAGCTGATTCTAGCTTTGCGATGCCAAAGTATCTCTCCCGTGCGGGGATTTTTTTCTAATTTTTGGGGTGAAGTTCCAGTTAATACGTGAATTGCAGTCATTCCCAAAGCATAAAGATCGCTTTTGGTGTTAGCTCTACCAGCAATTTGCTCTGGAGGGATGTAGCCTGTTTTGCTATCGGGAATTAGATTCAGTGTCTGTCCGATCAGACCAAAATCTACTAAGGCGATTTTACCGTCTCTGTGCCTTTTGATTAAGCTAGAGGGTTGAATATTACCGTGAATGAGATGTTGTTTGTGAATTGGTACCAGAGCGATCGCAGCATCGATTAAAATATTAATTACTTCCGCTTCGGAAAGAATAAACTGATCTTCAATAATCTGAGCTAAACTTTTGCCTTCTATATATTCTTGAACCAGATATATTTTTGAGCTGTCGATAAAATATTCTTGGGCTTTGGGAATTCTTTTACCTTTATCAATAATCGCTAATTTATCTAACCCCACCATGATCTCATTAGTAATTTGAGCTAAGGAAGATGGCTCTGGGTTGTGGGGATGAAGAATTTCTAGATAGTATCTCGACTTATTTTCATCCAACAAACTGGCCGCAACGTAGGAGTTAATTTTTCTTTTGCCACCCAGATACTTAACTATTTGGTACTTATTGCCAATAGTTTCCCCAATCATTTCCAAGGGTTTTAGATCCTGCAAGACTTGCTCGGCACTGCTATAGCGTTCCGAAGTATTCACAGCAGTCATGCGGTTGATTATCTTTAAAAAAGCCTCGCTAATGGCAATCTTTTTATTCCAAGCATTGACACCTTCAGGTTCGGTTTCTTCCCATTCTGTAGGAGATTTGTTAGTCATCCCAAAAATCACCGTTCTACCCAAAGCATAAATATCACTACTATAGATGGGTTTGCCGTTATTTTGTTCGGGAGGCATATACCCTGGAGTACCGATAATTTGAGTTTTAACCTGCTGCTTGCTGGTATCAAAAGCCATAGTACCAATTTCTTTGACCGCACCAAAATCGATCAAAATCATTTTGCCATCAGATTTGCGTCTGATTAAATTTGATGGCTTGATATCGCGATGGATTATACCTTGTTTGTGAACCGAGCAGAGGATTTCTAAAATATCAATCAAGAATTGAATTATTTGTGTTTCATTTAAGACTTGGCGATGGATTTCTTGCTCGAATTCTTCTCCTTCAATGAACTCTAAGACCAAATAAAATTGCTTGTTTTCTTCAAAATGACCGATAAATCTAGGTATTCGATCGTGTTTGCCCAACCATTGCAAAACCATTGCTTCTGTGGCCAAACGTTCTTTGGCACTCGTCCAAACTGACAGGCTGTTAAATTTGGGCTGTAGTTGTTTGACCGCACATTTAGTCTGATTTTCCGACTGTTTATCTATGGCTAAATAAGTCGTGGCAAAACCACCGCTCCCCAATTCTCTAACAATATAAAATCTATGGTTGAGCAGATCTCCTGACTTAAGTACTTTATAACCATACTCAGCATTACGTTCGGGATTAGAATCTTCGGATTGAGAAATAGGAATGGTAAAGTCTGAGTCTGACATAACATCTTGGGACACAGGATTTATAAATTGTAGCGAACATTAATTGACAATAAAACTTTAGATGCGATCGCAGATACCTGTAGTATACGAAAAAATTATTTATATAATAAACATTGTATTTTTAGGTATGATTCGACATCAATGCCTAAAGTCACTAATTATTTTCCAGCAACAAAACTAACTAAACTAGACGATCTAAAATCAAAACCTTAATTTAAAATAAGATTGTCAGCCAGTTGGTTTTTTGCTTTTCGATTTGACCTTAACCAGATAAATCTAATCTTATGAATTTTTTTCGTCAGTATGTAGCTCCTTTAATTGTAGTCGCCATTTTCTTATTAGCTTTAGTTGCAGTAAGTGCGCGCATTTTTCTCCCCTCGGACTTGGCAGCACCCGCTCCGATAACTTCAGATGAGGTGAGCACGATTATGTCATACATTAAAGTATAACTATTGCTTATTTTAGTTAAGATATAATTTAACATTCAATACCATAGCCTTAGTGGAAAATTAGTTGCGATTCACTAATTGCTGAGGAGTAATGATAATTTTCCCAATCTGAGCAAAATTACTTAGGTAAAGATTTATAGATAAACTATATTTAAATTAAGACTTAAACTAGTAAAGTCAGTCCTAAGAAGCCTGAAGGAGCTTTGAGTGAAATCATGTTTAGGACCGACAATCAATAGCATAAAAGAACCCTGTGACTTTCCTGTGACAGACAGATGAATTTCTAATGACAGTTTGGGTCTAGGGTACAGCGCGAACGATTTTAATCCAGGCAAATAGTATTTTGATAATCATCAACTTCATGATACGGATTGGCAAGTCTGGGGGAAGTATAAGACTAGATAACACTTTGCTGCGATTTATCTTTAACTATCAACTTATTTAAATCACTACAATGCATCAATTTCTCAAACAAACTTTTGCCAGCACCATCGGTAGCATGGTGGGCTTGTTTTTATTTATTACTCTAGGTACTAGTGGATTACTGCTCCTGCTCTTGGCAACAGTTTCCGATGAAGAGTCCCCAGGAATTAGAGACAAATCGGTCTTGGTTTTTGATTTATCAACTCAAGTTAGAGACTCAAAACCCCCGGCTAATCTAGCTCAAGCCTTTTCAGGCAAAAAACAAGAGATTATTACTCTGCGTCGAGTTCTCCAAGCGATTGACAAAGCAACTAAAGACGATCGCATTACTGCTTTATTCCTGGATGGTAGAAGGGGGGGAAGTCCTAATGGTTATGCCACCATGGAAGAATTGAGATCGGCATTGGAAAAGTTTCGCGCTACTGGCAAAAAGGTGATTGCTTATGACGTAACTTTAAGCGAACGAGAGTATTATCTATCTTCCTTAGCCGATGAAATCATTGTCAATCCTATGGGAACAATGGAGCTAAATGGCTTAAATTCTAAGCAGATGTTTTTTAAAGGTGCATTAGAAAAATATGGTGTAGGAGTACAGGTAATTCGAGTCGGCGACTATAAAGCAGCAGTTGAACCCTACACTCGTTCCGATTTTAGCCCGGCAAATCGAGAACAAACTAAAGCCCTATTAAAAGACTTGTGGGGTAAATTTTTAAATACAGTTGCTAGTAGTCGAGAGTTAGATCCAGCTAAATTGCAAGCAATTGTAGACGAACGGGGATATATCGATCCCCAAGAAGCCAAAAAGATCGCTTTGATCGATCGCGTAGGCTATTACGACAGTGTAGTTACTAAACTCCGAGAATTGACGGGAGAAGCAGAGGCAGAGGAAGGTTTTAGACAGATAGATTTAGCTACCTATGCGGAGCGTAGTATTCGCAGTGCAGAAGCCACAGCCCCGGTCGAACAATCAATAGCCTTAGTATATGCCGAGGGAGCAATTGTTGGCGGAAGAGGGAGTATCGAAACTATTGGCAGCGATCGCTTTGCGGAAATATTCCGCGAACTCAGAGAAGACGAAAACGTTAAGGCGATCGTACTTCGGGTTAATAGTCCTGGTGGTAGCGCGACTGCTTCGGAAGTAATTCTACGCGAGATCTTGTTAACGAAAAAGAAAAAGCCCGTGGTTGTCTCGATGGGTAATGTCGCTGCTTCTGGGGGTTATTGGATTGCTGCGGGAGCCGATCGGATTTTTGCCGAGTCTAACACGATTACGGGTTCGATTGGGGTGTTTGGCTTACTGTCTAATATTCAAGAAATTGCTAATAATAATGGTATTACCTGGGATGTGGTCAAAACAGGAGAATATGCCGATATAGGCTCGAATGTACGCCCCAAAACCGCAGCAGAATTAGCCATTTATCAAAAGTCTGTGACCAAAACCTACAATCTGTTTCTGAGAAAGGTATCCCGCTATCGCAATCTACCGCAAGAAAAGGTCAAAGAAATTGCTCGAGGCAGAATTTGGTCGGGAAAAGAAGCGGTCAAAATTGGCTTAGTCGATCGCATTGGTGGTTTGGAAAGTGCGATCGCCTATGCTGCCCAAAAAGCTGAATTGAGTGATGGTGATTGGCAACTAGAAGAATATCCCCAACAACATCGTTTTGAAGCGGAGTTAGTACAGCGTCTGTTTGATGTTAAGCTGCTCGAATCTCAGCTAGAAATCGAACCTTTAACCGCCGAATTTCTCCAACTAAGACAAGAACTAGCCCTGCTACAGACTTTTGACGACCCTAACGGCGTTTATGCTCGTTTGCCTTTTAAGTTTGAGATTGATTGATAGTACCGAGCGGCAGATTGTAATGCTGTTAGTGGCGATACACCAGCAGGGGATGACCCAACGATACAGCTGAATTAGTTTGGCTTAAGATTGAGATTGTACGGCTACTACTTCAATTTCTACCAACCAGCCTGGGTTAACTAAACCAGCAACTTGCATCGCCGATCGCGCTGGTAAATTGGGCTGTGTTTCCGTACCAAAAAATTGGGTATAACCTTCCATAAAGCCACTAAAGTCCATTTGACCCCCATTATCGGGATCTCCGACTAAAAACACCTGCATTTTGACCACATCCGCCATGGTTAAATCGAGTCCTTCGAGAATGCTTTGAATTTTCTCTAAAACAGTAACAGTTTGAGTTGTTGTATCCCCAAAAGCTGCAATTGAGTCTGGTTCGGCATTCTCATCAACTACGGAAGGAACTTGACCGCTTACATATACTAAAGTGTTTTCAGGTGGCACTGACACTGCTTGAGCGATCGGAAAATCTGAATCGGGGATGGGATGGCGAATTACTTGGGCTACAGTACCTTTTAGAGTACCAACGAGCAATCCGATTACCAAAAGCGAAATCAAAGCTATTTTTTGCCAAAATCGAAACATTTATTTTTTCCTTACCAAATCTTATGTTTTAGTTGCTTTTACTTTTGCGGAAATTCTGGCGATCGCTTGATAGGCTGAAAGCACCGCACCTTCTTGCCAACCCGTTAAATAGCTTAAATGTTCTCCAGCTAAATAAATTGGGCCTTGGACTTGATTGAGTAGACGATAGGCATTGTCGCGATCTTCGTCTGACCACTCTGCCCAACCGCCGAGACAATAGGGCAATTTTTCCCAGGCGATAGTTATCCCCATTTCTGGTTTAATTACCTCTGAATAATTGGGGTGAATTTTCTGCCCCTGGGCGATCGCTTTTTCCAGGCGTTGGTTTGGCATCATCTTTCCCCAAGGTTCGCCAATAGGATTATCCCAGATATACGCACCGACGAGAATGCCTTTTTCTTGCTGAAATCCGCTGGAAGGATACCAAATTTGGGTAATATCTTCCTCCGTCCAAGAAATTCCGCCATAAATGTGGTCTTGTTGTTCCCAAAAGCGTTGATTGGCTTGAAAAGCAACTTTAACTGCCTTAGCGTAATTAGTCCCTTTGGCGATCGCCTGTTTTAATTGCGGTGAAAAATCCGTCTCGATCTGTTCTAAAACAGGTAAGGGAAAAGTACAGATGGCGTAATCTGCGGTTAACTCCTGTTCTTCTCCCGTTTCTGTTTCTTGATAGACGACGCTTACTCCGTTACCAGTTTGGCGCATACTCTTAACTACCGCATTGTAGGTAATGCGATCGCCTACTCGCTCTTCAAATGCGGTAGCGATCCGATCCATTCCGCCAACGGGTTC
>JASJEI010000172.1 GCA_030064795.1 Pleurocapsa sp. MO_226.B13 | reverse complement strand
GCTTAAGTAGGTCGGGATAATTAAACTCAACTATGTTTACTTTTGTCAAGTAGATTTAATCCTTTGATTGATATTAAGTTGAAGCGAATTTACATTTTGTTACATACTTCAGGTTATTTATGTCTGTCTACTTACTCAGCTTGAAAAATGTTACATTTGGGATTTTTATTGGACTTATAGTTCGCAACACTTAATTTATCTTCAAGATTTTGATGGAGACGAAAATTTTCATCTTTATTCTCTTGAAATCGAGTTCAATACGGTTGAAGATCTGACACCTTTTCCTAAAGTACAGGCTGAGGTAATTGCTTTAGAATCAAAATTTTCTGATGAAATATTGGTAGGATTAAACTTAGATAATCCACAAGTCAGTGACGTTTATCGCATCGATTTAAGCAGTTGCAAGATTGAGTTAGATACAAAAAATCCAGGTAATGTAGTCTCGTGGAAAGCGAATGCTCAGTTACAAATCACAGCAGCGATCGCAACTACAGCAGATGGTGGTAGCGATTTACTTTATCGCGAACAAATAGATCGACCTTGGCAAAAATTACTTCATTGGGATGCTGATGATGATGTAGAAATACATGGATTTTCTGAAGATAGTCAAGTACTTTATCTCATTGCTTTTGATAGTGTCAACACGCGATGCTTAATAAAGTTGAATCTAAAGACTCAGCAAAAAAATATAGTTGCCATTGACGAGCAATACGACCTCGAATCAGTAGCTTATCACCCCTCAACCAGACAGATACAGGCAGTTTCCTTTTATAGAGAAAGATTGCAATGGCAAATATTAGACCAAGATTTAGCTCAAGATTTTGCCACCCTAAAGTTAGTTAGTCCTGGTGAAATCGATCTTATCGATCGCGATTTGACAGACGAGAAATGGCTGATTGCCTATCGCTGTGATAATGCTCCCTCTTACTACTATATCTACGAGCGCGAGACTAAATCGAGCCAGCTATTATTTTGCGATCGCCCTAAATTAGAACAATTACCTTTAGCATCAGTACAACCAATTTCTTATCAAGCCAGAGATGGCTTGACTGTTCATGGCTATCTAACCCTACCTCGAAATATTCAACCGCCCTATGCGACGGTTTTGTTAGTTCATGGAGGTCCTTGGTCGAGAGATACTTGGAGCTTTAATTCTCTCGTCCAGTGGTTGACAAATCGAGGTTATGCCGTTTTGCAGCCAAATTTTCGCGGTTCGGCTGGTTATGGCAAAGTCTGGTTAAATCTGGGCAATCGTCAATGGGGTGGTACGATGCACGACGATCTAATTGATGGAGTAAACTGGCTGATTGAAGAAGATATTGCCGATAAGCATAAGATTGGTATCATGGGGATCTCCTATGGAGGATATGCAACTCTAGCGGGATTGGCATTTACTCCCGATGTATTTGCTTGCGGTATTGATGTAGTAGGAATTAGTAATTTGATTTCTTATTTAGAAAATATTCCTGACTACTGGATTCCTTATCTAGCGATGCTCAAAAATCGTATTGGCGATTTAGATACAGAAAGAGAGTTGCTAAAATCGCGATCGCCTTTATTTTCGATCGATCGAATTCAAAAACCGCTATTAATTGCTCAAGGTGCCAATGATCCTCGCGTTCATAAATCTGAAAGCGAACAAATTGTTAATGCGATGCGCCGTCAAGGAAAATCGGTAAAATATATTCTTTATACAGATGAAGGACATGGTTTTGCTCGTGCTGAAAACAGCTTACATTTCTCTGGGATAGCCGAAGAATTTCTAGCTCAACATTTGGGTGGTCGATTTGAACCCCCCGAAGAGATTGAAGGTCATTCAGGAATTTTGCCTGAATGGCGATCAAACTAAACAATTTCTTCGTTGCTCAAGAAAAACAAAAGGGCGATCGCCATTTTTCCATACTTGATTTTAACTATTTACTAACTCGGCGTTGCTGAATCAAGGGATGAATCAGTGCGGAATAGGTACATCCTCGAACTTCAAGTAATGAATTAATCATTTAATTTAATTGAATGCTTCAACATCTCCTCAAATTTTGAATAACAAAGAGTTTTACGATTTATGAATGAGGGCGTGGCTAAAAAGTTATCTGTTGAATTGCGAAGTTGTGCTAAGCTTCACCCTTGTAGGACATCAAAATTAAAGTTGATTTTATGAGTCAGCAAACTTACTTGATGAGTCAGCAAACTTACTTGAAAGTGCCTTTTGTTTGGGAAGAGCCAAAACCGTCGATTGAAATCCCTTCTCGATTAAAGTTCAAAGCTGCTAGAACCCTGAGCTATGAAGTATTACTTTCGGTAGTTGCTTGGGTTATGGAGTCATCAATTGATGCAAGCGATCGAAAACAAGTCGTGGAACGTGGTTCTCGCCAAGCTGCTGAGCAGTTTCTGTCCAAGTCGAAAGATGGATTCTTGTATCAAGATGAATGGTGGCAGATTGGGTTTAATAGCGATGATAGAGTCGTTGGGTTTATTTTTCCTGTAATCTACCCAGGTTGTGCTAAAGATGGTTTGGAAGAAGCAACTATTTACTACATTGGAGTCTTGCCAGAATATCGTGGACAGGGCTTTGCAGCCGATTTACTGTTAAAAGGAACGAGAGTGCTACAAGATGTCGGAGTTTGGAGAGTATTCTGTGATACAGACGCGAACAATATTCCGATGATTTCTACTTTTAAGCGAGTTGGATATCAGCAGTACAGTGAACCTTGGCAACGCCCTCTGTAGACATGCCAGCAGCCTAACAACGACATGCACACCGACCGCTCGGAGGTTTCTTAGAAACTGTTTGTAAAATAAATCTTAAAAACATACACCTGAAAGGAATTAGGGGGTACTCTCAAGTGTATGTTTTTAATAAAGTCGTAAATTCCCACTCTAATTGGAACGAAAAAACAAGGTTTTCTCCCTCTGCTCCCCCTGCTTCCCCTGCTACATGCGGAATTACGCCTTTGTCCTGCCTATCTAAACCATTAAATCTAAAAAACCTACCTTTGAGAGAGCCCCCAACTCCACAAGCCCCAATATATATGCAGTTTAATTTTTTGTTTACAAACACTCTCCTACTCTTGAGTCACTAAATAAAGATAATAAACTTCATTTTCTATAATAGAAGTTTCAAATTTAGCTAATGTTTTAATTTTAAGTCGGTAATTTTTACTGACTAATTTTTCAGTTAGTATTAATAATATTTCTCCCTCGTCTTCTTCTATTAAATCGTTTGTTTGTGCCAAAATATCTGACTGAGTTATATCGTTATCTCTTCTAAATTTATCTTTTGTCCAAACTGTAAAAGTACCAAACTCTTTGGTCTCTGGATAATAAATTTCTTTATCTAATAAAGCTCCTATGGGAGCGACCAAAACATCTTCACTACCAACAATTGTCAATCGGTCGTATTGATTTTGTTGGATATATTTTGTGGCAGCTTGACTGGCAGAAAAAGGGTGGATAAGATCTCTACTGTAGGCATATATTCCACCCAGGGCATGAATACAAAGTAAAATTGTTAATATTTTCAATTTAAACTCTACCAACCAAGTAACTATTTGATGGTTAAAACTAGCCAACCAATTAGATTGACGATAATAAGTAGATAGCCACAAGCAAATTAAGAAAATGATAAACAAAAAGCCAGAATGTCTAGCATATGCAATTTGAAATAAATAGGTAAATCCAATTATAGCTAAGTTGCTAATTAGGTAGAAAAATAGAATAATTGGTTGGCGATAAAATAAGATTATCCCCATAGCTAATATCACCAAGGATAGGGAAAATTCTAATAAATCTATTAACCCCGCCCCATCAATATAAATATTAGAACTACCTTCGACAAATATAGATAAAATATTAGTATTGTGGAAATGAAACTCAGAAAAATCTGGGACGGGTATATAACCTCTCCAAACAGAATAGGTAGCTGCAACTATTCTTCTTATGGAAAAGGGAATACTAACTAAAGATTTTAATAGACTGCCATTCAAATTTTCGGCAGCGACTGAAAGTAAGTCTCCTTTATTTTTAGCATTTTCTGGAGGTGTTATTTGGATAATTGCCGTTATTAAACCAAAGGAATAGATTGCTAAACTAGCTACAATACTCCACCTTCTACTATAAAGTTTTTTATTAAGATCGAAATTAACTATGGCATCTAAAACCAAAGTTAGCACCAAGGCAAAACTAATAATTAAACCATAAGCATTGAGATGGGCTAGCAAAGCTAAAATAACTGCTAACGGCAAATAACGACGATAGCGAGAAGGAAATAAAGCGCAAAAAGTAAATAAAAATACAAAACTTAGACTGTAGCTTCTGCTAATTACGCTATATTCATACAGGGGGAAATATCCAAAACAAAAAAGAGCCTTTTGTAGTTTGCTAAAGGGCGAATACCAAAGAAATATATAAACAAAAGTAATAGCAATTAATAAATGAAATAGCTGCATTGCCCAAGGATGTTGCCAAAATTTATTAATTATATATAGGCACAAATACCATAGTCCTGGGTGTCCTGTATATTCTATATTTTCTAGTAAACTAACAACAGAACTACTATTGCTAGCAATTAACCAAGCTTCTAGTTCATCCCGCCACATTTCATGATGAATAATTGCGATCGCAGCTAAAGTTGCAAAAATTATCAGTAATAGGAGATAAAATCTGGTATCGGACTTGGTGATTTTCGGGTCTTTTTTGGGCTTAGTTTCAATCGAATTTATCATCATAGTAAAAGCGTCAAACTACTATACAATGAGGCAGAACCCAAACTAAGTAGCGTAGCGAAGCTTTAAGAGAAACCTCGAACTTACATCTACTCAAGTAATCTATAATTAGGCATGAATCAACTTTAGCTATGTTTGATAAAATCTGCGTAATAGTAACTAGGTCAACTTAATTAAACGTAAACTTAAATTATGCTACATTTTTCTACAGTCTCACTTCATTACTGAAGGTTTAGCTATGTAGAATTATCGATCGGTTATTAGCTAATATCTACTTTCACAATCATCTCTGTGGATAAAGAAGTTTTAACAGCGATCGCTATTTTTTGTTTATGATTTATTAATCGTTGAAAAAGGAAGCTTGCAGGGTAGCCAATTTACGTATCGCATCAAGCCAAAAATTATCAAGTCATCACAAGTTCTTCAACATTTTTTTTTAATTTATAAAGTGTAGGGAGTAAGTCAAATACATCGATACAAAAGAACTATATAGTCTTGATTCCCTGGTAATTAAAACTAATAATCTAAATAGTTCAAGCATCCTTACAAAAATGGCTTGCTCTCACGAGAGGGAGCAGATCGAATATATCGATACAGGTCAACTAAGTTTCTCTCTAGTAATTAAAATCAAAAAATTAGCTCCATAGTTCAGATGTTTCTTCAGAATCGCTCTGCTCCCGAAGCGTAGGAATTCAGATAGGTGGGTAGTATGACTATCGGAAACCGCAGTGACATAGTAATACTTCTCGTTTAACAATATGGAACCAGAAAATGGGGTCTTGGGGAAATGGGAGCTTAATCCCCTACTTCCCTAATTCCCTAATTTCCTACTCCCCTACCTCTCTAAACGAGAAGTATTGCAACTGGTCAGTAGATTGGAAGCTAAAATAGTCCCAAAAGCGATCGCGAAAATTTTAATTAATTTCTTTAACGTAAGTTAAGCAGTTCTTAAGTGTTATGACTCTTCCACGTCAACCCAAATACTTCCTTCTTCTACGCGGACAGGAAAAACTGATAAAGCTTTTGAGCGGGAAATCAACGAGAGTGCTTTCCCGACTACGGGAGGCCACGGACTCCATTCTTTGACATCGCCAGTACACAGGTCAAAAGCACTGTGATGCCAAGGACAGACTATCGCCCCATCCTCTGTAATCTCTCCGTTTTTTAAGGGCAGTTTCAGGTGCGGACAGATGTTATCAACGGCCATTAGTTGACTATCGTGGGTTAGCAGAAGAATATTTCGTTTACCAACTTTGACTACTTTCCGCGTACCTTGTGGTAGAGAGTCAACAGGAAGAACTTTAATCCAACTCATCTCTTCCTCCGAATAAAAGACAGCTTTACTTTAAGTTTGCCTCAATTGGCGAGAGTACGAGTGCACAAGTTCTTAAATCTCAAACTTTAATATCTTTTCTGCTTTACGGCGCGATCGTGGTCATACCACCAATCTTAGAAGCAACCTGGCAAATGTGGGTGTATGGTATTGCCAGTCTGACAATTACCCGCATGGTTGTGCTGGCGATCGCTACCCAAGGTTTAAAGTTACAGCTAGACAGTACCCTATTTATTAGTTGGTTTAGATCAAGAGGTATTGCTTCTATTGCTTATGGTTTATTAATCGTTGAAACTAAAGAAGGTTATAGACATTCTTTCGTGACGAAAAAGTCTAGTTAGTCAACATTTAGCATCTAGCGTTTATTAGTTATTGCTCCCTTTGTTCCTCTACCCCGCGAACCGAATTGCTTTCGCGCCTTCTGACTAGCAATGGCGATCGCGAGTGCGAGTACTTCCAACCTCTCATCAACCGCCAGTCGCATCGATCGCAGATAAAAAGAGAAAATAGGTGAATTGGTGGTAAATTTATTACTCTAGTAATTATGGCTCGTTTAATTTAAATATTTTTCTAGATTGTTAATTCGATCCTCAATCGAAAAAGCTTGTAGCTCTAAGCTATAAATAGTTGTATATATCTTTTTAAAATAAGTCTCATCTCAAGATTATGACCTCGATCCTAGAACAGCTTCAAGACTCTGTTAGCCAAGCTTTGGTTGCTGCTTTCGGCGCAGAATACGCCGATAAAGACCCCTTGGTCGCCCCGACTAATAATCCTAAATTTGGTGATTATCAGTCAAATGTCGCTTTATCTCTGGCAAAACCACTCAAGCAAAATCCCAGAGCGATCGCCCAATCGATTATCGCTCGGCTTCAGGTCGAGGAGATTTGTAAAACACCGACAATTGCTGGGCCAGGTTTTATCAATTTTGTGCTAAAATATAATTATATTGGGGAAATATTGCGCCAAATACAGCCCGAGCCAAGATTGGGTGTTCCTCAAGTTAAGCCACAACAAAAAGTTATTGTAGATTTTTCCAGCCCAAATATTGCTAAAGAGATGCACGTGGGACACCTGCGATCGACAATTATTGGGGATGCGATCGCCCGTGTTTTAGAGTTTCGGGGTTATGATGTACTGCGGATCAATCATGTTGGTGATTGGGGGACGCAGTTTGGGATGTTGATTGCCTATCTACGGGAAGCCTATCCTGAAGCTTTGACTACTGCTGATGCCCTGGATATTGGCGACTTGGTATCTTTGTATAAAAAAGCTAAGCTGCGTTTTGATGAAGACGAACAATTCAGGCAAACCGCCAGACAAGAAGTAGTAAAACTTCAAGCTGGTGCAGAAGATAGTCGTCATGCTTGGAAATTGTTGTGCGATCAGTCTCGTAGAGAGTTTCAGATAATCTATAACTTGCTAGATATCAAACTAGAAGAAAGAGGCGAGTCTTTTTATAATCCTTTTCTAGAAGATATTGTCAATGAATTAGATGCCAAAGGTTTATTGGAAGAAAGCGAGGGAGCAAAGTGTGTTTTCTTAGATGGCTTTACTAATAAAGAAGGCGATCCTCTTCCTTTAATCGTGCAGAAAACTGACGGTGGTTTTAACTATGCCACTACCGATTTAGCAGCGATAAAATATCGAGTAAAAGAAGACCAGGCCAAGAGAATTATTTACGTTACCGACTCTGGACAAGCTAACCACTTTGCAGGAGTATTTCAGGTAGCGAGAAAAGCAGGAATATTACCCGACGATGTGGAAGTAGTTCACGTACCTTTTGGTTTAGTTTTAGATAAAAAAGGCAAAAAATATAAAACTCGTTCGGGTGAGACGGTTAAACTTAAAGATCTCTTAGATGAAGCGGTAGAACGAGCCAAAAATGATTTAATAGCTAGACTAAAAGAAGAAGGAAGAGAAGAAACCCCCGAATTTATCGATCGCGTTTCTCAAGTTGTCGGTTTAAGTGCGGTTAAGTATGCCGACTTGAGTCAAAATCGAACTTCAGATTATAAGTTTGACTATGACAAAATGCTCGATCTTAAAGGTAATACTGCACCCTATTTATTGTATGCTTACGTCCGTCCTCAAGGGGTAAGTCGTAAGGGAAATATCGATTTTTCTCAGCTAGATAACGATACCGAAATTAACTTAAGCGAAGATGCAGAATTAGCTTTAGCTAAACATATCTTACAGCTAGAAGAAGTAATCAAAGAAGTCGAATCAACTTTGCTACCAAATCGTATTTGCTTGTATCTATTTGAATTAAGTCAAAAGTTCAATCAGTTTTACGAACAATGTGAGATTTTGAATGCAGACGAACCGCAAAGGACTTCGCGTTTAATTCTGGCAGATTTAACAGCACGTACTATTAAGTTGGGTTTATCTTTATTGGGGATAAAGGTATTAGAAAGGATGTAGAAAACGAAAGCTATCTTTAATTAGGTCGAAGGCGATCGCCTTGAATTATAATTTTGGTGGGCAAATTTTGAGGTTAAAAGTATTATCCTCTAGTTTAAATTTTGCCCACCCTACGAAAGATGCATTTTTAGGAAATTGTCTATCCACCAAGATATGTAATCTCTATTTGATTGTCTATGTAAACAGAATTGTCAATATTACCGAATGCGATCGCAATTTATCTTTGGAGACAAAACAAGAAACACAAGACGACATCGCTGTAGAATTCCAAATGTCTTATGCTTCTCAATTCAATCGCGATTGGATCGATCGACAAGTAGCAATAGCAGAAGATCTCGATACTTTTAGCGAATATCCGCTAGATTGGCAAGCCTACAAGATTTTGCTACTTGGTGCCAAAAGACTGGAGTAAAAAATAGTCGGGAATTGTTGCCTAGCGGACAACAAGAGGTTAGTTGGTACACATTATATTACCTCTAGAAAAAATTAAATACTAGCTATTCCCGACCACTGGACTTTTTTTTCTCCCGTGCGTCGATAAGAGAAAAAATAATTATCTTTTTGATAGGTACAAAACGGCGCAGTTGCCATCTGTTCTGAATCGATGTCTAATTGTTCGAGTTGTATTTGATTTACCCTTGGTACATCGAGACGGACTTTGCCTGGTAGCTCATCAGCTAAGATAGGAGGGTTAGTAAATTGTTTTAACTCCTGAAGTATTTCTCCATCGTTTTTTTGCGATACATCGGCAATAATAGTTTTACCTACTTCTATTGCCACAGTTTCATCTACTTGATACATCTTCCCCGCGATCGCAGGGCCGATACCAATCCGAAGGTTGTGTTTTTGACTGCCAAATTCCAGAAACCGAGCGATCGCAGCGACGACAATTTTTTGTGCCGTTCCTCTCCAACCAGCATGAATCGCACACACTCGTCCAGTTGCTAAATCCCCGATTAATATAGGCGTGCAGTCGGCACTTGCCACCCAAACTGATTGTTGGGGACAATCGCTAATAACTGCGTCAGCATCAGGTAAGAAATTACTTAAATCTTGTTGTTTGATGGCGGTGTTTATTTCTTGCGGAGTCAACACTAGATTACCGTGTACTTGTTTGACTCTATGTGAATTGGTTTGAGTTTGCAGAATAGAACTGAGAGTTTCTGGGGTGCGGGGATAAAATTCTTGGGTAAAAAATCCATGTTGCCAAGCAGATAGCAAGTTGCAGGTTAGATAAGAATTACCTTGCCAAGTTTGCCATTGCCAATTGCGATCGTCTTGCTTTGACGCGGAATCTGCTCGATATAGATTCGCTTTATTCATACTAACTTTTAAGACCTCTAAGCTTTATCTATAGTCATTCTAAATAGAAACCAAACGATTTTTTTGAAAAGTAGCAAGTAGAGAGTAGAGAGTAGAGAGTAGTCCCCTTCGGAGATAAACAAGTAACCTATCATCTTGCTATCAATACAAAATTACTACAAGGAAATTAATTGGAATGACTATATATTTTTATCATTAGAAAATTAATTGCAACAACTTGAGTTCGATGAGGCTAAATAATTAGATACAGATACTTTCTCATTTTTAGAGGTGTCCAAAAAATCATAACTCCTGTAGGGGCGAACGGCCGTTCGCCCCTACGAATTCCAAATTCCGAACTCACCTTGAAACAACCAGAAGAGGGGACTATAGAGAAAGATCTTTCTATACTCCCCAATCTGAGATGAAATTAATAGCTCGATCGTTGTCTTGAAAGCAGCTAATAGTAACAGCTAAACGATATTAGTTAGATAACCATAGTTGAAAATAGGAAAAATTTTCGCGTAAATGACGAGAAGCCCGACATTCATAATCTTTGATTTGCTGTAGGTAGTTCACTTTGAAACGACTGCTATAAATAGCTTGGTTTCTGGGTCGTATCTCCAGGCTATTCCTTCGGGGTCTTTGCTTTGACTCCACTCTTCAAAATCTGGGTCTGATTTGCGTCTGCCAACGGTACTGGTATTGAGATCGAGGCGTTTTGCTAGTTCAGCCTGAATCAATGATTGGGAGGTATCAATAGAAGGAGTTTCACTCTCGGTCGAACTACTGTCCTCAGTTTCAGGTTCAACAGTTGCAGTTGCTTGAGTTGATTCTTCTTTGACTAATTGAGCAACGGTCGAAGGAGATTCGCTTACACCATTTTTTTCTTGGTCTTGTTCCTGTTTTGCTAACTGAGCTATTCCCCTTACAGATAGTTTGTTAGGTTCTTTGGCTGCTAGCTGATAGGAGTTGACCGCTGGTTCTGGTTCACTATTATCTAAAATACTTCCTAATGCACTAGCAGTAGGAAAATAGTAAACAAAACCTTTGTCTTTTACATCCTTGGGTTGAATGCCATATTCATTGCTCTTACGAGTTAAAAATATTTTGGCATCTTTAGGAGTAAGGTTGGCTTTTACAGAAAGATCTACTGGAGTTAGATAGCCCTGATTTTCTTTAATCAATTGATTGAAGTAGGGGTTGATTTCTCTGCACCATTTTTGCCATTGATAATTTTGCCAAGCTTGAAAAACCACAATTAATGCTGCAAGTACCAGCAAAACGGGCCAAAATTTATATAAAATGACAAAACCGAAAGCAAAAGGCAAGATGAGAATCAAAATTCCAGCAGAACCATTATCTAGTACTTTTCCAGTCATAGTTGTGCTTGCAATTGCTAAGATTTACTAGTTGCAAGATGGTCTTGCATAATTTGTCTACTTGCAATATTAAGGCAAATTGTCTTGCATAGCACGCAACTCAATGCAAAGATTAACAACAAATACCTAAATTGTTGCCACAAAATTAGATAAATCAAGACGTTGCAACATTGCTTTACGAGCTGCAACAGCTAGGGAATCATCTAACGGCGTTAGACTAATTTGCTGTTCGTATTTTCTTTGCAAGGCTTTTTGGATTAACCAGTCAGCAATAAAGGGATTTTTGGGGAGCAACGGGCCGTGAGAATAGGTGGCGATCGCATTTTGATAAAAAGCTCCTGCACTCTTGTCTTCGCCATTATTGCCATACCCTTTGATTACTCTGCCCAAGGGTTGCACGTCATTGAGATAAGTCCTTCCGCCATGATTTTCAAAGCCAATGGCAACGGGTTTTTCTCCCCAAATTGCCTCTAATTCTGCTGCTATGGGAGTAGCGGTGATTTCAAAGACTAAATTACCAATACAGCGTCGGGCATCGATACCAGGGTGTCTGCTGACCAGATCTAACAAACCCAAACCGTCAATTCTTTTACCCAAAGCTGGTTCATAGTAGTGTCCCAAAAGTTGTGGCGAACCACAGGTAAATATTCCTGGTGTGCCTCGATCTAGCTGAGTTTTTAGAGCGGAGGCTTTTTTCCCTTGCAAGTCCCGCATGACAATTTCTTGCTGGCGATCTTGCGCTCCTCCTCCGACGATTAGATCTACCTGCTCGAATACTTGGGCTTCAGTTTCTCTTTTGAGAGGAACGATTTCTACTTCTATGTCTCGCCATTGACATCGCCGTTGCAGACAAATAACGTTACCGCGATCGCCATAGGTACTCATTAAGGTCGGATATAGCCAGCCAATTGCAATTTTCATTTGTTCGATCGTAAAAGCTCAAGAATAACAAATCTTAAATTGATAGTAATTATTCAGATTAATTTTGAAGAAAAGATTAAAAAATTAGTTAAACTGTTGGTAATTAAAATCAATTGTCATCGCAGATAGATTTAGAGTAAATCTATTAAGTTATATTCTCGTCAAGTAGAGTTATTAGGATTATTGGTATGACTGCAAGCCCAGCTGTAGTAAAAGAAAAATCTGGTCAAACCATCAAGCAACACTACCCCAACTACAAAATAATCGTCTTAAATGATGACTTTAACACCTTTAAGCATGTTATAGAATGTCTGGTCAAATACATCCCAGGAATGGATGGCGATCGCGCCAGAGATTTAGCTAATGAAATTCACTATCAAGGACAAGCTTTGGTGTGGGTTGGGCCAAAAGAACAAGCGGAATTATATCATCAACAGTTAAAACGTGCTGGATTAACTATGGCTCCTTTGGAGAAGGCATAGTATATAGTTGGCAAGGATAAACAAGTAGCGAGTAAAAATATGGCTTCTGATGGTCGGCTAGTCTGGAATCATTCAACTCATCTTCCTGGTCTAATTCCCATACTAGAAAAACTAGTTCTGTGTGAAGGAATTACTACGGTTACTCCAGGCAGAATCAAAAAGACTAGAAGTCATATACCTAAAATCAAACTGAAAGTTTCTGTACCGATTCGTGGTGGCTACAAGCTGATCGCCCGTCAAGGAAAGACAGTACAAGAGGTTTTTATCATTACTATCTTAGAACAGTCTCAACTAGAACAGGCGATCGCCGATTTACTCTAAAGCTCTAAATTTTAGCTGTTTAGATTAAGACCACTAAGTATTCGATGAGCAAGTTGTTGTGCCAGAACTGGTTTATTGACAAAATCATTGCCTCCGCTGGTAAACACTTCGGTGGTAATAGCTCGATCGTGGTGAATGCTGAGAAATAAAACTGGTAGCTTACACCAGTAGGGATGAGTTCGCAGAACTTTGCACAGTTCAATACCGCTTAGATGAGGCATTTCTATGTCTAATACCAGTAGATCGGGGGCAACAGCTTGGAGTACATCCCAAAATTGTCGCGGATCGTCTAGGGTAGTAAGTTTAAATCCCCAAGGTTTTAGTAACTTTGGTAACACTCTTAATAGTTCGATGTCATCATCGACAATCATCACTTTTTTGCCGAAAGACGAGTATTGTGCTGCTTGTTGACAAACAGTAATAATTTGTCTGGGATTAACTGGTTGAGGGAGATAAAAATTGCCTCCATGTCGTGTTATGAGTAAACGATCTTGAAGGCGATCGCGATCGGCAACGACGATCGCTGGTATGGATGGGGTTAGTAATTTGAACTCCGCAATTAAAGCTAAATACTCTTGTTTAGTAGTCGATCTATAAAGATCTTCTTCAAAAGATATTTTGAACAATACGGCATCTGGAAGTTGCTCGTTTTTAGTTTGTTGGGTTTCCAGCCAATCCCTGACTAGTTGGGGAGTAGAGATTACCTTGGTACGAATACCTCGCTCTGTCGCTTCAGAGATTAACTGTTCGTTAAAGTGGCGATCGTCGGTAGAAATTAACAATAACGGCGAATTTTTAGCTAATTGTTGAGATATTTGACCGACAATGTTTTGCCCGCTCGCTAATTCCTGTCTTAAAGTTACTAATCTGTCAGATAATTCCCTAAATTGTGCTGAAGGCTCGTTAACCCGATTTTGTAGCAATTGTTCTATTTCTCGAGCTAATTGAGAAGCTCGATCTAAGCCAAATTGACCTAAATTTCCTGCCAAACTATGAGCTACTACAATTGCCGAAAGGCGATCGCTAATCTCCAGCTTGCCGATACCTAGGGAATTGATGGCTTGTCCGAGAGTTGCTAGTTGTTGTTCTCTTTTGGACTGATATTTTTCCCAGATAGAAGTTAAAGCGGTTAGATGTCGCACTCTTTTATTTGCTTTGTTGCCTGGGTTAACTCCTGGACTGAGATGTTTAATGGGCGAATTAGCTTGAGCATCAAGATTTTGAGGTAAAGGTTTAAGACAATAGCCCTGTCCTCTGACTGTGGTAATTAAATCATCAGGAAAGCCAGCTTGCTTTAATTTTTGACGCAAACGTCGCAAATGAGATCTTACCGTTGCCACTGCTGGATATTCGGTAGAAGACCATAAACGATCGATAATATCTTCTACATTTAAAACTTCTTGAGGATGACGTAGAAATAACTCTAGCAATCGATATTCTTTAGCTGTTAAAGATAATGATTCTCCCTGATATGTGACCTCACTAGTACAAGGATTTAGCTCTAGATCTCCCCAAGACAGTACGGGCAAAAAATCACAGTTTAATCGACGTAACAAAGCACGAATGCGGGCAGCTAATTCTTCTACATCAAAAGGTTTGCAAATATAATCATCTGCACCAGCATCAAGACCTTTAATTTTATTTTGACTGCCACCACGAGAGGTTAATAAAATGATTGGAGTGTCATAATTATGCTCGCGAAAACGCTGACATAACTCAATTCCGTCGAGTTGAGGTAAAGACCAGTCGAGGACGATTAAATCATAGGGATAGGTAGAACCATAAATCCAGCCTTGTTCTCCATCTGTTGCTACATCGATCGCATAGCTTAGTTGGGATAGAGTTTTGGTTAAAAGTTCGACTAAAACTAGATCGTCATCAACTAATAAAATTCTCATACTTATAAGGTCAAATTTAACAACGGACGTTACAGTTCCCATCCCAGGATTTTGGCGATTTGACTGGCAAGGGTCATGGAATTAAAGGGTTTGGTGATTACATCGACTACTCCTAAACTTTGAAACTGGTTTTTTTCCTCAGCTTGGGCTTTGGCGGTTAAAAAAATTACGGGAATCGTACTGGTTTTAGCGTTAGTCTTTAACTGTGACAGGGTATCGATCCCATCCATGTCGGGCATCATGACATCCAGAAGAATCACGTCAGGCTGTCGATCTTGCGCTAAATTAATTCCTTCTAAACCAGAAGAAGCGATCGCCACCTGCCAACCAGCTTCAATTGCAATTCCCACTTGGACTACTTCTTGAATAGTTTCTTCATCGTCAATGAGTAAAATGTTTTTTTCAGTCATGGCGATCGCTCTCCATTTGAATCAGTTCGGGTAAAGTGAAATAAAAAGTACTGCCTTGTTCTAAGCAACTTTCTGCCCAAATTTGACCGCCGTGTCCTTCCACGATCTGACGACAAATAGCCAAGCCCAAACCAGTGCCTCCTTTCTTACGAGAATCGGATGAGTCTACCTGTTGAAACCTCTCAAAGATTGTTTCTAAGCGATCTTGGGGAATACCTTGTCCTCGATCCTTAACTGCAAAGGTAACGTAAGAACTCGATCGCTGTTTGCGGTTCGGTTTTTGCTGAGGCTCTTTTGTTCCTGATAGAACTACTGTACTATGACGGGGAGAAAACTTGATTGCATTGCTCACCAAATTGGTCAGGGTTTGCACTATGTAATCTCGATCCGCCCAAACTTCCAGATTACTAGGTTCGATCGATAGCTGAATTTCCTGTTGTTGAGCTAGGGTTTTTATCGCTTTAACCGCTTCGCTCATCAATTCGTTGGCTTGACAGGCTTGTTTGTTCATCGTGATTTTGCCTGACTGAATTCTCTGAAGATCGAGAACATTATTGACTAGGTGTACTAGACGCTCTGTCTGTTCGTCGGCAATTGTGAACATCCGCTCTCCTTGACTGGAAAGACTACCGAGCTTACCAGTGGCTAAAATTTTTAGAGAACTGTGAATCGAAGTTAGAGGTGTGCGTAGTTCGTGGCTAACCACAGAAATAAATTCATCCTTCATCCGCTCGACGGCTTTGCGATCGCTAATATCACTAGTCAGAGCAAAGAATCCTTGAATTATCTCCTCTTCTTGAATATGAGGGATATAGGTGACGCTCAGAGAATGCAGGTTTCCATCTTGCAGAACTAAATCTCGCTCGTAAGTAACTATTTCTCCTCTAAGTGCGGTGGCAATATATTGGCTAATTTGTTGGTATTCTACTTCCCCATGAACCTGCAACAAATGACAGTCATAAATCTCTTGGGGAGCTAGTCCCAACCAAGTTTGATAAGCTTGGTTATTAAAGCGATAATGCTGCTGGTTATCTACATAAGCAATCAGAACTGGTAAATTGTTGGCAATTAAGCGCAGTTGTTCTTCACTATGACGCAATGCTGCTTGGGCTTTGGTGCGATCGCTGATTTCTTGTCTTAATTTGGCAGTGCGTTCGGCGACTACTTCCTCAAGATTTTCTAATAGTTTGGCTTGAGATAAAGCAATACCAATTTGATCGGCTAATTGTTGCATCAGTTCTTGTTCAAATTCCGTCCACTGTCTGGTGGTTCGACATTGATGGGCAATCAGTAAACCCCACAGGCGATCGCCTTCTTCTGTAGTCGTTTCAGTAGTCGATTTAAAATTTTGTAGAATTGGTACTACTAACTTGGCTTTGACCTTCCATTCGTCCATAAACTCAATTAGACATTCGGCCAAATTTGCCTCTTTAGCACCAACATCAGCGATCGCCCGAACTCTCCCCCTGGTATATAACTGGCGATATTCTTCGGGAAATACTTCTTCAGGAAACTCCACCCCTAGAATGGGCTTGAAGTCTGGTAAGACAGCTTCTTTGATTGGCATTCCCGTACCATTAGCAAAAACTTGATAAATTAAGACGCGATCGGCTTGTAAGATTCTTTGGACTTCAGTTACAGCAGTTTGGAGAATTTCTTGTAGCTGTAACGATTGACGAATTTTGAGGGTAACTTCAGAAAATAGTTCTATTCGTTGATGATGCAGATGTAGTTTGGTAACTGCATCTCGTTGGATCTCGGTAATATCTTGGCAAACTAGTAAGTGGTATTGGGGTAGTATATCTTGGACTTGACTATATTCAATGGTCTTAATGTCCCCTTTGAGTGGCTGGATTTGAATTTCCCCTCGCTCTTGTAACTGTTGCCAATCTAAAGGTGATACTAAAAAATCATCGATTAATTTACCAATAAGTTTCTTTTCAGTGACACCAAATAACCTGCAAGCAGCAGGATTAACTTGCACGATGCGACCTCGGCGATTGAGAATAGCGATCGCCTCTAAAGAATGCTTAAATACTGCTCGATAAAATAAATTTTTGGTTGGAGATTTATTTACCCCTGCCACGGTTGAATTTATAATTATTTTTGTTAATTAAGTTTAACTGAAATTAAAGTTTGTTATATTGACACTATCTTAAAATTAATTTAGCGATTTTAATGTAAATTATTTTTGTTCATATTTATTTACTAGAGTTAGGGACAATCAAACAACATCTGGGTTATGTAGTTATCTGTCCAAGTTTTACCCAAGGATTTTTCTAGTACTCTGCGGGTTTTATCATTTTGTTGCTGTTGAGCGCAGTAGTAGCGTTGCCCCGAACGAATTTGTGCCTGTTTGAATTTAGAAGCTACGGGGGATGTAACTAAGGCAGTTTGGCAGTGTATGGCGAGATATTGTTGAACTCGATGCAAAAATAGCTTTTCTTCCCGACTATTTTGGGGTTGGATAAATAAACAAAACTCGGAGAAAATATTGCCCCATTCAGGTAAAGTACGCGGACGAGCAAAATCAATCTGGGGCAAATTAGCTAAAGCTTGACTGTAAGCAGGAGGAAGTAAGCGATCGCTATTGACGGGAGACAGATCGACAATTGCTGCGCCAATTCCCGCTTTACTTCCCACTAAATCCACCCCAAATATTGGTAGATCGTAATTGGGATGGGGAAACATGACACAGTGAAGAATATCCAGGCGATCGCCTATCTTCGCTAACTCCAAATGTAACTTACGAAATCGAGTTGTCTGATAACAGCGATTTTCGATGATTAATTTTTCTTCTTCGAGATTCCCCTCTACATAACCCAAATTTTCAGGAATGTCATAGGGTTCGAGATTCAGATATTGCTTCCACTGTTCTTCAATACAGCTTGCCAACTGTTGAATTAAATAGTGTTGACGTTCTCTCCAAGAAGCTTTGAGTGTGACAACCATTTGCTTTGTTGTATTTTAAAATTAATGACAGAAGAGTTCGGAGTTGCGGGTTCGGAATTAGGAGTTGGGTTACAAGCCTCTCCCAGAGCGAGAGAAAAGAGTTTGATAGAGGTTCAAGCCTGCTGATAAACTTTGTACGGGCGGTTCGCCCTAAAGGACTCGCTTCGCATCGCGAACCGCCCCTACTAACTCCGAACTATTTAAGATGGTAATTGGAAATTATTTTGAGCGATCGCGATTAATCGCGATCGTCTTAAGAAGCCGTACTTTCCTGAGAAATATCCGCCTCATCCTCTTGATTGAAAGCATCTAAAGGCTTGATACTGACAATAGTTCCACCCATTTTGCCAATACGCTGCATTTCTTCATTCATGCGACCGTAAGGAACACGGACAAAAATACTACTACTACTGCGAAAAGAGTAGCTATTGTTATCGTTTTTTTGATTCTGTTTTAATCCTGTTACTTCATAAACAAAAATGCGATTGTTTGCTGATGAACTGGAGCAACCGCTAAGTACCGATTTTCCTAACATTTTCTCAAGATCTCCTTTAAGCTAAAGTAATGCTGGCAACTTTTCCACCCATTTTGTTGATTTTTTTCAGAGTTGAGGAGAGCTTATCGTAGGGTACTAAAATAGCCCGACTAACTCGACGCACCTTGGGATATCTGGGTAAATTCATCGCCGATATTTCAATCCGATAAATGCGATTATCTTGGTTAGCAGTTCTAAAAGCTCTATCTGGTGTAACCCCTTGATTAGACTCTTGATAAGCCCAGCCGTCAGTACCCCCAGAGGGTGCTACCACCGCCGAAGCACCATTTTGAGCCAAATCTTTTGCCAAACGGGAGGTTTTTCCTGCTATTTGAGAGCGATCGCTATTGGCATAACCCCGATAGAGTTGGAACATACGGGTAAAGCCGACAGTTTTTTGTTGGGTTTGGGTTGCAAAACCTCTGTAGTAGGGAACGATGTAGTCGCCAAAGTTGGCTTCATATTCGGCTGAGTCGATATAATCATCGATATCGGCTTCAAAACCCTTAGTTTGATAGAGATCGAGGTGATAAATTACCTCAGATTCGTCATAAGCTGCTCGTCCTAATAAATGCTTGAGGTTTAACTCAATGACTCTAGTTTGGAAATTGTCATAGAGAAATTTAGTTTTATAGAGTTCTGATTTAGCTACCGCCCGTACAAAATCCCGTACTGTCAGCGAACCGTTGCAGAGTAATGATTCTGTCGCTGTTAAACGTTCCGACTGCATAATATAGTCATTACCCAAAACTTGCCGATAAACGGCATTAATGATGGCTTTGGCATCGTCTTGAGTCCAGTTGGGACGTAATTCTAGAGGTTCGCGATCGCTAAAAGCAGAAACTCCCAACCGAGAGGCTGCTGTTGTAATTGCCACTTGCTATTCTCCTAAATGTTTATCTTGCTAGTTGTGATTTGAGGTGAGTTCGGAATTCGGAGTTAGTAGTTCGTAGAGGTCGTTTCATGAAACGACCGTACGTAGTTCGTAGTTATAAATTTCTTAAGGAAAAGAATCAGGTATTTAGACCTCCATAACTCCGAAAATTATTTAGTTTTTGGCTTCATCGAACTCACGTGATTTTGAGTTCCAGAAAAGAGCTAATAGCTAAGAGCTAATTAAGCATTAGTAATACTGAGAACTCGACTACCTTGTTTATTCAGCTTTTGCAGGGTTGCCGACAGTCTTTCATAAGGAACGACATATTCTTGTAAACTACGACGTATTTGAGGGGCGCGTCCTATTCCTCCCTTAGTTACCCGCAAGCGATATAAACCACCTCGTTCGGTAGTAGTTGTCCCCGAAAGCGAACCGTTCCCCCCAGGGCTACGCACGGGAGTTGCCAGATTACGAGCTAAATCGTAGGTTAAGCGAGGGCTACCTGTATTGCCTTGAGCGCGATCGCTATTGGCGTAACCCTGATAAAGTTGGAACATACGGGTAAAACCGACAGTTTTTTGTCCTGTTTGGGTGGAAAAACCGCGATAAAAAGGGACAATATTGTCACCAAAGTTTTGCATATATTCTTCAGAATCGATATAGGAATCAATATCGGCTTCAAAACCCCGATTTTGATATAAATCGAGATGTTCGACGATTTCTGATTCGTCGTAAGGCGCGCGTCCGAGTAAATGTTTGAAGTTTAATTCAATGGTGCGGGGATGATAGTTGTTATAAAAAAATTTTTCTTTATATAATTCTGACTTGGCTACCGCCCTGACGAATTCGCGGACTGGAATCGATCTATCTGCCAATAAAGATTCTGCACTAGTTAGACGTTCCGACTTCATCAAATAGTCATTGCCTAAAACTTGCCGATAGACTGCTGCGATCGCTCCTTTGGCATCCTCTTTACTCCAGTTGGGACGCAATTCCACTATATTAGTATCGTCAAAGGCAGAGATTCCCAAGCGTGATGCTGCTGTAATTGCCACTGGTTATACTCCTAATTTTTTTGATTGCTATATTAAAAAAATTGCTCGAAATTACAGCCAACCATTAAACCAAAACCAGCCTAATAGTCATCTGCGATTTCGAGCCACAAGAACAAATCTAGCTGAGAGCGTTAATCGCGTACTCAATGTAAGAGTTAGCTTCTACAGCAGGATCGCCACTCAAACCATGATTATTTTTGATATATTTAAGAGCCTCAACATACCAGCTAGGAGACAACTCAAAAGTAGCATTGATTTCAGCAACTCCTGCAATGAGATAATCATCCATTGGACCAGTACCACCAGCAACCAAACAATAGGTGATCATGCGTAAATAATAGCCGATGTCGCGAGCGCATTTAGCTTTACCTTCAGGAGTTGAAGCATAGTTTGGGCCTTGCATTTGAGTAGTGTAGGGAAACTTGCTATAAACAGCTTGGGCTGCGCCATTTACTAAACTATCTGCTTGTCTAGTTAATGCTTGAGCAGCTTCTAAACTAGCGTTAGCTTGGCGAAAACGACCAAAAGCGGTTTGAATTTCGCTACTGCTTAAAAAACGACCTTGAGAATCAGCAGCCGATATTGCTTCAGTGATCGGAGTCTTCATTGGTAAGATACCTCTTGCTTTGAATTTTTACTATGTTTAACTAAAAGATGAAACTGGGTAGGAGCTTTCCTAGCCTACTGCTGCTGCGGCGCGATCGAAGTAACTCGATAGTTCTGACATCAGAGAGCTACAATCTCCCTGAGTTATACCGTTTTTGTCATTAGCAATTTCAATTGCAGCAGCTTTCATTTTGTTGACAGCTTCAGCAACAGAACCACCAGGAACGCCCAAAGCTACATAAGTTTCCCGCAAACCATTTAAGCAACGATCTTCTAAGACACTGCCATCACCCGCAAAAGTAGCGTAGGTGACATAGCGTAAGATAATTTCCATGTCTCGCAAACAAGCAGCCATGCGACGGTTGGTGTAAGCATTACCGCCAGGGGCAATTAACTGGGGCTGTTCGGAAAATAAAACGCGAGCAGCATTAGCGACAATAGCTGAAGAATTACCAGTGATGCGGTTTACCACATCCATGCGTTTGTTGCTTTCTGCCACCATATTTTTAAGAGCATCAAACTGACCTTGATTAAGATAGTCTCCTCTGGCATCAGCCTGAGAAATTACTCTAGTAAATGCGTCAAACATCAATATTTCTCCTGGATATTTATTGGCACAAAATTGTTATGAAAAACTGATTCCTAACTTAGATCGAAAGTGTAGATAGTTAATTGCAAGGCTTAATGCTCTACCTTGCTCGATTAACTCTGCTAAACACCAGCTAAAACTTTAAAGCTAGGAAATTCAGTGGCTTTTGACTAAGTTCATTCAAACAAAGTTTTTGTGCAATTTTTGTGCAATCATCTCCCCAAAAAATAAAGTTTTGTTGGCTTTTGTGACGATAAGTTATCAAGTCTGAAATTCTGGTGAAAACCTTTTTTGTTCCAAGTTTTTTACCTGGGATTGCTTAAAGTATTAAGTTGTCATAGCTTGCGCCGAGGCAACTTAGATAAGGAGAATTGGAAAGTGGTGCTAATTCAAGGAACATCAGAGGACGATACCTTAGTAGGAAGCGAGTTTCAAGATACTTTAGATGGGGACGATGGTGACGATTTACTCCAGGGACTAGGTGGTAATGATACCCTTTTGGGAGGAGACGACGACGATACCCTCGAAGGCGGTAGCAGCAATGACAAACTGTTTGGCGGAGAAGATGACGACTTCCTCGATGGTGGTGCGGGGAATGACACTCTAGGAGGGGAAGATAGTGATGATACTCTAATTGGCGGTGCGGGGAATGACTCTCTTTTTGGGCTGAGAGATGATGATATCCTCTTAGGGGGTGCAGGGGCGGATACTCTCAATGGTGGCGATGACGATGATGCTGCAAGCTACAGTGACTCGGAAACAGCAGTTAATCTCAACCTGGAAACGGGAGTAGTTAGTGGTGGTTCGGCAGAAGGGGATATCCTACAAGAAATAGAAAATTTGATTGGCTCATCTGGGGATGATACCTTAGTTGGGGATGATGACGAGAATATCCTCTCTGGTGGTAGTGGTGCTGACTTTCTCGATGGTGGTGATGACGAAGATACCGCCAGCTATGATGATTCGTCAGAAGGTGTTGAGGTTAATCTCGCTACAGGTACTGGTAGTGGTGGCGATGCCCAAGGGGATACACTTACAGGGATAGAAAACCTGATTGGCAGTAGCGAAGATGATACCTTAGTTGGAGATGATGACGAGAATATCCTCTCTGGTGGTAGTGGTGCTGACTCTCTCGATGGTGGTGATGACGAGGATACCGCCAGCTATGATGATTCGTCAGACGGGGTTGAGGTTAATCTGGCTACAGGTACTGGGAGTGAAGGTGAGGCAGAGGGGGATACATTAGTAAATATTGAAAATTTGCTCGGTAGTGATGAAGACGATACTCTAATTGGTAACGAAAATAATAACTCCCTCGATGGTGGAGAAGGTGACGACTTTTTAGAAGCTGGTATAGGTGCGGATATCCTCGATGGCGGTGAAGATGATGAGGATGACGGTAAAGACGAAGATACCGCCAGCTATGAAAATTCAACCGCAGGGGTTAACATCAACCTGGAAACGGAAGTAGTTAGTGGCGGTGATGCGGAAGGGGATACCCTAATTGAAATTGAGAATCTGATTGGTTCGGCAGAAAATGATACTTTAGTTGGCGACAATAACGATAATCTTCTTTCTGGCAATGATGGTGCTGACTCGATAGAAGGGAAGGAAGGAGATGACTCACTCTTAGGTGGTGCAGGTGCAGATATCCTCGATGGTGGAGAAGATGAGGATACAGCTAGTTACGAAAATTCAACCGCAGGGGTTAACGTTAACTTAGAAACAGGTGTGGGAAATGGTGGCGAAGCCGAAGGGGATACCCTGTCTAACATCGAAAACTTAAGTGGTTCAACCGAAAATGATACTTTAATTGGCGATCGCAATGACAATCTTCTCTTTGGTATTGCTGGTAACGACTCCCTTGAGGGCAATGCAGGGAATGATTCTTTCAATGGTGGTATAGGTGCTGACTCCCTTGATGGTGGTGCAGATAATGATACCGCTAGTTATGAAGATTCTGAAGAAGCTGTAAGTGTCGATCTCACTACTGGTACGGGTAGTGGTGGTGAAGCAGAAGGAGATACCCTAGCAGAAATCGAAAATCTAATTGGCAGCAACGAAGATGATACTTTAATTGGGAATAGTGATGATAATCTTCTCGAAGGTGGTGAAGGTGCTGACTCTCTCGACGGTAGTACGGGAAGCGATACAGCGAATTATGAAAACTCCGAAGATGGTGTAGCGATCGCTCTTTCCACAGGAGAAGTAAGCGGTGGTGAAGCCCAAGGGGATACACTTACAGGAATTGAAAACCTGATTGGTTCGCTTGAAGGAGAAAATACTCTCAGCGGTAACAACGATGATAATTTTATCGTCGGTGGCGAGGATGAAGATGAACTATCGGGTGAAGATGGTAACGATACTATTGAGGGAGGTTTGGAAGAAGACACGATCGCAGGTGGTAGCGGTGATGACTCCCTGATCGGCGGACAAGATTTTGATTCTCTTATTGGCGATGCTGGTAATGATTCCCTGATCGGAGGTTCGAGAGGAGATACTTTACAAGGGGATAGTGGTGCAGATCTGATAGATGGTGGTGCTGACAAAGATGCAGCTAGTTATGCAGATTCCTCAGAAGCAGTAAGTATTAATCTCGCCACTCTGACTCTCAGTGGCGGTGATGCAGAAGGCGACACATTATCAAGCATTGAGAATTTAATTGGTTCGGATAATAACGATATTTTAATTGGCGATAGTAATAATAATGTTCTTGAAGGTGGCGGTGGTGCAGATACTCTAGATGGTGGTGTTGGTGAGGATAAGGCTAGCTATGTAGATTCAGAAGCAGGGGTAAATGTCAATCTGGCAACTCAAACCTTTAGTGGTGGCGATGCAGAAGGCGATACGATTTCAAACATTAAGAATTTAATTGGTTCGGATGAAGACGATACTTTAATCGGTGACGATCGCGATAATATCTTAGAAGGTATTGAAGGTGATGACCTCGTACAAGGTAATGATGGCAACGATTCTCTTTATGGTGGTGAAGACGATGACACGATCGAGGGTGGTAGTGGTGCTGACTTGTTACAAGGTAACGAAGACGATGATTATCTCAGTGGTGGCGCGAA
>JASJEI010000171.1 GCA_030064795.1 Pleurocapsa sp. MO_226.B13 | reverse complement strand
GGTAGAAAAGTGGATATGGGCGATAACTTGTTCTTTTTTACTGTAATAAATTTGACGTTTTAAACATTCTTGAAAAAACTTAACCGAACGATAACGGCGTGAATCTGATTGTCGGTCGTATAAACGTAATTCGGGATATTCGCGATCGCTCAAACTCAAGGGAGATAGTAAGAGTAAAAACTGAGTATCGAGCCGATGTACGAATAAAAATTCATCGTGTTCTACTCGGTCTAAATAAAGTCCATGACCGCTCGATTCGGGCATGATTTGCGTCAACTTACGACGAATTAAAAAATTAATTATGGGTTTAATAAAAACTCTGGCTGTCAGAGAAGGAAAAAATATTTCCCAAGTTTTGAAGGAAACAAAATCTTCTGTTTGAGTTAGCAAAGTGTGCAAAAAACTCGTACCGCTACGGGGATTGCCAATAATAAATACAGGATTTTTGATGTCAACTTTTTGATACCGAGAAAAAAATATTTTGTCCAAAAAAAGAGTGGCATGGGTAAACAATAAGTACAAAGGTAAAAATAAAAGCCAACGCCAAAAAATAATACCTAATCCAAATGTTTCCCTGGCTGAAATCAGAATGTGATAGTAAATCTGCAACATAATTATTTGACTTTATAAGAATCAATCTTTATAAAAATAAGTTTTCAATTTCTCTGTCTCCTTTATTCTTTTTCGGTTTAGCAACCAATCTATCGGGATTTACCCAAGAAGATTTGTTCTGCTTGGAATCTGTTTTCAAATAAAAATCGGTGATTTGCTTCTGGTATAAACGTTGATTTCCCGCATAAATCATACTGAAAAATAAAGTAAAGCCCACTGAAAAAATAGCGATAGAAAAGAGAATTATATTAGATGTCAAGGGCAAGATAAATAATGCTGTAAGAAACTGAACGACAATCAAACTCAAAAGTAAGCGAACCACAAATATATTCGATCGCGTGGCAATAAATCTCGCACCAATAGGCGCGCCAATAACCACTACGGGTACGCATATCCACCAATAGTTCCAAGTGTTGTTTAAAATAGGCTCGGCACTAAACTGTACTCTCCACCAGAAACCAACTAAAGCATTACTAGCCATTAGCACTACTGAGGTAGGAGTAGCAACTTTTTCATCGATGCGAAAGACTAAAACCAGCAGAGAGAAAGTGAGAATATCCAATCCACTTCCCGTAATACCGCTAACTACTCCACCAAGCGCTCCCACAACCAGTAGAATCAAAGCATCGTGTCTCTGAAAGTGAGGAATACGTTGCCAAACTCTTCTTTGGCGATCGCGATTGAGCCAGAGTAGAGCCACACCAAAGCTCAACCACAGGGACACAAAAAACATTTTGGCTTCTACAGCAGGAACAGAGGGTGCTACAATTTCTAGCCCCAAGATAATTCCGACGACTCCTCCCAATCCTGCAAAGATTAAAGCGCGGGATTCGATAGCGATACGGTTTTGCCAAATAGCGATCGCTGCTGAGGTCATCCCTACAGACTGAATCATCAAGGCAAAATCTCTAGCTACGGCGGGTTGAATATCAAATAAGATGGTCATGACGGGAAAGGCTACCGCGCCACCTCCTTCACTTGTAGAACCAGCAATAAAAGAACCAACAGCCATGGTAATCGGCATAAACCAATTGTCGGCAAACAGATGCCACCGAGGTTCGGCAGTAAAAAATAGCAGCCAAAGCGACCAAACAGCCAGAGGAAGCCAGATTTCCGAGGGTTTGAGTTTTTTCACGAGAATTCACGGTTACTTTAAAAATCTAAACTAGGCTTTAATTCTTTAAAACCAGGAACAGAAGAAAGAGTTTTGAACAAGGGATAACCAACCAGTCCCCCCAAACCCCAAACAACTTGGAACATGACGAATAACAGTTTTTCATCCAGAGTTTTTAATTTCCAAATGTGCAAACCCTGACGCTCAATTTCATCCAGCATGGCGGGATTAGCATGAGGTCCACAAATCCGAAAATGAGGTGCTGCTACAGAGCTAAATAAAACACTCCATAACACCACTGGGCGAGAAATTAGCTGGCGTAAAACTGGACGACAACCGATTAATTCTGACAGTTCGTACATATAGGGAACATAGGAGACAATTCCCGTAATGCGATCTGAAACTAGAGGTTTCAACTTGCGACTATCTTGGGCATCCTGCTCGATAATCTTCTCCATTTTTGCGGGTTCGGGCAGTTGCAGTCTCCCACTGACTACACCAGCAAAGTAGCGAGATTGCATCTCCATAATTGGTGGCATTGAGCCAATGTTAGGGCGAGCAAAACCCACAAAACCCAGATTGTTCAGTTCTGGATGAAACATTTTTTTATACAGTTTGCGCCAATCCCAGTTTTTGCTATCGATAGGTAAAAAAGGAAAGTGAACGTTAAAACCACTGGAGAAGACAACTGCATCAGCTTGTACTTTACTACCGTCGCTAAAAACCACACCATCAGGTTCAAATCTCTCTAACTGGGGTTTGAGAGCAACATTAGGCTTTGCCAAAGCTTGCATAAAGGTATCTGACTTAGTAATAAACTGTTGATGATAGCTACCACCTGATAATTTGATTAGCTTTTGTCTAATCTGCCAAGATTTCTGCTTACGATTGGCAAAAGTAAACAACCTTTGAATTGCCGTTTCGATTCTTTCGTAGAGAACGGGGGGATAATGATAAGTACCTCGATGATGAAAATAGTCTCCAGGTAAGGTCATGCACTTGTCCAACTTGGGCATGATAAAGACCCCTCTTCTGAGACTCAGAGTAACGCTTTTTGCCACTTGAGAAATTTCGTTAACCTGGTCGCCACCGCTTTCTCCACCGCCAATAACCACCACCGATTTATCTTTATAGGGAGTATTATCTTTATAAAGAGATGAATGAACTAATTGACCTTTAAATTGTTCTATATTGGGGAACTTGGGCAAATTTGGCTCTTCATTCAAACCAGTACAAACTGCTACTGCATCAAACTCGTATTCTTGACTTATGCCATCCTTCGTTGCCACTAACAGCCACTTTTCTCCCTGACGCTTCAGAGAATCCACTGTAATACCAAATTTGATATGTTCCTTAAGCTTGAAATGACGGGCATAATCTAGTAAATATTCCAGGTATTGTTCGTGCTTCAAAAAGTGAGGATAATGTTCGGGAATCGGAAAATCAGAAAATCCAGTTATATATCTAGAAGAACTTAATTCTGTGTTACGAAATACGCTGACTTCCTGCTCTTTAAACTTCCAATTGCCACCAATATAATCAGATTTCTCGAAGGCTGTAACCTCAATTCCTTCTTCTAAACAGGACTTAATGGTTACTAAGCCTGCAATACCAGCACCGATTACAGCAACTTGTTTTTTCTTCATAATCAACTACTAAATAAAAACTACATCAACAAGATTTAAATTACTTAGGAGTATTAGCTACTTTTCTGAAGCCAATAACAGGAATAAAACGGGGTTTGTCGGCAAACGCGGCAGTATAATTGGTATTTTCACCTAAAGCTTGCTCCTCAGTTTGAATTCGCCGACTCATCAACCAAGCATTAGCTAGAGAAAAAGCGATCGCGGTACAGTAGGCACTATGAATTAAAGGCAGGAAAGCAATTTCCAGAATTACTCCTAACCAGTTAGGATGTCTCAGATAGCGATAAAGTCCTGATTCCACCACCGGCATTCCAGGCACTGTCATAATTGGGAGCGTCCACCGCCACTGGAGAGCTTGCATTGATAGATAGCGTAAGATTTGTCCTGCTATGGTAGCTGTCAGGGAAACGGCAGCTAAAACTGGCAGAAAAGGACGGTCTAAGTACCAAACCTCAGCAATCATGGCAATCCACCAGCTTACTTGCAGTACTTTTACCGCACCAAGTAAATTGTCCCCATGCTCTATTCCACCTCTACGCAGAATTTCCGCCTTATTGCGATCGTTATAACGGACTTCTAAGAGTCGCTGCACGACAACGGCTATCACAATTAAGATAAAAAGATATTTAGTTAACATAGATAGTCGCTCCTTTAGAGGTAATTAGCGATTGCTTTTTGAGACTGCTGAGTTACACGCCTTGCTTTGACAATAATCTCGATCCCACCATCAGGAACTAGAGTAATGCCGAGACGAGCTAGTTTAACTGGTCTCTCGTCTGCTAATGCTATTTGATAGCGAGAGAGGATAGTTGCTAAGACTAGCTTCATTTCAAACATGGCTAACGCTGCACCAATACAGAGTCTTTTCCCGCCGCCAAAAGGAATAAACTCATAATGAGAAAACTGGCGCTCTAGAAATCGCTCTGGTCTAAACTGTCTCGGATTGGGGTAAATTTCCTCCCTTTGATGCAGTGCATAGATGCAGCCGTGAATTATTGTGCCTGGTTCTAACTCGTAACCCATCAGCTCGACAGGAGATTCGACAGTTCGAGGCGCCGTTAAGGGGACCACGGGATTAATCCGCAAGGTTTCTTGACAAAATGCCGTAAGATAGGGCAAGCGAACAATATCGACGGGAGCGGGTTCATCTCCCAAGTGATCGATTTCCTGTAGCAGCTTGGCTTTAATTTCGGGATAGAAATGTGACCAGTACACTGTCCAAGCCATTGCGGTTGCTGTAGTTTCATATCCCGTTAGCAGAAGGGTGAGCAACTGATCGCGGATTTCCAAGTCGGACATTGGTTCGCCATCTTCATGAAGCGCAGACAGCAACATACTGAGAATATCGGTTCGATCTGGATCTGGGTTAGCGCGGCGATCGCGAATCTCTGAGAATAACAGTTGATGAATTTGTTGGCGTTTGCGAATAAATTTACCCCAGGGACTCCAAGAACCCCAATCTTGTTGGAGAAAGGAGAAAAATAACAAACTGTTGAATATGGGAGAGTGAAACAGTCTCGCCCAATATAAAAGTAGTTGTTTGAGTTGTTGGCAACGCTCTCCCTCGTCCAAGCCAAATACCGCCTTTAAAATAACTTGCAAAGAAATTTCTTCCATTACTGCACGAGTAGAAACAGTTTGGTTAAGAGGTATTTTCGAGATCGCTCGATCGGTAATTTCGCAAACCAGTTGTCCGTAAGAACGCATTCTTTCCCCATGAAAGGGAGGCATTAATAGTTTGCGCTGGCGTTGATGGCGATCGCCTACTTGAAAAAGTAAAGATTCATCGCCAAAAACAGGACTGACTAAGCTGTTACCCCAATTGACGAATTCTGGTTTGGTAAACAATTCCTGAATTGCTTGAGGATGAACTAACAATACTTGGTATTTACCATCTGGAGCAATCTGAGCTTTAAAAAGATCGGGAAATTTGGCGGCTGCATCCTCCATATAGCTTACCGGGTTGTTATTCCACTGAATTGTTTGCCAAAGTCTGGGGGTTTTTGGTCCTTTGATTTGTTTCATTTTTATAAGAATTTGTTTCATTTTTATAAGGAAAACTCTCAGCAGTTAGTAATCGGTTTTCGTCTTACCACTGTAATAAAATCGCTTCCTGAGAAAAACCAGGTCCCATAGCAACCATTAATCCGTAAGAACCTTGAGGGGGAGGGGCTTGTGATAGTAGCTTATTGAGAATATAAATTACTGTACTCGATGAAATATTACCCACCTCAGCTAAAATATCATGGCTAGGTTGCAACATCTGGCGCTCCAGTCCAAACTCATCTTCTATTGCCTCAAGTATTTTGGGACCACCAGGATGCACAATCCAGCGAGATATCTGCTCGATCGATAGATTGTGTTTCGCTAGAAGGGGATCGATCGCCTGACGTAGTCCAACTTTGACAAAATCTGATACTTGTGGTCTGAGAATGTTTCTAAAACCAGTGCTGACTAAATCTAGTCCCATAAGCTGTATAGTTTGAGGTAATAATATGGACTGAGTATCAACTATCATTGGCAGTCCAGGCTGCGCTAAAGGATGCTCTCGACCAACCATCAAGGTAGCTGCTGCCCCATCACCAAAAAGAGCAGCAGTAACAATTGTCATAATAATGTCACTGTAAACAGATTGATCTGTGGTTAATTGACTAATTAAATAAGATAAATCTGCCTGTAAAGAACCTTGCCAAAGACCAGAGTTGAGTTCGCTAGTTGTCAGAATTACTGCTTCTGCAGGGTGTCCTTTTAAGTAATCTGCAACACGAGCTACACCTATTGTGCCACCAATACAGCCTAGCCCACCTAAAGGTAATCGCTTCAGAGTTGGCGAAAAAGGAATTACGTTCATCAACAAAGCACCCAACGCAGGAGACGGTTGATAAATACTGACAGATGTAAGTTGAGATATTTCTTGGGGATTGAGAGAAACTTTTTCTAGCAAATTATTAATTGCTTGTTCTAGTAGGCTAACAGTAATTTTGATACAGGAATTAACGGTTTTTTCTAGGCCAGGCGGTTCAAAAAAACTATCAAGGGGTATTGTAAAATAACGACCATTAATCTTGACATTGGTAAAAAAGCGATCGATGATACTGAGATCGAAATCCAGTTCCTTCACCATTAGGTACTTTTTCAAAGCTGTGGCTAGAACTTCTTGAGAGTAATAGTGTTCGGGTAATTGGGTAGATGTAGCAACAATAACAGCCATAATTGTTTTTCCTTTATTTAGTTAGTTAAAAATCAAAAGTTTTGTCTCAAGCTTTTGGGATATAGCTTGTAATAATTCCTGGCGAGCAGAATGTAAGAAGAAATGATCGCCAGCAAACATTTGTAAGTTAAATTCTGCTTTAGTTTGTTTTTCCCAAGCAGTCAATTCTGCTTGACTTACTTGAAGGTCTTCTAATCCACCAAAAGCAGTAATCGGAAAGTCAAAGGGAGGCTCATTCGCATAAAAATAGGTTTCTAAAAGGGCAAAATCAGCCCGTAATGCAGGTAGATATTGTTGCATTAGCTTCTGGTCTTGCAGAATGTCCTTGGGAGTACCATTGAAACCCTTTATTTTTTCAATAAATTGAGAGTCGGGCAAGTGATGAATGGGAGGCTTGAGATCGGGTAACTGAGGAGCGTTTCTGCCAGAAACAAATAAATGAACGGGAAGAGGGCAGTTTTGACGGCGTAGTTCCCTGACCAGTTCAAAACTTAGCAATGCTCCCATACTATGACCGAATAGGGCAAAAGGAAGGTCTAAATAAGATTCGAGCAGGGGAACTATGGTTTGCATTACTGGCTTGAGACGGGTTAAAGGAGATTCTCTAAGTCTGCTTTCCCTTCCAGGAAGCTGTATAGCACAGAGTTCTATCTCTGATGGCAGTTCATCACTCCATTTCTGGAAAATAGATGCTCCCTTACCAGCATAAGGAAAACAAAATAGGCGTAAGCGAGCTTGAGAATTCGGTTGGGGGCGAATTACACACAAATTATCTTCAATTTTCTGTTTAGTAGCGGTTTTGGTTACTGTTGCCAATCTACTTATCCCATTGGCACTACCTCGATCTTGCATCCCATGATGCTTTTCAATGAGGAACAGCAGTTGAGTTAAAAATTGTTCTAGGTTGAGTTCGGCTAAAAATTCTACGGGGATCGAAATACTGAATTGTTCCTCGATGCGTCTTCTTAGTTCCGTAGCCATGAGAGAATCGAGTCCCAGACTAGAAAGACGCTGTTGCCAATCTAATTGGGAGGATTTGAGTTTCATTACTTTGGCTAGTAGTTGACCAAAGTACAGCTTTAACAATTGTCGCCGTTTTTCTGTTGGAGCAGCTAAAAGCTCATCTCTTTGCTGATGCCAATTTTCCTGCTGCACTATAGGCTCGGGAGTAAGAGTTGCTATGGTGCGATCGCCGCTAGTTAAAGGCTCAGATGTTACATTTCTTTGTTTTTGGTGCTTATTAGCTATAAGTTCTAGCAACTTAGGTAGCAATTTAATTTCATCTGTTGAAAGTGTTTCTTCTGTTTCCAACTGACTTTTTACCTGCTCGATTTTTCCTTGATGTAACAGAGAAAATAGAGGTGTCCAATCTGTTGCTGGAGATGAAATATTTTGACGATTGTGATCGTTTTGAATCCAGTAACGCTGACGCTGGAAAGGATATGTCGGTAGTATTACTCGACGACGTTGGGGATAATCTCTCTCGAAACTCTGCCAATCGATCGCTATGCCCTGCAAGTATAATTCCCCTAAACTGGCTAACATTTGCTGCCAATCTGATTTTTGGGGGCGCAAACTGGGAAGCAACCTATATTCTGTATCTTCTTGTTGAGCCACATCTAAATTTGAGAGACAAGGACGACCCATACCCAATAAGATTGGTTTTGCGCCAATTTCTAACAAAATCTCACAATCCTGTTGAGCCAAAGTTGTCATACCTTGAGCAAATTTAACTGGCTGTCGTATATGGTTGCACCAGTATTGAGGAGTAGCAATTTCTGCTGTGGCTAGTTCCCCTGTCACATTGGAAATTAAGTCAATTTGTGGCGGTGAATAGGTGATTTGTTTGGCAACCCGTGCAAAATCTTCTAGCATGGGTTCCATTAGAGGAGAATGAAAACCATGAGAAACTTTTAAGGTTTTGGTCTTCACTCCTTGGGCTTCAAATTTTTCTGCTACCTGAAAAACAGGTTCTCGTTTACCTGAAATGACAACGCTCCTAGCCCCATTAAATGCTGCAATAGCGACTGCTCCCCCATAGGATTGAATAGCTTCAATTACTCGTTCTGGTTCGGCTAACAGGGAAACCATTGCCCCATCTTGGGGTAGAGATTGCATGAAACGCCCTCTGGCAGCGATTAGTTTTAAACCATCTTCTAAACTAAAGACACCTGCCAAACAAGCTGCTACATATTCTCCTACACTATGACCCATCATCAATTGTGGTTTGATGCCCCAGGATTGCCATAGCTGCGCCAAAGCATATTCTAGAGCAAATAAAGCAGGTTGAGTGTATTGAGTTTGGTCTATTAAGGAACTAGAGGAATCGGCGGGATAAATTACTTCTAATAGGGGTCGATCTAGATAAGAGTTGAGGATGGCTGCACATTTATCTAAAGCTTGACGGAAAGTGGGTTGGGTTTCATAAAGTTCCCGTCCCATACCCACATATTGAGATCCTTGTCCCGTAAAGAGAAAAGCAATCTGAGGCGGGTTCCCCACAGTTAAACAGTTAGTGGTAATGCCCACGGGAACTTCTCCTGTGGCAAAAGCTTGGAGAGACTGCTGTAACTCAGTTGCCGAATCTGCGATCGCAAATAGTCGGCGTTCAAAGTGGGTACGACCACTATTAGCCGTAAAACAAATATCTGCTAGAGATACTTCTGGTTTCGCAGCCAGAAAATTGCTGTATCTTTGTGCCAATTCACTCAAAGCGCGATCGCTTTTAGCCGAAAGAGTTAGTATCTGTAAGGGGCGTTCTAATCCCTCTTTAATCGGCTCTTTGACCCTTGTAGTTGCTTCTTCTAAAATTAGGTGGGCATTTGTTCCGCCAAAACCAAAAGAACTAATTCCTGCCAGGCGCGTTCCTTCTTCTACTGTCCATTCTTGCTTCTCAGTGGGAATAGACAGGGGGGTTTTCTGGAGACGAATATAGGGATTTAGTTGCTTGAGATGTAAATTAGGGGGAATTTCTCGATGTTGCAGGGCTAAAACTACCTTAATCAAGCCGGCAATTCCTGCTGCTGATTCTAAGTGACCGATATTAGTCTTAACCGAGCCGATATAACAGGGTTTATCTAGCTGCCGATCTTCCATCAGCACTTTCTTCAAAGACTTAACCTCAATCGGATCTCCCAAAGGCGTTCCCGTACCGTGAGCTTCTACATAACTAATCTCTGCTGGTTTCACCTTTGCATTCTCTAAAGCTTGACGAATTACGGCTTGTTGCGAAGGACCATTAGGGGCTGTAATGCCGTTGCTCAGTCCATCTTGATTGACCGCAGAACCTCGAATCACCGCCAAAATACGGTCGTTATCGGCGATCGCATCTTGGAGTCGCTTCAGTATCACTACCCCACAACCTTCACCTCGCACGTAACCATTAGCATCGGCATCAAAAGTCTTGCAGCGACCGTCAGGAGACATCATTTGAGCCTGAGAGAAAACAATGTTGAGTTCTGGGGTCAGAATTAAATTGACTCCTCCGACGATACAAAGATTCGATTCCCCCGTTCCCAAGCTTTGACAGGCTAAATGAACTGCTACCAAAGAAGAAGAGCAAGCAGTTTCTACTGCCAAAGAAGGTCCTTTTAAATCTAATAGGTAGGAAAGGCGACTGGAAGCCAAACTCAAAGTCGTACCTATACCGTCGTAAGCACTAATTTGAGTCAGATCGGCAACGTTTTTGTAAAGTAATTGGTCGTAGTTGACTACTGCCATCGCAGCAAAGACTCCCGTTTGTGTTCCAGCCAATCGCTCCGTTGCCAAACCAGCATTTTCTAAAGCTTCCCAAGCAACTTCCAAAAAGAGCCTCTGTTGAGGATCCATCCGTTCTGCTTCCCTGGGAGAAATATTAAAAAATAAAGGATCGAAACCATCAACCTGTTCTAAAAAACCTCCCCAACGAGTACTCATTTTTCCTGGGGTAGCAGGTTGCGCCTCGTAGAGTTCATCGACCTTCCATCGCTCTGAGGGAACTTCTGTAATAGCATCAATACCATTACTTACAAGATGCCAAAATGCTTCTGGGGTTTCCGCTTGAGGAAAACGGCATCCTAAGCCAATAATTGCAATGTTTTCCATTTTCCACCTATTAGTTTTTATTAGCTGTTAGCTCTAATTTTGGAAGGAGGAAGCTAAAACTCAGGCTGCATCATCGAATTAACAATACCGCTCTGCTTTTTTTTGCTCCTAATCTTTGCTCTATTTCTTATGCAGTAACTAGCTGAGAAAATTGCTGAAAAGTTTTGATATTTCCCTGGATGGCGCGGTCGATCCTGCCTCCTGAAGCCATTGATTTCATTTCACGGTTGACAGACCAAAGATACTCTAAGCTGCCAAAAGTACGACGAAACTCCAGCAACAGATTTTGATGAAACTTGACATTCTGATGAAATCCCTGATGTTCTTGACACAAAGACTGCTCCATCCAAAATAAGGCATCTTTAGCCGACATCCCGAAAGTCTCGGACTGTAAAATTTTATAGATAAAGCTCATTACAGAATAATCATCGGGACGATGTCTGTCGGGAACTACTGCTGAAAGATCGCTCCAAATTTGGTTTTGTAGCCTGTAAAAAGCCAAGTTGGCGACAAATTTCTCATAGGCTGTAGGCTGGGGAAAATCTCGATAAAGTTCCCGCGCCATAAAACGAGAAGTGGTAGTATGAAAGGCTTCATCGAGAAAATGGTAGTAAGAGATCGCCGTTGGTGTGGGGATAAATTCTCCTTGTTTCTGTAATTTTCTAAAGTATTTACTGTTACTATGTTCGGTGTGCTTGAGTCCTAAATTAGCCATATAGCGCAGGGTATAGTAATGACTAGCTAAAAATGGCGATCGCCCCCAGTTAAAGCTAAAAAACTGTAGTAAGGCTCTAGGAGCTAGCCCTTCTCCCATAAATCCCGTACTAAAAGCGGGAGGAAAATTGTCTTTGGCTTCTAATTCTTTTAAATACTCGGAATAACATTGCTCTTTATCTTTGAGCATTCTGTTGGCGAGCATACGTAAAGCATAATATTGGTATTGAGATGCTTTTTCTGCCCAACCTCGATAATTAGACTGGTATAGCTTACCCTTAAGAGAGTCTTTAAAAGCGTCTTTGCCCAATAAAGCTTTGAGCATTTGAAAGCAAACTTTACGAAATACATGAATGTGGGAAAGTTCTTGTTCTCCTTCTAAATCCAAAATTTCGTCGATAATTTCATAACCAGGAATTTTGGCAAAAACTCCCCCTGTAATCTTGTTGTAAACGATGGTTTGAGTTTCACTGGTAGCAGTGAAATTATACATGACAAACCAATACAGGTGATTGAGAACTATCTTTTGGGCTTCCGAAGCCTGTTCGTATAGAGGAGTGCCATATAACAGCGATAATTCTGGAGCATTCCAATAGTAATTTTTGACCTCGCTATACTTAAAATTGCGGTCTAATTCTTGAATTTTTTCAGTATAGTCAGAATCAGTATTGTTATGGTAGGTTCTTTCGAGGGTCTGTAGAGCCGAACTTTTAGGTTGCTCTAATCTAGAAGGAGAATCAACTATTTCTGGTGGTTGAAGACTTTGAATCATTTTCTTACTGTGGTGAAATTAGGCTGACAACAACAAACAATTGCTCGTATTTAGGTTGCAACTTGCTGAGAAAAGCGCTTCCAAGACCTAATATTATTTTTCAAGGCGCGATCGATTGAACCACCCGCAGCCATAATCCCCATTTCACGATTGACCGCCCAGAGATAGTCTAGAGGCTCGAAAAAGCGACGAAATTCTGTTAATAATCGTTGATGATACTTGAGATTAACATGAAAACCTTCGTGTTCTCGACACAAACACTTTTCCATCCATTGTATTGCTTCGGTAGATGACATCTCAAATAAGGGAGACTGGAGCAATCTGTAAAATGAAATGTAAAAAGAGTCATCGTCACGAAAAACTACCGGTAAACCTCCTGATAGACCTCCTAAAACTCCCTTTTGAGCTAAATAAATAGTCAGATTGGCGACAAATTTTTCGTAGGCTGTGGGCTGGGGAAAGTCTCTGTATAATTCTTGAGTAATTACTTGAGACATAGTGGTGTGAAAGGATTCATCTAACAAATGATAGTAGGAAACCACAGTAGGAGTGGGGATAAAATCTTTTGCTTTATTTAGCTTTTTATAATGTTTAAAATACTGATGTTCGTATGTTTTTAAAGACATATTGGCGATCATCCGAATTGCGTAGTATTGAGATGCTAAAAAAGGCGAACTTCCCCAGTTGAGGGTAAAAAATTTAAAAGCGGTAGGAGAACCAGTCAATTCAGCTAAACCGCCACTAATAGTAGGAATAGATTCCCCATCTCTTTCTTGCAGATATCGAGAATAAGAACGAGTTCTATTACCAATCATGAGGCGGGTAACAAAGCGAAAGGTAGCTTCTCTAGCCATTGCGAAAGAATTATTGAGAGGCTTTAGCTTAATCTGACCTAATTTACTGGTTTTTGAGGAAAGAGGATCCCCCAAGCTTGATTTTCCCAGCAGAGCTACTTTTGTTTTGTAACCAATTTTCTGAAAGGTTTTGATATGATAGCGTTCTTGTGAAGTTTCAAACTCTAGCTCTTGACACAGAGTTCGATAATCATTGAAATTGGCAAAAACTCCTTCGGTAATTTGATTGTAGAGCATGGTGTTGGCTTCAGAATTCGCCGTATGATTGTACTGCCCTACCCAGTAAAGATGGTTGAGTGCTAGTTTTTGAGAATGAGAAGCTTGCTCGTATAAAGGCGTACCATAAAAAGTCGATAGCTCTGGATTTCCCCAAAAGCGATCGCTATTACTTTGATAGTCAAAATTCTTGCCCAAGTCGGCGATTTTTTCAGTGTAATCGGAGTCAATATTACTCTGATAGGTTTTTTCAATTAATTGAAAATGTTTCGTTTTTTGCTTATTTGGTAATTTAAAAGATGAGTTTGGCTCAACTAATACCTGTGTATTGTTTTTCATGGTGCTTTTGGTTATGAGAGGATATATGAAAAGTCTCAATGGCTACAAGATAGCCAACTTAGTCCAACGAAATTATTAGGGTTACAACGTAACTATCTAGGTACAAAATCAGAGGTTGAGGTGACAAAATTTACTTTTCAGACAACCTCTAAGATTACTCAAAAATATTGATTAAGCTCAATTTATTGGCAAGGTCAAATTGGCAATGTCAAAAACCGCCATTAATTCTTCATGGTTACTCTTCTAAATCCTCAACTAGGTGTTTAGTTAATGATTCGATTGTCGGATAGTCATAAAGTAAGGTAGGGTCTAATTCTCTTTCTAGCCAATCTTCTAAATCGCCAGCCAGACCTACAGCAGCCGAAGAGTCTAATCTATAACGATCAAAAGGAATTGTCACATCAATTTTGTTTGGTTGAACTTCTAAAAGTTCGGCAACATAATTGACAATCCAGTTTTGAATTTCTCTTTGGGAAGGTAGTTGTTTGATGGTTTGATTGCTTTTGGATTTCATGATTTTACTCGATCTATTTTGATGATTATTATCTCGACTTAATTAATTCAAAATAAGCTTTAAAAAAAAGTCAATCTCTAAGAAATTGACTCCAATAGACATTTAACTCAATCTACTGGTCTGTTTGCTGGTTGCTAATTTTTGCAACACCAAGTCAATCTCAGCTTGAAGCTGAACAAATTCGGATTTATACTGAGGATTTTCGCTCCAATCTTTGATGAGATTTAATTCCCCAGACAAAAACTTCGCCCGACAAGCATGACGTTGAATTTTGCCACTAGATGTTTTGGGAATACTTCCTGGTTTAACTAATACAGCAGCATAAACCTGTAGCCCTTGTTCTGCTGCAACTGCTTGACAAAAACAGTCTACTATTTGGTTGATATTAAGCTTCCGTAAATAGCTACGTTCTACTTCTTGAACTATCACTAGTCGCTCTGAACCTTTAACTTCTACTGTAAATGCCGCACTACAGCCAGGTCTTAATGCGGGATGGCTCTCTTCTACAGTCTGTTCGATATCCTGGGGATAATAGTTTTGCCCGCGAATAATAATTACATCCTTAAGGCGACCAGTAACAAACAACTCATTATCTCTAACAAATCCTAAGTCGCCAGTCCGCAGAAATGGTCCTTCTTTGGTATCTGCTAAATAAGCGTTAAAAGTCTGCTCTGTCTCTTGGGGACGATTCCAATAGCCTTGTGCCACACTTGACCCCGATACCCAAATTTCGCCAACGCGGTCGCCTTCACAGCAAGTTAAGGATTCAGGATCGGCAATTACAATGTTCATATCCAGTCTAGTTTGACCACAGCCAACAATTTGCCGCACATTGCTTTCTGAGCTAGTAGCAGTTACTATTTGATTCTGTTCTAGGGCTGTTCCTGATACTTGATGTATTGCTGGAGAAGCGTCTTTTAAGCCTCCAGTTACAAATAATGTTGTCTCAGCCATTCCGTAGCAAGGATAAAAAGCTTCTCGGCGAAAACCACAGACTTTAAATTTCTCGGCAAATTGCTCTAAGGTTGCGGCTCTAACTGGTTCTGCTCCAGTAAATGCTACATCCCAGCTACTTAAATCCAGACTAGCCAGGTCTTCTGGTTTAATTTTACGAACACACAGATCATAAGCAAAATTAGGACCGCCACTGGTGGTCGCTTTGTAGTGAGAAATTGCTTGTAGCCAACGAAACGGTTTTTGTAAAAAGTCTACTGGTGACATCAAGAAACAGGGTTGCCCCAGATACAAAGGCTGCAAGACATTGCCAATCAATCCCATATCATGAAATAAAGGCAACCAACCTACAACAATAGTATCTTTTGTATGACCAAACGCTTGGGCAATCATGCGCTCGTTGTGTAGCAGATTGCCATGAGTTATCATGACCCCTTTAGGATTTCCTGTAGACCCCGAAGTATACTGGAAAAAAGCTAAGTTATTACTAGTTAATCCTGGCATGCTCCAAGATTGTGACTTCTGATCAGCAATATTGTCAGTGGCTAACCAGTGTAACTTTGGGAATTCTGAATTCTGTACAAACCGGCTTTTTACATTACCCAAGAGTGATTCAGTGGTTAGAGCTACCTTGGCTTTTGCTTCAGTTACCAGTGCTTTTAGCCGGGACATATTCTGGTTGCGCCGAGGCGGATATGCAGGAACTGCTACGACCCCTGCATATAAACAGCCAAAAAAAGCATTAACAAATTCTAGACCTGGCGGATACAAAAGCAAAGCTCTTTCACCCGCCAGGTCTAGAGACTGGAGAGAAGTAGCAATTGCTTTAGCTTTTTGTTCTAATTCTTGATAACTAATTTTGCCTATTTCTTCTCCCTTTTGAATGAAAGTATAGGCTGTTTGATCGGACTGTTGCTGAACTCTATAATTCAACAAATCGAGCAAAGTGGCAAATTTGTTGTTAGTGCCGAGTAAATCATCAAAACAAGTAGACATCGTTTGCTTCTCGGTTTAGTTATTATGTCGGTAATACAAAATTCTGTTTGAGAAAATACAAGCTTCTCCTCTGAAAATAGAAGCTAGAACAACGTAAATTCATAGATTATTCTATTTTCATTTCTTTGATGTGCGCCCGAAGGGCACATGGTGTCTGACTATGATATAGCTAGCTTATATAGCGTTTCTCAAATTGATGAGATACAAAATCATAAGGCAATCTCTTATGGAGTAAGAGTTTAGGTGTACTCCACTTAAGTGAGAAACGCTATATTTTCCAAGTCAGATACAACCCGTTGCCTAGACTTAAACTTCTGAAATTAAGTTTATTCAACCGCTGAAATAACCAAATTTCTGCATTTAATCTGCTGCCTTGGGAATAAATACAAGGCAAATGTACTTGAAAAGTGGAAATTAATTCGCCTAATCGTATTATAAAATACTTTTTCTTTCGGAATATCAGCAAAATTACCGATAACAATTTTTTCCGAGTGTGTCATAATAGATTTCATCCTATGTAATCTAGTTAACAGCATGATGTGCATGGGGACAATTAGCCTAAATCAGTGTTAGCGGCACTGATCTAGGCAACAAAAATTCAAGTTATTGCAAACATTTTATTTAAGCGCATTTTCAGGAATTACTCCGGAGTAATCAATTACGTCAGAAATTATTAAGTCATAACTGAAAAGAATTCTTAGATAAACAAATTTTTACATACATTACAATTGTTTTTTCTATATCTCATAGCACTTTTCCAAAAAGTATGAGAGCTGATTCGTAAAGTAAATCTTAAGAAGCCTGAAAGCCTTACAATGATTATCTCTTAGGCATTGAGTAGCTCAATTGTTCTGTTTAAAGTGAAGCCTTACCCTACAAGGGTTAGAGCGAGTTTACAAATCAGCTCTGAGAATTGGAATCAAAGTGCAGGCTAAATGAATTTTCAACAATGAACAACAAGAAATTACGTCTCCCTAAAGAAAGAGAATTGTAATGTAGAAAAATTTTTTCCTTCTAAGCTTAGGCGCATTTTACCTTGATTTTACATTGGATCGAGTACACCGAATAATCAGTGGTTTCTGGCGGGCTAATCGGAAAGTTAGATGCAAAATAGCTTATCGCCTTAAAAGGAGAGGCTTTAAACCTAATCAATCAACTATCAATTATTAATTGTTCATTAATACAATGGAATTAATTGTTCATTAATACAATGGATAACTAGTGGAGCGAGGCTTAAATACAGTCACCATTAAAATGGGCTCAATTTATTTATAAATCAACTTTGTTAATGGTATCGATATTTACGCCCGTGACTACTAGGGTCAGTTTACAATTTTAATTATAAAAAATCAACACTTAATTTCAGTAGATCACAAAGTCACGAAATAACGCGGTTTTCAGCCGACGCGCTCAAGTTGTTGACTAACAATTGGCGATCGCCAAGTTGAAAAGCGATCGCTTCAAAAGCTGATATATCCTAGTTTCTAGCCCTAGGGGATATCGGCTGAAAAGCTCATTCCATAAACCTTCTAGAAAAGTTTGTGATCTACTGAATTTGGTTATTTCATGGCAGCTCAAATCGAACAATTCACACATTTTACTGCTATATCGGTGTACAACCGACATATGTGCCAGCAATTATCATTTTAAGATTTCATGACATTAAACGGATAACTTGCACTAATTTGTAGGGACTACAAATTAGTGCAGGTGGCGAAATTGTGAGCATTTTTCAGCGATCGGAGCAAGAATCAAATTTCGCCATTGTAACTGAGTTGTAGTGAGACTCATTTTCATGGCAGGAGCAAAATGTCGATAGCGACATTTAAATTTTTGAGGCTGACCAGTTAAATCTTGACGGAGGCTTTTGTGGAAGGAGCGGTAATTGTAGTCAAATAGGTTAATCCACAATACCCATTCAAAGTTTTTCTGGTTTTTGCAGTAACCTCACATCTTGCACCTCGAAACCTGAATATCAATTCCCTAAGCCGTCCAGTTTTGTGGACAAGCCCAAGAAATACCTGATAAACGAGCGTGGTATGGAATCACGAGAGCAGATATTGAAGAAAAAACGGCTGACGAACCGTTTACACTTGGTAACAACTCGAATCAAAGATGTTGAACGAGAACGTATCTGGGCGATCGCTAATGCCCATACTGAAGGTTTATCAATCAGAAAAATTGCTGAAGCTACTGGCTTAAGTTCAAGCCGAGTCCATCAAGGCGTTCGCGTAGTAAGTGAACAATTAACAACGCGCTTGCCGTCCAGTTTTCTGGACAAGACCAAGAAATACTTGATAAACGAGCGTGGTATGGAATCACAAGAGCAGATATTGAAGGAAAAACGGCTGATAAACCGTTTACACTTGGCGACAACTCGAATCAAAGATGTGGAACGAGAACGCATTTGGGCGATCGCTACGGCGCATTCTGAAGGTTTATCAATTAGAACAATAGCTAAAGTCACTGGCTTGAGTTCAAGCCGAGTCCATCAACTGGCGTAGTTCAAAGTAGGGTTACACTTTTGGGGAAAACGATCTAATTCAGTAGAACAAATATTTTAGAATGTTGCTCAACAACAGGGAAAAGAGAGATACTGGTAAATCAGGTCAAAATTAGGCAAATAAAAGATAAACTCATTGGTCACAAGTTAAGATTGTAAACTAGTTGTCAAAGGGATTTTGGGAGAAGATTTAAAGAAAAATTGGTCATCACCTCGCTGCTGATCAGGAAAAGGAGCAACTATTAGTCTTTGCTTGGGTTTTCGCTGTCTTTTAACAATGCCTAAACACTTCTGAATATCAGGATCGGCAAAATATTTAACGGGGTCGTCTGCTTCTCCTCTACTTGAAGCACTGTGAAAATAATAAAGACCACGATCAATCATATCTTCGGAGATGCAATCAAAAGGAAGAGCAAGCTCATCAGGCACTGCATCACCGCTCATCGACTAAAACGGCGTAAAAGAGCCAAGTCGCCCAAATCTGCAGCTTAATGCCATTAATTGAACCTGTCCAAAGATAACTCAATCCTAAAAGCCTTTTGACAGTATTAAGGTAGGCTGATGCAAATCAGCCAAATAGCCTAATAATTTTTACACAGTTTTCATGTTGCTATTTGAAGCTGCAAAGAGAGTTTTTCGTTTGGAAAGCATAGATTGTCCAAAAACATCATTGACCCAGTTCGATAGGTCCATTACTTGAACTGTCTCTAAAGCTTTTTTAATTACATCTCTTGTTAAGTTAATAGTTGCCAAAGGAATGGTCAAAAGCATTGAGCGAAGATCTTTAAAAGGACATCGCTGTGAAAAACATTTATATTTGCCAAAAATTGATTCGATAACATCAGAGGTAGCCAAAACTGTGCGGTTATCTTCAATGAGGGATATTTCAGTTTGTAAATAGTTGAAGATTTTTTGTTTAAATAATTCCAGACTTTGAGGAATGGTTATTGAAGATATAGTTCTAGAAAATTGCCGAGCAGATTGTCGGTTTAATCCGAAAATTTTGAGTTGTTTTTCTAGGATACGGGTGAGGTGGCTCATCTTCGCCCATAAAGGTATTTGCTCTTGATACTTATTCAGCCAAATCAATTTGTCTTTTAATCTTTGCTCAAGCTTTTCGGGGTCCATTGAAGGAAGTAACTGATAGCAAATATCTAAAGGGGAATTTAGTAAATCAATTCCCCAGTTTACTAATCTTTCTAGATTAAAATAACGACATTGTGAGCGTTGAGAAGGAGGAGCTAAAAAAGCTAATTCTGTTTGTTGTAATTGTTGTTTACAGCGATGGCAATCGGTAAGAAAATCTTGAAAATGTTGACAAGAAACCAATTCTTTTTTGAGTAAGTTAGCCAGGCCATGGGTGACATCATAAGTATAAATTACTTGTTGGTATTTTTGTTGATAAAGTTTAATTCCTTTTTTCAAGTTACTTCCATTATCAGCCACAATTTGCCGAGGAATTCCCACCTTTTTGCTTAGTTTTGTCAAAACTTCTTGAATCCATTCCCCTGTAGCTGATTCTGTCACTTCAATCCCCAAAATTTCCCCATCTGTATGTTTTAAAGCCCTTCCTTCTGTTAAAACCTGTGCTTGCCACCGTTTCTCAGAAATCCCATAAACAACTAAGGCTTTTTCTCTGCCTAATTCTAAGGTTGAATCGACAATATATATCCAATCTTGCAGTTTTTCTTTTTTTCGGTTTAACTCATATAAACCAATTCTTCCTAACCATTGTCTGATAGTACTATAGTGAGGAGATTCTATCTTGAAGCGAAGAAGAAACTATTTTCATAGTTCTGGCAACTCCTCGATAGCTATTCCCAGCTTCTAGAACTTGCTGTACAGATACCTGTATAGTTTGAACTTTATAATGATGCCCTTTTACTTGAGCCAAATTTTTTCCTACTATTTCTGATGAACTCGAATCAGAGATTTTCGACTTTTTTTCTTCTTGTTTTTCAAGCTTCTTTTCTAATTCCTTTACTCTTTTTTCTGCCTCTTTCGCTCTAGTTTTCCAATTATTTCTACTTATTTTCAAAGAGCGAATTGTTTGCTCATATTCTCGGATTTTTAGCTGCTTTTTAGCTGCATTCTGTTTCCAGTTATCTCTAGTTTTTCTAAAATATCGAATTTGACGGCTTACAGACATTTTCGACTTTTCTTGGCTCATTGGCAGGCTAGTTCCCTTTCGACATAAAACTTGCTGGTAAATTTACCCTGCTTCTTCTCGCAAAGTCAACACCCTAGTAACAGCCCTAGTCGATCCATCTATCGAGATAGTATCAGTAGCTTGAATAGTTATTGTTCCAGCATTACCAACACCGAAAATACCTGCACTAATAGTACCACCTTTAATCAGATTGAGATTTTTAGTAACTATCTCAATTTCACCTGCATTGACTTCTTCTATTTCTGCTGTTCCTGCTCCTTCTCCTGCTGTAGTATAAATCCCACCTGCTCCTTCAACCGTAATAGTGTTGCTGGCTTTAATCCGAATATCTCCCGAATCTCCACCTTGTATATTTGAAGTAGCTATAACACCTCGTTGGATAAAGAGATTGTCAGTAGTAATTTCTATGTTATTTGAATTGCCAGCTTTGGTTGTGCCTACTATGTTAAAAATGGTACTTGAAATTAGATCTTTGTTTGCACCATCTAGAGAAATAGTATCGGTGGCATTAATTGTAATTTTTCCTGTATCACCCCGACCATCAATATTACTGGTAGTTATGATTCCTCCTCTGGTCAAAGAGAGATTCGCTGTATTAATTTCTATTTCACCTGAGTTGCCTGTGGCTGTGGATTGTACTAGACTGGCAATATTGCCAAAAGTAGCTGGATTTATTTCGTCGTCTGCAAGAAAGGAAGAATTTTTCACTGCAACTTCTCCATCGATAGAGATAGTTTCGGCAGCGTCGATCGCAATTGCTCCCCCATTTCCTCGTCCAAAAGTGCTGGTATCAATCTTACTCTCTTCAACTAGAGATAAGTTAGTAGTGTTGATGTTAATTTCTCCTGCATTACCTACGACCGATTCTTCTACCACATTCAAAATACTGCTTCTTTGGCTCAAGCTAATATTTTCTGTGGCGTTGAGGTTGATATTTCCCGCTCGTGCTGTGGTTGAATTCGATTCTGAGGTGATTCCCGCTTTGATACTACTCCCACCCAATTCTCCGCCAGATAATTCGAGATTACGAGCCTGAACATTAATGCTTCCTCCTCCTGCTGCTCGCACGTCAACTTCCGCACCATTGACTAAGGTAATATCACCTCTGGCTATTCCTTCGGGAAAGTTTATTGAATTAAAATTTATTTCGTCTCCTAATTGCTCAAAGCTGATTTGTCCTGGTTGAGTCAATCCACCTAATTCAATGTTTGCCCCTGGTGCAATTATTTGTCCTTCAGTCAAGGTAATATTACCACCAAACAAAGCTAAAGTTCTGCCATTGTTGACTTGTAAGTTACTACCGTTAATAGCAATATCGCCGATCTTATTGCCAAAATTCAAACCTAAAGGCTGATTCATAGTTAATAAAGGCGGATTATCCGTATCTGTTGCCGAAAATTCTACATTGTCTGTAAAAATAATACTTTCTGCCGTACTGGTAACAAAAGAACCACCAAGATCTAAAGCTGCACCCTCACCAAAAACAATCCCCGCAGGATTAATTAAAAATAAATTGGCATCGCCATTTGCCTTTAATAATCCGTCAATATTGGAGATATTGCCTCCCGTAACGCGAGAAAAGATATTAACTATGTCATTGGCGTTATTAAAGAAAGCTTCGCTGCCATTTGGTACGGAAAATTCTTGAAAACTGTGAAATAAATTATTACCAGCGCGATCGCCTGCGTCAATTCTCGTACCGTTATCCGTAGGGTCAATAACAGTATTAGTCGTACCATCGGGGACAATTTGCGCCTGAGAAGGACAAGCGATCGCCTTAGCGATAAATAAGCCTAAAATCAACGAACGCCAAGGTTTCATTTACACAATTGGTTAAATTAATCGTTTAAATTATACCGAGATCTTTGCATCTATCTGCCAAAATCAACCTCAGCCAGTAGAAGATTTACTCGCGACTTTTAATGGGAGCGAAGATTGCAGCGAGAGAGGAAACATTTATAATCGTTAAAATTATGATAGTTCTTAAGACGATTGGAATTAGCTTGCTGATTCCTTAATTACCAAACAATCCAACCAAAGTTAAGACACAGATAGCAGTAGTCAATGAGAAGTAGAGCCAGCCGTAGAAATAATCATGTTAGCCAGAATCTAGATTCTTTTTTAGATATTTTGACTAATACTGTCGGAGTATTGATGTTTATTAGTCTGTTTGTAACTCTAATTGCCACTGGTAGCAGTCCCAAAACTAAGATAACTATTCAGACCCCTTTATCTTCTCCAACCGATAAAGAATCATTGTGGTTCGAGATTAAAAACAACCAAGTAAGCCATCTAAATTTACGTCAAGTTAGAGAACAAGAACTAGAAATGTCAGCAAACTTGCCCAATTGCAATAGACCTTCAAGATCTAACTCTTCAGATTATTCTACTCGTCAAAATAACTATCAATCTTGCTTGTTGAGTATTCTCGGTCGTCAGAGTAACTTTAGAGCTAGTACCAAAAACTACGAGGTCACAACAGTTGACAACGGAGTATCTTTGCTCTTTGAACCCTTGTCAGATGAAGTTGGAGAACCAATCGATCGCCTTACAACAGCAAATTCTCAATTTCAACAAGTATTATCTCAGTTTAATCCTAATAAAGACTATCTAGTATTCATAGTTAGACCAGATAGTTTTGAAGCTTTTCGCGCAGCCAGAAAACAAGCTTGGGATGCAGGATATGAGGTAGGCTGGGAACCCCATCCTCAAGATTCGCCAATCAAGATTCGCACTATACTAGGTTCAGAACTTCCAGGGGGCAGATCTATAGGAGTACAGTAGTTATATCCAAATTTGACCTCCGTTATACTATCGATCATTATGAAAGCACTGGCAGGTTTATTGAATGCTTTAATTATAGGGATCTGGATTACAGCGATCGCCATTTTTTCGATCCAAAATATCCAAAATGTCTCGGTGAAATTTTTAATTTTTGAGTCGATCGCCGTTCCCGTAGGAGTCCTACTAGCTTTTTGTAGCGGTCTGGGGGTTATTTTAGGTTGGTTGCTTCCTCTGTTCTTTTCTAGAAGAAGAACTAGACCCCGTAGTTATTGAGTCAATACTGTTCGGATCGGTCTTATTTTCCTCTCCCCCCTGCTTCCCCTCTCAAGTGTATGTTTTTAATAAAGTCGTAAATTCCCACTCTAATTGGAACGAAAAAACAAGGTTTTCTCCCTCTGCTTCCCCTGCTTCCCCTGCTTCCCCTGCTTCCCCTGCTTCCCCTGCTTCCCCTGCTTCCCCTGCTCCCCTTACTCCCCTTGCTTGTCTCAACACATAACTTTGTTAAGCGAACAGTATTGGAGGGTGTGTCCGAGATCACTGCCTGGTATGCCAAGTGAAGTTTATTATTGTCTACATAAATACGGTTATAAATAACGCCAGCTAAACGATTTATAAAACTGCTGGTATATAAAGCTCAATTTAAATTCTGATAATACTTTTGAAATGGGGATGTTCTTGAGAGCATCCCTCTTGTTTTATTGGCGAGCGACGAAATTGCGATTTATTGTTGTAATTAAATCGCAGAACAATTAAATTTTTTAGCGATCGCTTATTGTTTTTCAATATATTAAATATTCACAGTATTTCTAAATTAAGCTCTGATTTTTAATCAAAAATCTTATTAAAGGATCGCGAAAATAATCATGGCTAATCATTACGATCTGTATTGGTCATGACCAAAAATTAAACTTGTAGCTTTTTTGGTAACGAAATTAACTTTGACTATCTTTTTTTCTGTGTTAGAAACATGAAGAACATTGGCATTGAATAAATCATAACCACAGATAAACTCTTATCAAAATAGAGTTAGTGAATATAAATGCCAAGTAAGTTGTGAGTCAAAATTATTTATGGATAAACAAATGTGTTGGCTACTCGATAGCCGTAATCGACAAACTATCGTACTTCATCTAAGAGAATACGCTTATCAACCTTGGAAACCATATAACTTATATTCTCAGTATTCTGTCCCAGATTATCGCGTTCCAGGAGGCTCAAAAGGCTGGGCAACTTATCAACATCTTCGTAAAGCAGGATGGGTTTTAATTCCTACTGCACAAGCAAATAAATATATCCCCTCGGCTAAGAATACACTCAAAAAAGCAGCTTGAGTAGAGTTTTAAACTAGAAAATGTTAAGTAGTTAGATGTGAATTATTGTCCAGATACCTGGGTAATTTTGATTTATTTATATCT
>JASJEI010000170.1 GCA_030064795.1 Pleurocapsa sp. MO_226.B13 | reverse complement strand
ATCGATACGAAAACCTCTTGTTCGATTAATTATTGCTCCGTTTCCTGAACGACAGAAAAATTCATCCGATTTCTTCTTTGAGCCAAATTCTCAAACCCTCTTGACAACTGCTATTCAAGCTTAACTTGTGACCAATGGTGCTGGGCTTATTGGATGTAACCAAAGCTATCCTACCCCACTTCAGGAAAAATCAAGAGGGTATTGTAATTAACATTTCATCGACTGGGGGCAAAATGACTTTTCCTTTTGGTTCTCTGTATCACGGAACTAAATTTGCTGTTGAAGGAATTTCTGAAGCACTAAGTTTTGAAATGGAAACAATTGGTTGCAAAGTAAAAATTGTTGAACCTGGAGCGATTAAAACCGATTTTAGTGGTCGTTCAGTTGATTTTAACAACGATGAAAGTCTAACTGAATATCAAGGGTTAGTAGGTAAAGTTTTCAAGGCTATGGAATCTTTAATGAGTAATGCTTCTGAAGCTATTGTAGTAGCTAACGTTATTTATGAAGCAGCAACAGACGGTACTGACCGATTACGATATACGGCTGGAGAAGATGCTAAAGCGATCGTGGCTAGTCGAAAAGAGTTGGATGATAAAAGGTTTATCCAAGGTATTAAACAACAATTTGGCATCTAAATACAACATAGATAAATAGCTCTAAGCTCTACTCCGAGAGCTACTTATATTGGTGAAAAAAACAAAATGAAATTGCTAAAGATAATTCTCTCTGGCTGCTTGCTCTTAGGAGCAGGTTTTATACCTGGATGTTCCTACACAGAAGAAGAGTATCCAGTCTCTGAAATTAATGAAGTATCTAGTTTAAATAAGAAGAACAAAAATGTGACCAATCAAGATTTAAAACCTGGAAAAAATTTAGTTAGTTATGACAGCGAAGACTCAAAAATTATCGCCCATATCTATCTACCTAAAGATTACGTTGAAGGTCAGAAAAGACCTGCAATTGTCATTAATCCCCCCGCAACTGGGGTGAAAGAACAGACCATTGGGCTGTATGCAGAAAAATTGAGTAATAAAGGGTTTATCACTCTAGCATTCGACCCCAGGGGATTTGGTGAGAGTGAGGGACATCCTCTGTTACAGAATGCCTATAGAATCACAGAAGATATTCATAATTCGATCAGTTTCCTCGGTACTCCTAAGAAACACCATTGTTACTGGGGTTGAGCTACTAGTTCAAAACCCAAGGAGAGCGCCTTTTTCTTCACGTTGTTAACCATTCGCTCTCGATGTTGCTGTTGGTAATAATCAGCACCAGGATCACGATAAGGTTGTCCTTTGGTCCATAAGAGATAGAACATTCGGGCTAGTTTGTGGGCAGTAGCAGTAATCGCTTTGGGTGCCCCCAATCGAGAACGCAGTCGCCGATAAAATGCCCCAAGAGCTGAACGAGAGCGACTGAGAGACTGAGCAGCTATTCTGAAGCCATTGGCAGCTCGGTTAACTACCTTGCGGGTTTGAGAACTTTTGACTTTGCCTCCGCTAATCCGCGAACCAGGACATAAACCTAACCAAGAGCAAAAGTGCTTGACCGTAGGGAAACGAGTGGGGTCTAATCCTACTTCCGAGAGAATCGTCTGCACAGTTAGGACATCTTCGTCCATCAATTTGGGTAAAATCTACCCCACTGACGCGAAACAGGTGGTGGTGGAGGTTAAAATCAGGCTCATTGCCTGGGGCTTTTTTGCGCTTTTTCCCTTTCCTGGGTGGCGGCTCCTCTTCCGTTTGGCTCTCAAATTTAGCTAGACAATTCTCGATTTCTCGGTCAGTGGCAGCAATTTGCTGTTGATAGATATCGTAGAGGGTCAATTCCTGTTGGAGTACAAACAGATGTTCGGTTCGATAGTCTCCAGTTAAGGCCTTGGCGATTTGCTCGGTGCTACTGTGAATGCGTCTATCCTTGAGAACGGCCAACTTATGTGGATTTCTCTCTCCTGCTACAATTGCTCTGATGATTGCCATTCCCGTGACTAAGCGTGATGTCACTAACTACTTTATGGAGTTGGAGATTCATCTGAATCAATGCTTTCTGCATCCGCTCTTTCGTGAGTCGCCGCCTCTTTGATTAAGGTTTCCCGTTGTCTGATATAACTGCGCAGAACACAAACTTGGTTATCGGGACGAAAAGATGCCGATAATAAACCAAAAGTATGCAATTTCTGTAACCATTGACAATCGAGGACATCACTTTTCCGACCGGGAACAGTTTTGACATGGTGGGCGTTAACCAGATTAACTTTCAGACCCTTAGCTTCCAGGATTTGAAACAGAGGAATCCAATACACTCCTGTTGCAAGCAATCGCTACTGTCTCCACCTGACACTCGATTAACCACTCAGCCAGAGCTATCAGGTCGGGGGTAAAACAACCAAAGCTGCGGACGTTTTGTTCAGCTCGGTCAGAGGGTACACAGACCCAATGTTCTCCTGAACCGATATCTATCCCAGCAGCGTGGGGATTGATTCGCTCGAAATTTGACTCTTTTTGGCTTTTTCCAGCGGCGGGAATCTTCATCCTTTACTCCTCAATTCTCGGTTCCTATGTATCCTGACCTGGGTTGATTTTGGGTTAGATTCTCCTAAACGGGATAGGTATAAGCCCTTCACCAATGTCATAACCATCATCCCCAGAACCACGCTCTCGAGCGGGCACGATCGCACCATTGAAGTTACGGTTTTAACTGTCAGGATACAGGAATAATATACAAGAATTGAGGAGATTGTCTCTGACTCACGTCTCTATCAGCTCTTGGTTTAAGGCGATCGCTCCTTCCCTAGTGTTTCTTCCCTCCATAACGGGTGCCCTAGCGCCCGTGGGGCGCTCTCGAAGAAGTGGATGTAGACAATATTTTTAACATGGGTGTATGTGCGGGGGCTGGATACGCATCCTATGCAGCAGCTTTCGACTCCAGGGTAAAGGCTGTGGCAATCGTCAGCCCATATTTAACATCGTCAGAGGAATATCTGGAAGCTATGGGCGGTTCAGCTAATTTACGTGCCAATCTTCTACCCGCTGCTGCTGCTGCCCGACAAAAATACTTTGAGACAGGTGAGGATATGACGATTAAGCTTGTGCCTGAGACAGAAGAAGAAATAAAAACAGCTCGACCTATTACCTTAGGAATGCGGGATTATTATCTGTCAGGTAAACCAGGAGATGTTCCCAATTGGAAAAATGAACTAAGCCTGATATCGATGGAACCTGTGTTAGGGTTTTCGATATACAACTATACTCATATTTAAAGACTTTGGTATAAGTGTTTGCGAGGTGTTAACTCGCGCTCAATTACCAACAGATATTTTTTCTCGTCAAACAGTAACTTTAAACTCAACCGAATATTTTCGATTTTGGGTAGGGTTGGGTGAAACAGTAAACGACCCTGCTTTTCCTTTAAAGTTGGGTCAAGCAGCACCAGTTGAATCATTTAATCCACCACTTTTTGCCACCCTTTGTAGTCCTAACCTTTTAGTGGCAATGAAACGATTAAGTCAGTTTAAGAAACTCCTTGGACCAATGACTCTTGATGTTACTGAAAGCAAAACAAATGTCACCTTGACTGTTGACTCTATCGATCCTCATGAAAAATTGCCTGGATTGTTAGTAGCAACCGAATCAGTGTTTCTAGTTCATTTAATTCGTCTAGCAACTAGAGAACATATTGTCCCGCTGAAAATTCTGACTCAAGAAAAATTAAATATTGAAGAGGCATATATTGATTTTTTCGGTACTACTCCTCAGTTGGGAGAAAAAAATCAAATTAGATTCTCCATCGTAGATGCTCAATGTCCATTTTTAACTAAAAATGAATCAATGTGGCAGTTTTTTGAACCCGAACTTAGGAAAAGGCTTATAGATTTGGAACTTAATGCTAGTTTCAGCGATCGCGTTAGGAGTGCCTTACTGGAATTATTACCAACTGGTCAATCTTCAATTGAGGATGTAGCTCATAAATTAGGAGTGAGTAAACGAACTTTGCAACGGCGATTACAAGAAGAATCAACTAGCTTTAAAATGGAATTAAATCAGACCCGTGAAAAATTAGCACGATATTATTTGACTAACTCAAGCACATCTGGTGGTGAAATCTCTTTTTTATTAGGTTTTGACGATCCAAACTCATTTTTCCGTGCTTTTCATACTTGGACGGGAAAAACCCCAGAAAGTTTTCGTAAAGAGAGCAAATTAACTTTTGATTGATGATTTAATTAACTTAATTAAAGCGATTAAAAACTTCTTCACCGTCGGTTAATTGCCCGTTAGCTAATTGTTCTGTTCCAACAGTGATTTTATCTCGCAGTTCATTTAGCTTTCTTTCTCTTATCTCTAATAATTTAAATGCTTCAGCAATGACATCCTCAGCGTTACTGTATGCACCGCTGGCAATTTTGTCTTGAATAAATTTTTCCTGTTCGGGTTTGAGTTGTATATTCATAATTTTTTTTCTGAGACATTGGTACATACAAGGAAAAAATGTAGGATGGGCAAAAAATAATTGAGAGCAAATTATCGTTGCCAAAATTACTAATTGCCCACCCTACAAACTAACGATCAATTTAATTTTACCAACGAAGTATTAAAGGTAAATGAGGGCGAAAATCTTGCTCTTGTTGTCGAATAAAGCGATCGCCTTCAATAATAACTAAATTATCTGTTCCACCGCTAAATTGAACTAAGTTATAGCGATTTAATGGCGATCGCAGAGCGACATTGATGTCTACCAAACAGAATTTTCGATGCAGAAAAATCTCTATTCCACTTCTCTCGTAATCTCTGACTATGCTAATTTGGAAGCTACCCTACAATGATCCTAAAAGCACTAAGGTGAGATTAATATGGAACGTCGTTCGTTACTCAAATGGTTGGGAAGTTTTACCGCAGGGCTAATCTTAGCATCTCAAACTAATGCTCAAGAGCAACAAAAAAGCGATCGCCTGGGGAAATTGTTACCCCTCAGAAAACTAGGACGCACTGGCGAAGCTGTAACCATGCTGGGTGTAGGTGGGGCGCATCTGGGAGGGATGAGCGAAAGAGATGCCCAAGAAACGATTGAAATTGCCCTCGAAGGTGGGGTACGTTTTTTTGATACGGCCGAAATGTACCAGTCTGGAGGTAGCGAAACTCGCATGGGTAAATTGCTGACTCCTAAATATCGGGATGAAATTTATTTGATGACTAAAACTACCGCCCGCGATGCCGAGAATGCTCGTCGCGATTTAGAAGACTCTTTGCGGAGGTTAAATACCGATTATCTCGATCTGTGGCAAGTTCATAGTGTAAATAGTCCCGAAGATGTGAGCGATCGCATTGCTAATGGAGTCTTTGAGGTAATGACAGAAGCTAAAGCATCGGGAAAAGTAAGGCATATTGGTTTTACTGGTCATCGTCAACCAGAAGCACACTTAAAAGTATTAGAAGAATCAGATATTTTTGATACTTGTCAAATGCCCGTCAATCTTGCCGATCCGAGTTATTCTAGCTTTATCAATCAGACAATGGCTAAATTAGTCGAACGAAATATCGGCGTAATTGCGATGAAGACTCTAGCCAATGGCGGTTTTTTTGGTGGTTCGAGTCACGGACAACATGGAGATAATCCCAAAATTGTTCCCAATCGAGTTAGTATTGCCGAAGCAATTAATTTTGCTTGGTCATTACCCGTTAGTGTCATAGTTACAGGTGCGAATAATCCCCAACAGATGCAAGAAAAAGTCGATCTGGCTAATTCTTTTGTGGCAATGAGCGAACAAGAGCGTCAGGACTTAATCGATAAGGTTGCCGATCTTGCAGGGACAACCGTAGAGTTTTATAAGGCTTGAAAAGAAGAAAAATTGGTAGCGTTAATCTCACTACCAATTGCGATTGCGAAGCTAGCCGAAGGCATCGCTTTAGAATCTATGGTTGGCTATTTCTCTTTTAATCGACTGACAGAAAATTTTATCCTGCAATTTCTCTTGTTTGAGTTGTTCTTTGAAAACATTTATACGACGCATACTGGGATGATCTCGATAAATTTCCTTGATTTGCTCTATAGAAATCGAACGACGTATCTTCTTTCTCCGTTCCAACATAATTACCTCCTAGATTGAAGATATCAAACGATTTTTTGTTTAATCGCCCTGCGTACACAGCATAGCAATTATGTCTAGCAAATTTAATGTTTTTTAATAAATACTGAAAATTGTTACACAAGTTAATAGAATTCTCAGATGAGCAATGGAATGGGGAACTGCTAGTCAAGAGCCAGTGACTCTTAACCTAAAATGGTTTCATCGCCTAAAACTATTTGTATAGCAGTCGAAAATTATGAGAAAGTGTCGAGGAAGATAGATTTTTATGAGTAGCAGAAAGTGCGATCGCCTTGAGGAAAAACCGCCATCAAAAGAGAAAATAACGCTGCGCCATCGGTAAGACTGATGCTGGTTCGCAGGTTAATAGTTCGCCGTCTGCTTTCACCTCATAGGTTTCGGGATTTACTTCTATTTCTGGGGTAGCTTCGTTAAGTTTCATGTCTGCTTTACTGATTTTGCGAGTATTGCTGACGGCGACAGCATGGGTTTTGAGACCGATTTGTTTGGGTATACCTGCATCTAATGCTGCTTGGGATACAAAGGTCAAAGAAGTGCTATTAACTGCACCACCAAAGCTAGCAAACATGGGACGCATATAGACTGGTTGGGGAGTGGGAATACTAGCATTGGGATCGCCCATTTGCGCCCAAGCGATCGCACCACCCTTGATTACGATTTCTGGTTTTACGCCAAACATAGCGGGTTTCCAGAGGCAGATATCGGCGAGTTTGCCTTCTTCTAGGGAACCGACATAATCGGCGATGCCGTGCATAATGGCGGGGTTGATGGTGTATTTGGCAATATAGCGTTTGGCGCGGAAATTGTCGGCTACTTCCTCTGTGGGGGAGGATAAGACACCCCGTTGTACTTTCATTTTGTGGGCGGTTTGCCAAGTGCGAATGATTACTTCTCCCACTCTACCCATTGCTTGAGAATCGGAGGCGATCGCGCTAAATGCTCCTAAATCGTGTAAAATGTCTTCGGCTGCAATAGTTTCTCTGCGTATCCTCGATTCGGCAAAGGCTACGTCTTCGGGAATGCTTTTATCGAGGTGGTGACACACCATCAACATATCGAGATGTTCTTCTAGAGTATTGACGGTAAAGGGACGAGTAGGATTAGTAGAGGAGGGCAAAACGTTACTCAGGGCGCAGACTTTAATAATATCTGGTGCGTGTCCCCCTCCAGCCCCTTCGGTATGGTAAGTATGAATTACTCGGTCTTTAAAAGCGGCGATCGTATTTTCTACAAAGCCAGCTTCATTGAGAGTGTCAGTATGAATTGCCACCTGAACGTCGTATTCATTGGCGACACCCAGACAAGTATCGATCGCTGCGGGAGTCGTTCCCCAATCTTCGTGGAGTTTTAAACCCATTGCACCCGCTTTAACTTGTTCTGTTAACCCTTCTGGTTTGGCACTGTTTCCCTTACCCAAAAAGCCCAAATTCATCGGAAAAGCATCGGCAGCCTGTAGCATCATCCAGATATTCCATGCCCCAGGAGTACAGGTAGTAGCATTTGTTCCCGTAGCGGGGCCAGTACCGCCACCAAGCATAGTTGTCACGCCAGAGGCGATCGCCGTTTCAATCTGTTGGGGACAGATAAAGTGAATGTGACTGTCTATTCCTCCCGCCGTCACGATATGTCCTTCCCCTGCAACAACTTCGGTAGCAGCACCAATAATAATATCGACGTTATCTTGAATATAGGGATTACCTGCTTTGCCAATTTTTTCGATCTTGCCGTCTTTGATCCCGATATCGGCTTTAACCACACCCCACCAGTCGAGAATTAGGGCGTTAGTAATTACCATGTCTACCGCACCATCTTCGCGAGAGATCGGAGACTGTCCCATCCCGTCGCGGATTACCTTACCACCACCAAACTTAACCTCATCGCCATAGGTAGTGTAGTCCCGTTCCACTTCAATAAATAATTCCGTATCTGCCAAACGAACGCGATCGCCTGTTGTTGCCCCAAAGGTATCGGCATACGCCCGTCGATCCATACGATAACTCATAGTTTTAATTCCTCACATTTATGTTTTTCTATCGAGTAGAGACGCGACATGTCGCGTCTCTACGGCACATCTATTAATTGGCAAACAATCTTTGAGGCAATTTTGGATGTTGCATTTGAGCGATATCGATAGCAGGAGTACCAGACCACATCTGTTCTAACTCCATCGATGCAGCTTTCAACCAAACTGCCTCAATATCTGGTGCTAGTTGGAGTAAAACTTGCTGGGCTTGGATGTGTCCCAAAACACTCAAACGAATTGCTGCGCCCAAGATACTCGTCACCAAACCATGTAAAAAAGCTAGTACTGCATCTCGTTCGCTCAAACTCGCGATCGCAGCAACTGCACCAAACATAACGGGATGCAAACAGTGTATTTTTCCCCTAGCAGCTTCTCGATTTAAGATTTTGAGTCGTTCATCTTGCCAAGTAGAACTAGCTACCATTAATAAAGCCCTTCCGCTTTGACGCTGAGTTTCTCGATTTTTAGCGATCGCCGTTTGGATGAATAGTTGTCTATCTGCCTGTCTTATTGCCTCCATGTTGCCGTTTCTAATCCCCCGATGACCGTGAATTAGGGCTACTGTATCGGTTACTCCTACCTTGTTACGTAACAATAGCTGCAAAAAAATTTGCAATTCTGGCATCGACTGAATTTTTCCCGTTTGCACCAAAGTTTCTAACCCGTGAGAGAGGGTAAAAGAACCAGTGGGAAAAAAAGAATCAGCTAACTGCATCAAGGTAAGTTGTTGGGCGATCGGAGACTGAATCATTAGCTATGGTGATGGGTATGGTGGGAAAAGTTAAGATGTTCTTCGGGCGATAAGCCTAACGGCATGGCTTCGCTACGCGATTCATAATCTATTTTCAAACCAGGAATTTGAAAATCTCTAATAGTCTTTTCAATTATGGCTGTATCCCCTGTCGGTTGAAGATAAATTTTGCGATCGCGAATAGTTATCGGACAGTGTTGGTTGCCTAAAGCATGACCGAGATGCACCAATTCTATAGCTCGGTCTGTCACGGGTTCGGTAAAACTCAGTACCATAAGCCTTTGCTGTTGCAGATGAATCAGTAGTAGCTTACCAGATTCGGTAGTAAATACATCTCCTTGACGCAGCGACCAATCTCGACTTTTAATAATGCCTACAGTTGTCCCAGAGGTAGATTTTGCCTGAATTCTGCCTTTGGCGCGATCGCTTTGAGTTAGGGATACTTCTAAACATTGCTGGCGATCGCGGGCTGTTTTTACCCTTTGGGCTAGGCTAGCATCTTCTTTGAGATTACCTAGATAAGTTTGTGCGATTTCGATTGTTTTATTTGTCATTAATTATTGATCATTCACTAATTACGTTGAGTAGATAGATAGGCAAATTTACTTGTATATTTTTTTATACGGGTATATTGGTCTTTCTTCTCCTGCTTCCCCTGCTTCCCCTGCTTCCCCTGCTTCCCCTGCTTCCCCTGCTTCCCCTGCCTCCCCTGCCTCCCCTGCTTCCCCTGCCTCCCCTGCTTCCCCTGCCTCCCCTGCTTCCTATACTTCCCTTCAATAAAAGGGTTTATTTTGTCCAGTTACTTGGGAACATAAGGTAAACAAGGGCGATCGCCCAAACAACGAACGCAGTTTAAAGCATATTTAAGATACTTTTTGATTCCTAGAGTTTTACTTGCCATAGCGCGAACCAGTAGCCCTTTGCTTTCAGGTAAAACAGAACTAGCTACGATTAAGTCGGGACAGTTAGCAGTTTCTAAGTCTTCAAGATTTTTACCCAGTACCTCAAGATCTGTCTGTGGTTGAACTAAGATTAAATTAGACAGTACGGGCTTAGAGGCAAATAGATCGCTATGCTTAAAGAGATTCTGTTTTCCTTCTAAGTGAGTATTATTTCTAAACCACAGTTCTTCTCCCGTCGAGGTAATTTCTAAACGACTAAAATAGTGGCGGAATTGGTAACACTCTCCCCTAGCCAACCTCCCAGGAAGCATAATCTCACTCCAAAAAAGTTCTGCGCCCTCGTGGAGTTGAATGCGGGTAGTTTGCTCTAAGGCTGCATCGGCAAACAAAATGAGCGGTTCTGGTACGAACTCTAAACTCGCTCCTTCTCCCACTTGAATCTTTGACTCGACTATTGCTTTTGTCCCCGCGATCGGCATAGCATGAACTTTAGTAGCAGCTTGGTCGGTAAGATAGAGACTAGCCCCCGCTTCTAGCTGTAAAGATAAACCCAAATTATCCCCAGCCAGTAACCCAGGGGAAGTGTTGGTGATATAGAGATAGGCGCGGTGCGACTCAGCAGCATCCAGACGAAATACACCAGACAAACGCCAGGGATAGGACGCATACTGATGGGTAACTATAGTGCGATCGCTTCGGTCAGGCTTCAGTTGTATCTCCAGGTTATCTCTACCCATCTCTATTCCTTTGTCGCACCCATTACCGAAGATGGACTGCGAAATAGCAGCTTCTCTTCAATAAAACCAATTACCTCGTTCAATCCTGCGCCAGTTTTACAATTAGTATAGGCGATCGGTTTACCTCGGCGGTGTTCTGGAGCTTGCTGACGAATTAAATTCAAGTCTGCACCAACATAGGGGGCAATATCGATTTTATTAATGACTACTAGATCGGCTTGAACGAAACCAGGGCCATTTTTACGGGGTATATCATCTCCCGCCCCTACATCAATGACAAAAATATAGGCATCGACTAAATCGTAGCTAAAAGTAGAGGCAAGATTGTCGCCCCCACTCTCGATTAAAATTAAATCTAGATCGGGATAGAGTATTTCCAAATCCTGCACTGCTAAAAGATTCATTGTCGGATCTTCTCTAATAGCCGTATGGGGACAGCTACCCGTCTCTACACCGATGATGCGATCGCTCGGTAAAATCCCGCCACTTTTAAGTCTGTCTGCATCCTCAGTAGTAAGCAGGTCGTTGGTAACAATCGCTACTTCAATACCTTGCTGTTTCAATCGGGGAACAATACACTCTAGTAGGGCCGTTTTACCACTACCTACAGGCCCGCCAATTCCCAGTCTTGCTGCTGTTGGCATAGTTCAATTTCCTTTTGGTTTGCTTTTACTCTAATTTTTGGTTAACTAAGGCATTAAAACCGTATATTTCCCGACTCCCCGCGATCGCCACTAATTCTACTTCTTTTTCATCCCCAGGTTCAAATCTGACTGCTGTTCCTGCGGGAATATTTAAACGCATCCCTTTAGTGGGTTCGCGCTCGAATTGTAAAGCTTGATTAACTTCATAAAAATGAAAATGAGAACCAACTTGGATTGGGCGATCGCCTGTATTAGCTACTTGAACTTGGATCGTTTCTCGTCCTGCATTTAATTCGATTTCACCTGCTTGAGTAATTATTTCTCCTGGAATCATAAGTCGTTGTGAATTTAATCTATGGAGTTGTTGACGATCTTGTTCCTAGCTTTGACCAATGCTTTCGCATCCGATAAAAAAGCAGGTTGCGAAAAGCGATCGCAACTAGCAAGAGTTTCAAAGTCTAGGGTTTTGGCTGGAGGAATTAAGATTAACACGGGTTGAGGTAAGTCAAAATTAAATACAGTTACTAGATTTGGTTGGATTTCTGGAAGCTAGTTGAGCATTGGGGTGACTGTGTAAAATAAGATCCCCGTTTGGGGCGATCGCTACACTCCGTGCTGGATAAATATAGCCTTGAGCGGTCAAGATTGCATTGGCTGGTTCTTGGGTTGGAACATTTGTCTGGGTACTTTGTGGCACGATAATTGTATCTGCAATAAATGGTTCTATTGGCTCAAGTGGAATTCCGCCTTTCCCTCTGATACTTAAGCTACTTCCCGTATCTGAATTTTCAGCCGAGCAGATCTGAGCTACACTAGCCTGGGGTTCAATAATTCTGGCATCTAACTCTGTCGCGCCTCTGGCTCGATCTACATCGGGGGTAGAAATAGAAACGTTACCGTCTAAACCGAACTCAGAGCTAGCGTCAATATCATTGGTAGAATTAACAGGCTGAGATGCTCTCTCTTCAATACCGAGTAGTGATTCGGCAGTAATATCAATATTACCTCCATTTCCTGCCTCCGCATTGGCGATAATATCGTTGTTTTGGTTGGGTAGAGCCACAACAAAGTTAGTGTCAATCATTACGTTTCCGCCATTAGCATCATTAGAGGCTCTAGCGGAAATGAGGTTGTTATTTTCTCTCATAAAAATCAGATCTGCTACCTGAAGATTGACGTTACCTCCCGTGCCACTATTGGTAAATGCTTCCACCATACCTCGATTCTCTAAAGTCAACTCCTCAGTTTGTAAAGATATATTTCCGCCATTCCCCGTCCCTTCACTGGCTACAGAAATCGTCGCGCCATTGAAAAGGTTAATCTCTGTTGGGTTACTAACTTCAATACTACCTCCATCTCCTGACGCATCTAACGTCGCATTGGCAAACAAACCTGTCTCTGGTTCTAAATCCTGTAAAATTTGTTCGAGAAAAGGTTCTGGTTGGGTGGGTGCAGCTTCGCCATCGATATTAATCGCTTCGGTCACATTTAGAATAATACTACCGCCACTTCCTGCGCTATCAGTACCAGTAACAATTTTCCCTCCCGTACGGAGTTCGATATTTTGAGCATCGATAGTAACTGTACCGCCATCAAAGTTATTTTCTGTTAGGGCATTGATGTTAGAGCCTCCTGCAATGGTCAGAGTATCGGTATTGACCTCGACATTTCCTGGTTGACCATCGGCATTACTCAGGGAATTACTGGTAATTTGTGAAAAATTATCTAAAGCAACAATTCGAGAATCAACAACTACATCCCCTGCATTACCTGTATTGGTTAGGGTTAGATCGCGATCGCCTGTATTGCTAATGATAAAACTCCTGCCATCTAGTAATAAACGATCCGAATTGATGTTGACATTCCCTGCATTCCCCTCTCCTTCAGATACCTTGCTCAAAATAATAGTGTCATTATCTAAAGTAAGATCTCCCGTTGCGGTAATAAAGACATTTCCTGCATCACCGATCCCATTGGAGTCGGCTAAAACTTGGGAATTATCTAAACTGAAATTGCCAGTATTAATGGTGACATTATTACCATTTCCCGTCGCGCCTGGAGCTACTTGGCTTTGAAATTGGCTACTAACCAGGGTAATACTTTCCGTAGCATCAATAGTCAGATTTCCAGGATTTCCATTACCCAGAGTTTGAGCGAATATCGATGAATTATTGAGAGCCAGAGAGTTAGCACTAATTTGGATATCTCCTGAATTGCCTACGCCAGTCTCTACAACCCGCGAGTTAATCTGACTTCCTTCTAGATTTAGGCGCTCGCTGACGCTAATAGTTACGCCTCCTGTATTACCGTTACCTTGAATAGTGCTACTAATTCTAGAGTCGCCATCAAGAAATAGATTGACCGCACTTAAATTAATACTGCCTGCATCCCCAGTACTACCAGTGGCAAGGTTATTTCTGATAATGCTGTTACCATCTAAAGAGATATCTTCTGTAGCTACGAGGCTGATATTACCAGGAGTAGTTTCTCCTGCTACCTGTTCGGTATCAAGCCCTGCATTAAAAACACTGTTAATCAAAGAAATATTTCTGCCGTAAAGAGCGATCGCTCCCGTACCTGTCCCCGATACTTCTATTCTTGCACCATCACTAAAAGTCAGATCGGCTTGTGCCAGATCGCTACTCAAGTCGATTCCGAAATTTGACTCTAGGTTAACTGTTCCCGCCTCAGATAATCCGCCAATTGTCACCAGTCCATCTCTGGCAATCAGAATACTATCAGTAAAACTAATATTTCCCCCCACTAGAGTTAAAGTTTGACCGGGATTAACTCTTAAATTAGCTCCCTGTACTTCTATCGGTGCTATTGGATCGCGAAAATTAAGACCTATAGGTGCATTAACTGTTAATAAAGGAGTTTCAGTATTGCTAGCACTAAATTCAAACCCGTCGGGAAAAACAATACTATCTGCGGTACTACCTAAGAAAGAGCCTCCAATTTGCAAGCTTGCTCCTTCCCGAAACACAATTCCCGCAGGATTAACTAAAAATAGATTGGCTCCGCCGTTAGCACTAATAATGCCATTAATATCCGAAATTCTGCCCCCAGTAACGCGGGAGATAATATTATCGATGCTAAGGGCATTATCAAAGGCTGCTTCGCCTCCATTGGGTAAAGAAAAATCAGAAAAACTGTGAAATAAATTAGTTCCCTCTAATCGTCCGTCTCTAATGATATTGCGATCGCCCTCGAGCGTTACTGTCGTGGGGGTGCTACCATCAGGAACAACTTGGGCCTGGAGATCCGTAGCCAATAATAAGCCTATAGCGATCGGGGGCAAGATGTTGGTGAGCTTTAAGTTAAGAAACATAAACGTTATTTAACCTCATTTTAATTTAAACAATCGAGTTGGATAAACAAGACTTAAGGACTAGACATAGATAGCAATCAACTTATTTCTCATTCACTATTCACAGAGCCAAGTATATTTATGATATTATTTTCTCGGTTAATAAAACATTCATAATACACCTAATTAATGTCTACTGTTGTTAATCCTACAAATCCTGAAACCAGAGATCCCTTACCAAATGGGGGCTTTGATATCAAAGGTATAGCAGATCAAGAAAATAGATTAGAAGGTAGTGAAAATGCTGACATCATCACTGGCGGAGACTTAAATGATATTTTAAGTGGTTTTGGCGGTGCAGATACTATTGTAGGTGGTGCTGGTGACGACGGTATTTCTGGTGGCGATGGTAATGACGAGTTGTCGGGTGGTGCTGGCAACGATACCATTAGTGGTGGTAGCGGAGAAAATATTATTTCAGGAGACGATGGAGACGATCGCCTAATTGTTGAAGATGGTGGTAGCACTTTAACTGGTGGTGCGGGACGAGATATCTTTCAAATAAACTTGTCTCAAGATACGCCAGAAGAAATTTCGACACAAGAAATTCAGACTTTAAATCTTGAAGATATTAGACAGACTCTCACCGAAATTGCCGATTTTGTTCCAGGCGAAGACAGGATTGCAATCCAAGGCGTACAAGACATTAGAGCCGTAATTTATAATAGCGACACAGGAATTTTATCTTTGGATGATTTCAGCATAGCCCAACTAGCTGCTGACTTGAATATTAGTGAAGGGGACATTGAGGTTGCAGGTAGCGACAATCCGATTAGCGTGGTTAATAACGACGAGGCTACAGTCTATCGCTTTTTCGATCCGACTGCGGGAGCGCACTTTTACACTGCCGATGAAGTAGAAAGAGATAGTGTACGAGACAATTTAAACAACTATACCTTTGAAGGCGAATCTTATCAGACGGTAGATCCCACAACAGGAATAGCACAGCAAGTCTATCGCTTTTTCAATCCTAGTACTGGGGTACACCTTTACACGACTAATGAAGTTGAGCGAGATTCTATCATCGAGAATTTACCCAATTTTCAGTTTGAAGGGGTCAAATTTTATGCTTATGAAACAGAAGTAGAAGGCTCAATTCCCGTATATCGTTTTTATGAGCCTACTTTGGGAGTTCATTTTTATACTCCCAATGAAGTAGAAAAAGATAGTGTACTGGCAAATCTTCCCAACTACAACTTTGAAGGGATAGCCTATTATGCATTGCCAGTAGATGAAAACGATGTTTGAGGTGGTGTAAGTTAAAAATAAAAAAAGTAGAGGAAACACTTCCCCTACCTTCTTAGATTAAATAATTTCTAGATCTTAGCTATGCTTCTTCTTCTCCTTCCTCCTCGACGATTGGAGGTATTGGGGCGACGGCTGCGATCGCATCATCTTTGTCGAGTCTTTGCACCCTAACCCCAGTCGCATTGCGAGATTGCAGAGATATTGCCTGTACTGCCTGACGAATCATGATACCGCGATTGGTAACAATCATTAGTTCGTCTTCGGGATTAACAATATCGATCGCTACCAAGCAATCGTCATCAGTTTTAAATTTCATTGCCCTAACACCCATTCCTGCCCGATTTTGGAGGCGGAATTTGGAAATAGGCACTCTCTTACCATAGCCATTATTGGTAATTGCTAGTAACCATGGACCTGGATCGACTTCTTCATTAATAACGATCTCTTCAGCAAGATCTTCCTCTTCTTCGGCTGAATCGATGGTGGCAACAATCTGGGCGGGAATGATGTCCATACTAATTAATTCATCATCTCCCTTCAACTTCATCGACTTAACTCCTTTGGTCGATCTGCCCAGAGGACGTAGTTGTTGACTGTCGGTCTTAAAGTGAATTGCCATCCCTTTTCTCGTACCAATAATGACGCTATCTTCCTCCGTTGCCAAACGCACCCAGCGCAGTTCGTCTTCTTCTTGCAGAGAGATCGCAATCAAACCATTGGAACGAATGTTAGCAAATGCCGAGAGGGCGGTTTTTTTAATGTTCCCTTTACGAGTCAGCATTACTAAATATACATCTTCGGTAAACTCGCTGACTGCAATCAAAGAGGTAATTTTCTCTTCTTGGGAGATAGGCAACATCTGCACGATGGGAATTCCCCTAGCAGTACGAGAAGTTGCAGGAATTTGATAGGCATGGAAAGAATAAACCACTCCGCGATCGCTAAAGAACATCACCGTATCGTGGTCGCAACAGGTCATAAAGTGTTCTACGCCATCGTTTTCCTTCATTTTGGCTGCTGCCTTGCCTCTAGTAGCGCGACTTTGCGCTTCAAAGGTACTCACGGGCATTCGTTTGATATACCCGTGTTCGGTTAATAAAATTACCGACTGTTCGTTAGCAATTAAGTCTTTATCTAGAAGTTCTCCTTCTCCCTGAACAATCTCAGTCCGACGGGGAGTGGCATGGACATTCTTAATACTGGTAAGTTCGGATTCGATAATCGCTTCAATCCGTTCTTTGCGAGCTAAGATATCATTTAAATCGGCAATTTGTGCCTGTAGATCTTCGTGTTCTGCCTGGATTTTTTCCGCCTCTAATGCCGTCAAGCGACGCAACTGCATCTGTAGGATTGCATCTGCTTGGGTTATGGATAGACCGTAGGTTTCTACCAGTTCGTTTTTGGCTGTAGCGGTATCTGCTGCGCCTCGAATTAACTGAATGATCGCGTCGATATTATCTAAAGCAATCAACAATCCCTGCAACAGATGGTCTCTTTCTTCGGCTTTGCGTAACTGGTAGCGAGTCCTTCTGGTGATAGCTTCGACACGGAAGTCTAAAAATACTTCTAAAAAGCGTCGAATAGTCAACAACTGAGGGTCGTTATTCACTAATGCCAGCATATTCGCCCCAAAATTAGCTTGAAGGGCGGTTTGTTTGTAGAGATTATTTAAAACTACACGGGGATAGGCATCGCGCTTGAGTTCGATGACGATTCGCATTCCCGTGCGATCGCTTTCGTCGCGGATATCTGAGATCCCCTCGATTTTTTTATCGTTGACCAGATCGGCAATCTTCTCAATTAAAGAGGATTTATTGGTTTGATAGGGCAGTTGAGTAATAATAATTGCCTCTTTGTCGGCTCTACCTCGCTGCTGGATAGTTTCAATTTCCGCTACCCCGCGCATGGTAATCGAACCTCTTCCCGTAGTATAGGCTTCCTTGATGCCCGCTCGACCAATGATTTGCCCCCCTGTAGGAAAGTCAGGGCCTTTGATATATTGCATCAGTTCGCGATCGCTAATCTCTGGGTTGTGAATCAGAGCGATCGCACCTTCAATTAGTTCTCCCAAGTTATGAGGCGGGATATTGGTTGCCATCCCCACCGCAATCCCCGACGAACCATTGAGCAGCAGTTGCGGGATTCTCGCTGGTAAAACAATTGGCTCTTGTTGCGAGCCATCAAAGTTATCGGCAAAATCTACCGTTTCTAATTCTATATCTCGCAATAGCGAATCCGTCGCCAAAGACTGTAAACGACACTCGGTATAACGCATCGCTGCGGGAGGGTCGTTATCAATCGAACCAAAGTTACCGTGTCCGTCAATCAAAGGACTTCTCATTGAGAAATCCTGAGCCATCCTGACTAAAGCTTCATAAACGGCAGTATCGCCGTGAGGATGGTATTTACCTAGCACCTCCCCCACAACACGGGCGCACTTACGAAACGGACGGTCTGGGGTTAGTCCTAGTTCGTACATGGCGTACAGAATACGGCGATGGACTGGTTTTAGACCATCCCTAGCGTCTGGCAATGCCCTGCCAACAATTACGCTCATGGCATACTCCAAGTAGGAGCGTGACATTTCGTTACTCAGATCGGTGGGGATAATCCGTTCCTGGGAAGTGGTCATACGATGAAAAACTCCAAATATATGCAATAATTTGGATTAATGGCTGATAAACTCGGCTTAATTCTTTTTTATCGCCAATAAAGCCCAATATAATCGCATTTTATAAAAATATTCTAACACATTTTGACACTTTCTGTTGGTAGCAAAACCTTACTATACATACAATGGAAGTAGCTGATAGTTCGGAGTTCGGGTAGGGACGTTTCATGCGATGCGAAGCGAGTCCTTTAGGGAAACGTCCCTACAGAAGTTCACCAGAGACAAGGCATGCCTTGTCTCTGGACTAGTTAGTAGTACTTTTTCTGCTTCCCTATCTTCCCCATCTCCCCATCTCCCCATCTCCCCATCTCCCCATCTCCCCATCTTCCTCTGTCTCTTTTACTTGCTGAGTTTTTGTCGGATTTTGGTCAGTAGGCTTTGGATTTTTAGTTGGACAAGATATCTATTATTCAGGTTGGGAATATTCCCAGGGTATTGCGAGGGATCTTCAAAAAAGTTGTTGATTTCAGTTAAGATAACTCGTAATCTGGCAACTAAGTTTTCGCTGCGATAGTTTGCCAACCAAGTTTTAGACGAATTTAGAGATTGGCGTGATGATAATACGCGGGCAATTCTTTTGAGATCGTACTCTAGACTATAACCAGCAATCTTATGGCAGTTAAACCCAGGATCGAGAAAATCGCTTAATCCATGATTGACGCTGGAAAATAATTCGCAACCACAGGCTAAAGCTTCTAGGGGAGGTAAACCAAATCCTTCTGTAACGCCGTTGACAGCCCAATATTCAGCAGAGTCATAAAGATAGATTTTGCTGCGGTTAAATAACCCTGCCAAGTCTTCAACATAGCTGTCAATAATTTCTACTCGATAGCGAGACTGCAAAGCTGGAACTAATTGCTGGAGTAAATATTTTGAAGATTTTCGTGTCTGTACCAAGACATCAATATCTCGTGGAAGATTTAAATCCTCAAATTCATCTCCAATTTGATTCGGTAAATAATAGATTAAGTTATTAGCAGCTTTTTCTCCCCAATACCCCATCGTGTTGCGACTGACGGTAATTATGGGAATATCTGACGGCAACTTAAAACCGTAGTTGGCACTGTGGGCATGATAAACAATGTTTTGTCCCCTCAATCTAGCAATCAATTTTGGCACATCAAAACCCCAACCAATGATAAAAATTGCCGATTTGGGATGACATTCTGGCAGGACATCGGCTAAAAAAAGACGCTCTGTTTCCTTTTGTCTGTAGGTAATAACTTCGGCATCACAAATTTGTTGCGCCAAAGCACAAGTATTTAATTCCGCCCACAATCCACCACCGCTAAATTTCCCTTTTGTTCCTGGTAATAAAAAATATAGCTTGCGCAAACTTTTTACTGTTCTTAGTTCCTCAATGTATTGTCAATTGTCCCTTGTCAATTGTCAATTGATATGGGCAGCCAAACAATTAATGTTGTGCCAGGATTATCTTCGGATAGATTATTGGGACTAATCAACTCAATTTCTCCATGCATTCTGGTAACCAGCTCATTGGCGATCGCCAGTCCCAAACCCGTACCTGGAATCTGGCTTTGTGCCTGTATACCTCGATAATGTCTTTCAAAAATGCGCTTTTGGTCTGCTTGAGGAATTCCGTAACCAGTATCGCTAATCGCTATGCCGAGCATTTTAGCTTCAGGAGTCAGATATTTCATCTCCAAATCTAACTGGATCTTACCTCCCTCACTAGTGTACTTGAGGGCATTGTCAATCAAATTATTAAAAATTTCTCTTAAAGCCGATAAATCAGCTTTGACCTTTGGTATCGATGTCGGCAGCTTATTTTGTAATTCAATCTTTCTTTCTGTAGCGATCGCCTCGGCGATGTTTAAGATTGGTTTTAAAATTGATTTTAAATCAATAGCATCTAACTCGGCATCGGAACTAGGTAATAAAAAGTTACTTTTGCCGACCGTATTCTCACTTAACCCTAACAAAGGGGTAGAAGAATTAGCAGCATTAATTGAGGTTTCTTTTGCCGATTCTGCTTCAAACTGTTCTAGTAATTGTTGAAAGCGATCGCTCTGTTCTAAAATACTTTTCGCCACTTGATGATTGCGGTCTTCTGGTAAAACCCGCTTGAGCAATAACTTACTAAATGTGCGTAATGCTGTTAAAGGATTGCGCAATTGGTGGAGCAAATTATCCAAACGATCTCGTTCGATCCGTCTGAGATTTTCTTGAATGACTAACTCGTCTTGTGTCCAATGATACTGAAGTTCTAAAAATCGAGCGATCGCTAATGTCCGAGCAATTTCTTCTATTTGCTTTAATTCTGACTGTAGCCACTCTCGATCCTCACGCCCAGTTACTAATAAACCAGTAAAAGTTTCTTTATGCACCAAGGGGACGATTAATTGCTTTCTCCCTGCCGAATCTGACTGCCAATTCAATTCTGCGCGCTCGCCTTGACTTATCAAATTAGCAGGTAATAATTGGTTTGGAGAATGAGATTGTAACTGCTGCCATATTTCCGATAACCTAACTGTTGGTAATTCCAACAAACTTTGATTTTCGGTTTGAGGATAAATCGCCAAAGGAGATAGTTGAGTTTCCCCATCTTCAATTACTTCTTGCGCTAAATAAATAATGCTCCAAACTGCACCCAGACTATCTGCTAGCAGAGCAATCTGGGATTGACACAAACTTGTAAATTCAGTGCTGGAAATGTGATTGTTTGACATTAATGCTTTAAAGACTGAAATCTCCAGATAGTTAGAGAGAGTTAAATTCTTAGTCTAACAACCATCGGTTAATTCGTATTTTGTTTCCCGATCTTTTTCTCCATCATAGATTACTTAACAGCACATTTTATACCGAAACTTTTCCCAGAGCTTTTTTTAGTAACACCTTCTTCCAGACTATTGATTTTTTTTGTTTATTACGATACAATTATTGAAGAATTCGTAACTAATCGCACAGTATTAACTAAGTAAATATCAGGAGGTAAAAGGGTTGGCAAGGAAACGCAAACGTAAAAGCCGCCGTCGCCAAGAAGGGCGCAAGATTTTAGAACTTGTTCCTCAGTATCATATCGAAAGTGGCGAAGCTAAACCCGTAACCGCTGCTCGCAACTATATAAGCTCCCTAGGCATCGTGCCTCCAGCACTGTTAATAGTTAAAAGAAACGAACATACTACAGATCGTTACTTTTGGGCAGAGAAAGGTTTATTTGGCGCACAGTATGTGGAAGAAAACCACTTTTTATTCCCTAGTTTGCAATCTATAGAGATTCAAGAGTGGGATAAAGGTAAGGCTGTGGCGACAGCAGCTACTCGTTAGTTACTCGTTGCAAGTTAAATATTAACATAGAAATCGCGAATAAGATAAGAAAATGCTTTTTTGAAAGGGGAATGGCTTTAGCTCAATCCCCTTTTGAAGCTTCAAGCTTGTCGTTTAGCTTAGATTCCTGCATCTGCGACTAGAGTCATAGTTTTAGTTTCCACTGACAAATTTTCTAAGCTCAGTTTAGCCTGTTCTAGATCGTAGGGAAAAGGTCTGGCTATTGGCTGATAATCTTTTTCATGAGGCTCGCCATGACGCAAGACTGCGTTAACTAACAAGCAATCTCGATCGGAAAGATTGATTGCACCATGTAAAATCCCTTTAGGAATAGTCACGACTTGAGGATATTTTTCACTCAGAGGAATATACTGATACTGTCGATCGTACAGAACTACTAAAACGAAACTACCCCTCACCACAAGCAGTTGATCCGTCTGATGTTTGTGAACAAATAAATCATCAATGGTGTTGGCAGGGACTTTTACCACCATTGTTTCATCACTAGATTGGGGTGTATAAAACTCTGCCATTCCTCCTTGAATAGACTCAATTTCTTGTAGAGTGACTCCTGTAATTAGTCCCATAATTTTCTGATGGTTATTTAATAAAAATCAAGAATTGAAAGTAAGATCTTACTGCGAAAACAAGTTCCGCAGCCTGCTAGTCATCGTCGGTAAATTGCGATGTGTTAACAAAAATTACGAATATTAATTATTATGACAAAAAAATCTTGACAAAACAGTTTATTTAGTATCTAAATACACATTTGGAGAATTTTTTTAGTAACGATTTCCTGAGTTTTCAATTAAGAGTTAGTCAGAGATTACTGCGGAAACAAGTTTCGCAGCCTGCTAGTCACCGTTGGTAAAAGCACAAAAATACGTTAAAAGTAAAGCAAGTCGTCTCAAGGATCAGTAGGATAAATATGTCTACCGTCAGACCTCATGTTGCTCGCTTATTTGTTTATCCAGTTAAGTCACTAGACAGATTAGAAGGCGATCGCGTCACGATTTTAAAATCTGGAGCTTTAGAAGGCGATCGTACTTGGGCCATATTCGATCTGGCTGGGAACTTTGTAAATGGCAAACGCAATCAAAAAATTCATGCTTTACGTTCAAAATTAGATTTAGTCACTAAAAACCTGGCGTTACAGATAGAGGATACAAATAAAACGCAAACATTTAATTTAATTACAGAACAATCAGCACTCTGTGCTTGGTTGGCAGAATACTTTGGCTTTCGGGTAAAGATCGAGCAGAATTTAGACATGGGCTTTCCCGATGATACGACTTCTCCAGGAGCAACCATAGTCAGTACCGCAACTCTTGAGGCGATCGCTTCTTGGTATCCCGAACTCAATGTAGAAAGTATTCGTCGTCGTTTTCGAGCCAATATAGAAATAGGGGGCGTACCTGCTTTTTGGGAAGATCGATTATTTACTACTCCAGAGCAAACAGTTAAGTTTAAAGTCGGAGAGGTAGAGTTTCAAGGAGTAAATCCTTGTCAACGCTGTGTAGTTGTAACTCGCAATCCTCAAACGGGAGCAGCATATCCCCAATTTCAAAAAATCTTTACCAGACAACGGAAAGAAACATTACCAGAATGGACAGAGCGATCGCGCTTTAATCATTTTTTTCGTTTAGCAGTCAACACTAGACTATCTCCTACCGAAGCAGGAAAAACTATTGCAACAGGCGATCGGGTCAATATAGAGCGATCGCGCGATCGTTCCTAAGCCAAACTAACTTATGCTTAAAAATTCTCTTAATTACTTACAAAATTAAATTGCGCTCTAAATGTTAATGCTGTATGATATATTAGTCTTTATTGAAAATAAATATTCAACATACACACCAGGGGGTGTGGCGGAATTGGTAGACGCTGCGGATTTAAAATCCGTTGACCGTAAAAGGTCGTGAGAGTTCAAGTCTCTCCATCCCCATGCCTTCGCCTTGCTTATAAATAGAGACTTTCATCAGCACGACCTTTTACGGTCAACACGATTTTACTCAAATCTTACTCACTTCTGAATATAGAACCCATTTGAGATCTTTTTAGGCTTGAGCGAGTCTTTTAAGCATCAGCCTGACAAAACAAAGATTAAGTTTGGTAGTCCCATGGTCAAGAGTTCGTTCAAAATTTTTGACTAAAATGAATGCATCTTTCCATACTCGAGTTACTTCTTTCAATCACCCATCTAGCTTTGACAGGAACAAATCCTGATTTACCTTGAGCTTTTTTTTGAGACTTTGATGGTTTGGGAGATAGCTCAAATCTAATCTGAGTATCGATCTGGGGATAGACTTCCTTTAGTTTCTCCATTAGTTTTTCGGGGTGATATCCATTGTCAAGCAAAATGGTGATTTTAGGTAGATTTACTGGTTTAGCTCTAAAGTATTCAAGATTCTTGATTAACATTTCAATCAATCCCGAATCATCAGACAAATTTTCTTTTGTACAATGAGTAAAAAAGCGGATGCGACCGACCCGTAGTTTCACTGCGGGTCGCACGCGCACCAAGCGGGAAATCCCAAAGTATCTACTGCTAAAGCTGGAGTTCATGCCAAGCGAAAGAAAGCAGGATGGGATAATAAATATCTCACAATGGTTCTTAATTCTCTCTCTGATTCAACGTAAAGAAACGTGTGCGTTCGCCCTGGTCAGTTGGTTGGGATATCAAAACTATACAAAAATCAAAAATTCAACTCGTTGGCTAGAGAGTACCAAGAATATGCTGGCATCAACAAAACTGTGGTTAACGCGGAGCGTAAAAAAATAACCTCCCAAAACTGAGAGGCAATTGCCGAATAATCTTTAACTAATTGTTTTTAACCTTCGTCCGAACTAAGAATTTTGGGAACGCGGAAAAAATCTCCCTGTTGTTCGGGGGCTGCTTTTAATAATTCCTCTTTGTCTGGAAAAGGAACTAATTTGTCAGGGCGAGTTATATTGCTAGTTTCGATCGCTCTGGTAGTGGGGGGAACATCGGTAGTATCCAATTCGCTCAACTGCTCGAAATAATCAAGGATACTGTTGAGTTGGGTGGTAAATGCTTCTTCTTCTGCCTCGGTAATATTAAGGCGGGCTAGGTTAGCAACTTTTTTTACTTCTTGGCGATCGATCATTAATATTGATAGTTGATAGTTAATGGTGAATTGGGTTAAGCGGTATTAAGTAGGTCGGGATAATTAAACTCAACTATGTTTACTTTTGTCAAGTAGATTTAATCCTTTGATTGATATTAAGTTGAAGCGAATTTACATTTTGTTACATACTTCAGGTTATTTATGT